>CAKUEU010000020.1 GCA_934646865.1 uncultured Collinsella sp. | reverse complement strand
GTCAACCTGCTGCGCAACGGCAAGCCCGTCCGTATGTCCAAGCGTAAGGGCACCATGGTGACCCTGCAGGAGCTCGTCGACGAGGTTGGCTCCGACGCCGCTCGCTACACGCTCATCTCCAAGAGCTCCAACCAGATGGTCGACTTCGACATCGAGGCCGTTAAGAAGCGCGATAACTCCAACCCGGTGTACTACGTGCAGTACGCTCACGCCCGTGTGTGCTCCATCCTGCGTCGTGCCGCCGACGTCACCGCCGAGCAGGCCGCCGAGATGGGCATGAAGGCCGTCGCCGCCAAGGCCATCGGCGAGAACGTCGATTACTCGTTGCTGACCGATCCGACTGAGCTCGCCCTTTCGCGCAAGCTTAACGAGCTCACCGACCTCATCGGTAGCTGCGCTCGCGACCGTGCTCCGTTCCGTCTGACGCACTTTGCCGAGGAGCTCGCCGGCGACTTCCACAGCTTCTACGCTGCCTGCCAGGTGCTGCCGAGCGATGGCCGTCCCGTCGACCCCGAGCTCTCGCGCGCCCGTCTGGCCGCTTGCGACGCTGTCCGCGTGACGCTCGCCCTGGTGCTTACCCTCGTTGGCGTTTCCGCACCCGAGCAGATGTAATCTGCGGGTCGTTTGACCGAGTAGGTACGGCTTAGTTGAGCCTTTTAAGCCCGATCTCCCACGCGGAGGTCGGGCTTTTTGTGCAAAAGCCGGCGTATTGAAGAATTTGGAACTGCGGGAAATGCGAAACTATGCTGGTTTACTACGATGATTTGGAGTATGCCGACCGCACCGATTGTTTTGCATGACCGGCAAGTGCTCTACCTGCGGTTTTGTTTTTTGCGAATCGTTGCCTGGTTGGAGACCGACTATTTATCGTAGTAAACTGGCATGGTTTTGGCGGAGGCTATTTGCCTTGCGGGCGGAAACCCAAAGAGTGTCCCTTTTGGCTAGTCGTTGGCTAGTCGTTTAAGAACGTCCCCAATGACTAAGTTGCAGGTGGCGGCGGTTGTGTTACACTAACGCTGCGTATTTAACGCAATCATCTCGATACAGATCAATGAAGTCCGTCGCTTTTGGACGGAGCTAGACTGTTTAGCCGCCCTGAAGGTATATGCAGGGAGCATGTGATCACAGGGCTTGAAAAGAAAGTTGAGCAAACACTGTGTCTGATCAACAGCAAGAAAATGAAATAACGACGACGCAGGCCGCTCCCGCTGCACCGGTTGCGTCGGACCAGGTCGCGACGCCCGTGCCGGCTCAGGCGTCGGCCCCCGAGGCGCCCAAGCCCGCTCCGGCGGCCGTGCCTGTTGCGGCTGAGAAGGCTGAGCCTGCAACAGGCGAGGAGGCTGCGCCCGCAAAGCCCAAGCGCACGCGCCGCGTAGCTAAGCCGGCGGCCAGCGGTGACGAGTCTGCCAAGCCCAAGCGTCGCACCACGCGCACCAAGCGCGCCGACGCGGTCGACTCCTCGGCGCCGATTTCCGATGAGGTCGCGCAGGCACGTGCACTGGCGCAGATCAGCGAGGCCCAGGTGGTACGCGCTCGTCGTCGCGCCGCCGAGCGCGAGACTGCGGCTCTGACCGAGCTCGCGACGGCGTCCGCGTCCGAAGCGCCTGCTGTCACCGAGGCTCCCGCCGCTGACCAGCCGACTGAGAAGCCGGCTTCGCGTACGCGCCGTCGTGCGGCCGCCAAGACCCAGCAGGCCGTTGAGCAAACAGCCTCCGAGGTCATCGAGGCTTCGGCTCGTCCTGCAGAAGGGGAGGGAGCGCCGTCCGCTGAGGTAAGCGAGGTGCCCGTCGTCGATCCTGCCCTGCGTCCGCATCGCCGCGGTCGCAAGCCTAAGGCGTTCGTGGAGGCCGAGAAGGCCGCTGCTGCAGCTGCGGCAGCAGCTCAGGTAGCCGCGGCGACAGCCGAGTCCGTGCCTGCCGACGCCCCGGCTCAGGACGCATCGTCCGCCGAGGATGTCGTAGTCACCGAGGGCGAGGCGGCAGACGTCCACCCCGGTCGTAGCCGTCGCACCGCGGCAAAGCGCTCGACTAAATCTAAGGCCGCCAAGAAGGGTGCGTCCGAAGATTCTGGCGAGACGACTGCCGAGGCATCGACTGGTGTCCCCGACTCTCAGGACGTCGAACAGCCCGCGTCCGAGAAGCCCAAGCGCGGTCGCAAGAAGTCCGCTAAGGCCAAGGCTGCCGAGCAGCAGGCCGAGGCCGAGCCGCAGGGCGATTCCAATGCCGAGGCCAGTGATGATGCTGCGGCTAACGCCGACGCCTCCGCAACCGATGGCGCCGCCCCCGTCGAGGCCGAAGAGAACTCTCGTCCCAACCGTCGTCAGCACAAGCGCAACGACGAGCGCAATGACCGCAACGAGCGCAAAGATGAGCGCAACAACGACCGTCGCAACCGTCAGCGCGATCGCAAGCAGCGCAACAAGGAGCGCAACGCCGCCCCCACCGAGCCCACGCTTTCGCGCGAGGAACTCGCGGCCATGAAGGTCGCCGAGCTTCGCGAGAAGGCCAAGGAGTTCGAGATCGAGACGACCGGCAAGAAGAAGGCCGAGCTCGTCGAGGAGATCTACACCACCGCCGCGAAGGCCGAGGGCTTCCGTGACATCAAGGGCATCCTGCAGATTCGTCCGGACAGCACCGGCATCATCCATGCCCACGGCTACATGAAGTCCAACGACGACGCCTTCGTTCCTGCTTACCTCATTCGCTCCGCGCGTCTGCGCACGGGCGACGTCATCGAGGGCTCGCTTCGCCCCTCGCGCGGCAGCGACAAGCGCGCCGGCCTCGCTAAGATCACGACCGTCAACGGCCTGGATCCCGAGCAGTCTCGCAATCGCCCCAAGTTCGGCGACCTCACGCCGGTCTATCCCAATGAGCCGCTGCGCATGGAGCACGGCAAGGACTCCATCACCGGTCGTGCCATCGACATCGTTTCGCCGATCGGCAAGGGCCAGCGCGGCCTGATCGTGTCGCCGCCCAAGGCCGGCAAGACCACGATCCTCAAGAAGATCTGCCAGTCCATCTCGATCAATAATCCCGAGGTGCACCTCATCTGCCTGCTCGTCGACGAGCGCCCCGAAGAGGTCACCGATATGCAGCGCTCCATTAAGGGCGAGGTCGTGGCTTCCACCTTCGATATGCCTGCCGATAACCACACCCGTGTGGCCGAGCTCGTTATCGAACGCGCCAAGCGCATCGTGGAGCTTGGCGGCGACGTCGTGGTAGTGCTCGACTCCATCACGCGCCTTGCCCGTGCCTACAACCTGGCAGCACCCGCCTCGGGCCGAATCCTCTCGGGCGGCGTCGATTCGGCGGCCCTGTATCCGCCCAAGCGCTTCCTGGGCGCAGCCCGCAATATCGAGAATGGCGGCTCGCTCACCATCTTGGCCTCCGCGCTCATCGACACCGGTTCCAAGATGGACGAGGTCATCTTTGAGGAGTTCAAGGGCACCGGCAACATGGAGCTCAAGCTCGACCGCGACCTGGCCGACCGTCGCATCTTCCCGGCTATCGACCCCGTCGCCTCGGGTACGCGCAACGAGGACCTGCTGGTCGACGAGCAGATGCGCCCGTTTGTCTTTGGCCTGCGCCGCATCCTCGCCGGCATGAACAATACCGAGCGCGCGGCCGCATCGTTTATCAAGGGCCTTAAGGGCACCAACACCAACCAGGAGTTCCTGGTGCGTTCGGCCAAAAAGCACAGCGACTACGAGCAGACGTTCTAAGTCGCCAGCCGCACGCGGCGTTATCGCCAACGCGATGAAGGGTCGGGGCTTGCGCTTCGGCCCTTTTTATATCGCCACTCGACGCCAATTATCGACCATAAGACCGGCGAGCAGCGGGTTTCCCGTTTCAATCCGACAACGTCGCTTGCAATCGAAGGAGCGGTTTCGCATAATAGCTTTTAAGCTTCGCGACGGAAAACGCAGATGAAACGAACCATATACCGTTGCTTTGGGGCCCAGGCCCCGCTTCATCTTCTCTCGCGCAGCCAACTGAATGATGCGATTTGGGTGCTGGAAGATGGGGAGAGCTCATGGCTTCTTCTGATGCAACACAACGAGCAGTCCTTGCCGGACTTTCTTGCGGGATCGGCCTTGCCGCCCCCGTGGTGATGTATGCCGCGACGCTGCCGTTTTCGTCGGTGAACGAGACGGTGGTTGCAGGTGCCGTTCCCTTTGCCGTGGGCGCTGTGGCGGGTGTGGGCATCTACGCCGCCTCGCTGGGCATTTCCGAGTACCGTGCCCAGCGCGAAGAGCGCCTGTTCGAGCCCGATGCCATCGGCGGGGCCGCTAACGTCAACCAGTATCGCAGCGAGTTCAAGACGGCCTCGATTCCCGCGCAGCAGCAGGATGCGGAGTCTTATACTGCGGCGCCTGCCGCCCAAGCCCAATCCGAGCAGTCTTCCTCTGCTTTCCTTTCTGGCCTGACCGGTGCCTTCCAGCGTCGTCATGCCGATGATGGCGTTCCCACCATCGCTCGCGCCGCAGACGCCATGGACGAGGCCGAGGCCTGGTCCATGATCGATAGCATGCTCGACGACGACTCTCCGGTCAGCTGCGATCCCGCGCGCTCGCGCGACGTCTATCAGGTCGCAATCGATGAGCTCACTAACGGTGGCCAGACCGGCTCTTACAACCGCGATGACATCGCTGCCGCCGCGCGCGCCGTGTCGGGCTCCCAGGCCGCCCCTGCGGGCAGCACGGCTGCCTTCGTGGCGCTCGTTGCCAATGCGGCTGCCAGCAATGCCTATAGCGCCACCTCCGCGGATGCGAACGCCTCTGTCGGCACTTCGTACGTTGACGAAACCATGACTGCCGACGAGGAGGCTGTTGCCGCTCGCCGCGCCGCCGAAAGCTCGCTGTGGGGCGCTCCCGCCCAGCAGCAGGCGGCTGAGGCTGCGCCGTACAACGCGAATCTTGCCAGCATGCCCATCATCTCCGATGCCGCGGGCGTCGATCTCGACGATCTTGACGAGCCCGCTGCCATCACCGCATCGATCGATGCCCAGGATCGCATCGACACCGGTGACCTTCCCGACGCCTCGCTTGAGGTTGATGTTCCCATGGCTGATTACTCGGGCCACGAGGACATGTGGGCCGCTGCCACCGCGATTTTGGACGAGATCGACGAGCCTGCCCCCGTTGCGGCCCCCGCTCCCGTCGCTGCCCCTCAGCCCGCTGCTCCCGCCTATGTCGGTCGTCACAGCGCCGTGTTTCCCGAGGATACCGCCCGTATCTCGCGCGAGAGCATTGAACGTGCTGAGGCCATTGCCGCCGGCATTATGGAGAACCGTCGCCATGAGCGCGTCAATCAGATCCTCGAGGAAGAGATCGAGCGCCTGCAGTCCTCTACTGCCAAGCGTACGGGTCGTGCCTACCTGAGCGTTATCGAGGGCGGCACCGCCAGCTTTGCGCCGCTTCGTGCCGAGGCTTAGCTTTCGCATGGTGAAGCTGAATCTAAAATGGGCGGTCGCGACCTGCCTGATGGCGCTCTTGATTTGGGGCAATTCGCTGGTTCCCGGCTCAGGATCGGGATCGCTGAGCCTGACGGTCATGGAGGCCGTCCGTGGATTTTTGCACGGCGTGGGACTTCCGTATGAGCGGGTGACCAACTTTGTGGTTCGCAAATGCGCCCATTTTACCGAGTATATGGTGCTCGGCATCTTGGCGACGCACGCCTTTGACTTCGAGGGCCGGCGCACCTTTGACGTGCTGCTTCCCACGGCAGTGTTCCTACTGTTGATTCCCTCGATCGACGAGACGATCCAGCTCTTTGTGCCGGGACGTGCCGGCATGATTGCCGACGTGATGATCGATTGCTGCGGGGCTGCGACGGGTGTCGCGCTCCGATACCTGTTACGGTCGCTGATATGCGCCAAAAAGGCCGCCTAGGATATGTTACTTGGTCCTAGGCGGCCTTGCTTGTTTTGGGGCTTCTGCGGGGCGTGGCAGCTCTATCTTGGGATCCGAATCGCGCCATGTCGCCGTGTCTTTTTTGGTCCTACTGGAGCGCCTTCGCACCCAGGGCCAGGCAGCCCATGATGCCCTGCTTGCCCTCGAGGCTGTTGTTGACGATGTAGTTATCGATGTCGGCCATCTCGGGCGTGACGATGTAGCCGTTGAGCATCTCGGCGCATTTCTTGCGGGCGAGCGGCACGATGGGGGTGTGGTCGGCAACGCCGCCGCCGATAATGATCTTCTGCGGGGCATAGCACAGGATGTAGGTCATGAGCGCCTGTGCCAGATAGCCGGCGAGCAGGTCCATTGCCTCCGGGTCATCGGTCATCTCGCCGGCGGACTTACCGTCCCAGCGCTTTTTGACGCCAGGGCCGGCGATGAGGCCCTCCAGGCAGTTGTCGTGGAAGGGGCAGCCGCTGTGCTCGCCGATGGTGTCGCGCGGGTCGCGCGTGACCAGGATGTGGCCGGCCTCGGGATGCATCATGCCGTGGACGAGCTGACCGCCCGAGAGCACGCCGGCGCCCACGCCGGTACCGATTGTCAGGTAGACCACATCGGTGAGACTCTTAGCGCAACCAAAGGTGACCTCGCCCAGGCAGGCGACGTTGACGTCGGTATCGTAGCCGCAGGGGATGTTGAGCTCGTTTTTGATGGTGCCCAGCAGGTCAAAGTAGCGCCATGCGGTCTTGGGCGTCTCCAGGATTTTGCCGTACTGGGGCGAGGCGGGGTTAACCGCGGTAGGGCCAAAGGCACCGATGCCCAGGGCGGCGATGCCTTTGTCTGCAAACCATGCGTTGACGGCCTCTACGGTCTCCTGCGGGGTCGTGGTCGCAATCTGCTCGCGCTCCAGGACCGTACCGTCCGCATAGCCCGTGGCGCAGACCATCTTGGTGCCGCCGGCCTCGAGCGCTCCGATAAGCTGCTGCTCTGCCATAGTGTTCCTCTCTCTGGGACGAGTTGCTCCACCTCTAAAGTATAGCGCTCTAAAATATAAATGAGGTCGCTATAAAAAGGAACCTCGCAGCCCAACGGGTTCGCGAGGTTTCTCTGGTGCCTTTGGTTGCCGGGCCGTCCTTACCCGCGCGGTTTGATTTTATCACGCAGGGACTTGAGGTTCTCCAGCGCGGCGTTGAGCGTTTCGTCGCGCTTGGCAAAGTGGAAGCGGATCAGGTGATTGACGGGCTCGCGGAAGAAGCTCGAACCTGGAACGGCGCCCACGCCCACCTTGGAGGCGAGATCCTCGCAGAAGTCGAGGTCGCTGTCATAGCCAAACTCCGAGATGTCCATCATCACGTAGTAAGCGCCCTGCGGCACGTTGTGCGTGAGCCCGATGCTGTCGAGACCCTGGCAGAACAGGTCGCGCTTGGCGGTGTAGAGGTCGAGGACCTCCTGGTAATAGCTGTCGTCGAAGTTGAGGGCGGTGACGACAGCCTCCTGCAGGGGAGCGGCGGCGCCCACGGTGAGGAAGTCGTGGACCTTCTTGATGCGCTCGGTGATCTCGGCCGGGGCGATGGTGTAGCCCAGGCGCCAGCCAGTGATGGAATAGGTCTTGGACAGCGAGCTACAGCTGATGGTGCGCTCGAACATGCCGGGCAGCGTGGCCATATAGACGTGCTCGTGGGGCGTATAGACGATGTGCTCATAGACTTCGTCGGTGATGCAGTAGACGTCGTACTTTTTGCACAGGTCGGCGATAAAGGTGAGCTCCTCGCGCGTAAAGACCTTGCCGCAGGGGTTGGACGGGTTGCACAGGACAATGGCCTTGGGGTCGTTGTCGCGGAAGGCCGCCTCGAGGACCTCGCGATCGAAGTCGAAGGTGGGCGGGTTCAGCGGCACGTAGATGGGCTCAGCGCCCGAGAGGATCGTGTCGGCGCCGTAGTTCTCGTAGAACGGCGAGAAGATGACGACCTTGTCGCCGGGGTTCGTGACCGTCATCATGGCGGCCATCATGGCCTCGGTGGAGCCGCAGGTGACTACGATGTTCTCGTTAGGGTTGATCGACATGCCCATAAAGTGCTCCTGCTTGGCTGCGAGCGCCTCGCGCATGGCCTGGGAGCCCCAGGTGATGGAGTACTGGTGATAGAGCGGCTTGGGGTCGGTGGCAATGGTGCTGAGGCTCTCGAGCAGCTGCGCCGGGGGATCGAAATCGGGGAAGCCCTGCGAGAGGTTGACGGCGCCGTACTTATTGGAGATGCGCGTCATGCGGCGGATGACCGAATCGGTGAATGTCGCCGTGCGGTTGGAGAGTTTTTTCATGCCTGTCCTTTCGAGCATTTGCAGTGGGGCAAGTTTACTCCTATGAAACCGGTGGGATTTGCTCGAAATGGGCTCGAAAAACTCTTTTCAAAATTCTTGAAAATTGGGGCTTGCATCGCGTGGCGTTCCTTGCAATAATAGTCGAGCGCGAAGCGCACAGGACACGGTGGGTGTAGCTCAGTTGGCTAGAGCGACGGGTTGTGGTCCCGTAGGTCGAGGGTTCGAGTCCCTTTACCCACCCCAGTTCTTGCTTCGTGTTGATATCGGGTCGTTAGCTCAGTTGGTAGAGCAGGGGACTCTTAATCCCAAGGTCCAGGGTTCGACCCCCTGACGGCCCACCACACGATATCTCTTCTAAAGTCCGCCACAACGGACTTTAGCTTTGGGTCGTTAGCTCAGTTGGTAGAGCAGGGGACTCTTAATCCCAAGGTCCAGGGTTCGACCCCCTGACGGCCCACCAAAGCATGTTAAAGCGACTGGCTCCGGCTGGTCGCTTTTTTGTTGGCTCTGAAGTGCTGCTGGGCAATTGCCGGATTCTCGCTTTTGCCCGCTTTGATTTGGGGCATAATGTAGATGAAAAAGGTTCCCTTCCATCGATACGAACCCAAGGGGTTCTTCTTTTGATAGTTGGAAGGGTCGGAAGCCGATTGAGTCTCAGGGCTCAATCGGCTTCTTTGTTTTAATCTCGCCGATCTGTTTGAAAGAGCCTCGCACTTTTTTGATAGGCCAATCCTTCCCAAATGTTATCTCACGGTGAGCAGCCCAGCAAAAATAGTCGGCTGCTTGCAGGTTCATGTCGCTCGATGAGTCGCGATGGAAAAGCGAATAGGGGATGTGCCTCGTCTGGAACTTCTCCTTCATGTAGCGCTTGAGCGGCTTGGTCACCTGCCTCCTCGTTGCATCTTTGGGGAGTTTGTCGGTTGTAACGATTGCTCTTTCGACCCATGCAAGGTGTTCTGAGCGATATATCTCGTCGATGAGCATCTCGAAGACCATCGAATACACCGAATCCGGTGTCTTCTCTCTTTCATTGAGGAGCGCCTTGTCGATATATGCGGTGTAAACACGATAAGATCCGGCGGATTCCGAGAGGCTGTTGTAAACGAGCGTCCTTGTCGCGTCGCTGTCTTCGCAGGCATGGAGTTTTTCGATGTCTTTCCCCGTCTCAATCAGATCGAATTTAATGTCTCTCAGTTTGCCTGCGGCGGTAAAGGGCCTTGTGGTGACAGCACAGGTCATTAGAAAATATTTGCTTCCAGAGGTTCCGAAATCAAGGTTTCCAGATTCATCTAGATATAGATAGAGACATTTTCCCGCGTTTGCCTTCCAGGCTTCAGTGGTGGGGTGTGGTGCTTGGGTAAAGATCTCGCTTGCGTCGGCGCTTGTGCTCCATTCGAAAGTTTCGCTAGCGGCCATTTGCAGCACCGTCCTTGGCTGCCATCACTTTTTTAATAACCTCGTCGAGCGTATCTCTCAGTTCCGGCAAATCGCTGATGTCCATGAATATGCGACTGCTCAGCACGCCGCGCGTCTCGCCGTCCTCGGTCTGAATGTCCGACAGAAAGAAATCGAGGCGGGCAGAATCACCCCTGGTCGTGATCGAGAAGTTGTCCGCGTGAACGCCTTTTCTGGTTTCCACGTCGCTATCGATAGTCACTTTTATTTGGGTCTTTTCCATTATTATTCCTTTCCCGCGGGGATTGCTGCATCCATTTTGCTGAGGTCAGCAAAATGGGAATCAACTGGCGTTTTGCCGCTTCGCGCTTTCGGTCGAGTTATTCCGCTCACGTGGTGGCTGATCGACTGCTTGTAGGGGCCAAGCGGCCTGGCCTTACAACATGTCTTCTCTAAGGTCTTTAATGGCCTCTATTCTTTGCTCCGTCGCTAGTGGCTGGTCAACTCGCTTTCGTCGAGGGATAAATATATGTCTATAAAAGATACTCGTCCGTGCGGACACGAATGGGTCCCGTGTCGCTTCAAGCTCGCGGGACCCATTAATATCGAGAAGTTGTGTTCCGTTCTAGATGGGTGCTCGGCTTAGTCCGCTCGGTAGTGCGATCCGAGGCTTTCGGTTCGCTTGCGCATGGCTTTGACCATCTCTGTTGCCAGCAGAACCTGCGATTGTAGGCGGGCGAGGGCTGCGATTTCGCTATCTTGTGCGTCTACCACGCTCAAGGCTGCAGGCTCGGACTTCAGACCTTCAAGCTCTTGCAATGCTGTGGATAGGCCCTTCTCGGTGCGATTGATCATGCAGTAGGTGCTCATCGTGTGTTTGAGGCTGCGTGTCAGGCGCTCTGCATCTGCCTTGGCGAGGCCGCGCTGGGGGAGGGCGACATCCGTCTTCAGGAGCGTCTCAGAGGCGTCCTGTGCCGCTTGCGCCGCCGATGCGCCGGCAATGCGTCCAAAGACGATGCCGTTGGCGCTCGACAGGCCGCCGATACGGTCGGCACCGTGCATGCCGCCTGTCGCCTCGCCGCAAGCGTAGAGGCCCTCAACGCCCGTGTACGCTGTCTTATCGATCTTGATACCGCCATTAGCTGCGTGGGCGTACATGGCTACACGCATCTCGTCGGTCGGAGCGATGCCGTGCTCGTCTTGCAGCCAGGTGGCAAAGGTCTGCACAAATTCGGGAACATCCTTGTCAGGGAAATCGTAGTGTAGTGCCAGACCATCGGCACCCGCTTGGTCGACAACGAGGTCGATAGCACGAGAATCCAGGCGCGAAGTGAAGGGGCCGTATCCGGAGCGCTGCTCAAGCAGATCACCCAGCTTGTCGTCAACAATATCGACCGGCTGATCGAACTTGACGTAGCGCCAAGTCTTCTCGTTGAAGACCAGGTTGCGCTTGGGTTCAATGAAGCCGGGCATCATCTGCATGAACTCTATATTAGTAAGCGTTGCGCCGTGTGCCAGCGCGATGGCCTGTGAGGAGCTGAGCACGTCGGCCGAAGTGAGACTGCGCTCGAATAGGCCACCCGTACCGCCCGCAGCGATGATAATGGCCTTGGCTGCCATAGACACGAGTTGCTCGCTTGTGCGGTCGTAGAGCACGGCGCCGACAGTCTTTCCATTCGTATCTTCAACAAGGTCTATAAGCTCGTGGCGGGGGAGCAGGCGAATGCCGAGAGACTCGACCTGGGCCGTACACGCGTCCTCAAGGGACTTGCGGGTGAGGCCGCGCCACATTCGCGTCTTGTGGTCGAAGCAGGGGATAAATTGCTTTTGCTGGGCGCTCTCGGCGCTTTGCGGACGCTGGAGCTCAACACCCAGATCCTGCTCGAGCCATTGGATGGCCTTAGGAATACCGTGGACAAACGTCTGGACGAGCTCGGGGTCGGCAACGCCGCAGCCCACGGCCTGGATAGTGTCGATGAGGTCCTGTTCGTCGTCTTCGTCGACGGGGCCAATAAGGCCGAGACCCCAGGTGCCCGGGAAAAAGCTCGATCCGCTCATAGTTTTACCGGCGCTTGCCACAGTGACGGTTGCACCCGTGCGTGCCGCTTCGATGGCGGCGCAAAGGCCCGCAATGCCAGATCCAATTACCAGTACATCAGTCGATTCCATCGGATTCCTTTCTCGTCCGGCGCATTGTCGCATGGGTGATCGGCAAAGGTATCGCAAAGATTGAATAAATCGGTAAAGGGCGAATATGGCAGGTGGGCGTTAGGGCTGCTTGGCGGCTCCTTCTCATCACATCTCGTAGTTCGCCCCAACTGATATATTGGCATTAGCTACCCTGCGACAGCGCAAACAAAAAGAGCCGCTACCTCGAAAGGTAGCGGCTCCAAAGCTCAAGTATGTGAGCATCGCGCGGGCGCGATTAGGCCTTGAGGGCCTCCTCGACGGCGACAGCGCAGGCGACGGTGGCACCGACCATGGGGTTGTTGCCCATGCCGATGAGACCCATCATGTCGACGTGCGCAGGCACGGAGGAAGAACCGGCGAACTGGGCGTCGGAGTGCATACGGCCCATGGTGTCGGTCATGCCGTAAGAGGCAGGGCCGGCGCCCATGTTGTCCGGGTGCAGGGTACGGCCAGTGCCGCCACCAGAAGCGACGGAGAAGTACTTCTTGCCAGCCTCGATGCGCTCCTTCTTGTAGGTGCCAGCGACGGGGTGCTGGAAGCGCGTGGGGTTGGTGGAGTTACCGGTGATCGAGATGTCGACGTTCTCGTGCCACATGATGGCAACGCCCTCGCGGACGTCGTCGGAGCCGTAGCAGTTAACGGCAGCACGGGGACCATCGGAGTAGGGGATGGTCTCGACGACCTTGAGCTCGCCCGTGTAGTAGTCGAACTGGGTCTTCACATAGGTGAAGCCGTTGATGCGGGCGATGATCTGGGCGGCGTCCTTGCCCAGACCGTTCAGGATGACGCGCAGCGGCTTCTTGCGAGCCTTGTTGGCGTTCAGAGCTAGGCCGATAGCGCCCTCGGCGGCAGCGAAGGACTCGTGGCCGGCCAGGAAGGCGAAGCACTCGGTGTCGTCGGAGAGCAGCATGGCGCCCAGGTTGCCGTGACCCAGACCGACCTTGCGGTCCTCGGCGACGGAGCCGGGAACGGTGAAGGCCTGGATGCCCTCGCCGATGATGGCGGCAGCCTCAGAAGCGGACTTGGCGCCACGCTTGACAGCGAGAGCGCAGCCGAGGGTGTAGGCCCACTCAGCGTTCTGGAAGGCGATGGACTGGGTGTTGTTGACGATCTCACGCGGGTTGAAGCCCTTGTCGGTGCAGATCTGCAGAGCTTCCTCGAGGGAGGCGATGCCGTTGTCGGCGAGGCACTTGTTGATCTTGTCAGCGCGGCGCTCGTAACCTTCGAACGTAACAGTCATAGTTATTTCCCTCCCTTTCTACTCGTGAACCGGGAACACGCTGGCGACGGAGTGAGTCTCCTCGTCGGTGCGCGGGTCGATGTACTTGGCAGCGTTCTCCCACTGACCATAGTGGCCCATAGCGCCAGCGATGGCCTCCTCGGGGGTCTTACCGGCCTTGACGGCGTCGGTGAACTTGCCGAGGTTCAGGAACTCGAACGCGATGATCTCGTTCTTGTCGTTGAGAGCCATGCGGGTGACGTAGCCCTGAGCGAGCTCGAGGTAACGAGCGCCCTTGGCCTTGGTGCCGAACATGGTGCCGACCTGAGAGCGAAGGCCCTTGCCGAGGTCGTCGAGGGAGGCGCCCACGGGCAGGCCGCCCTCGGAGAACGCGGTCTGGCTGCGGCCGTAAACGATCTGCAGGAAGATCTCGCGCATAGCAACGTTGATGGCGTCGCAGACGAGGTCGGTGTTGAGGGCCTCGAGGATGGTCTTACCGGGAAGGATCTCGGAAGCCATGGCGGCAGAGTGGGTCATGCCCGAGCAGCCGATGGTCTCAACGAGGGCCTCCTCGATGATGCCGTCCTTGACGTTCAGCGTGAGCTTGCAGGCGCCCTGCTGAGGTGCGCACCAACCCACACCGTGCGTAAGACCGGAGATGTCGGAAATCTCCTTAGCCTGGACCCACTTGCCCTCCTCGGGGATGGGTGCGGGGCCGTGGTATGCACCCTTGGCAACGGGGCACATGTTCTCCACTTCCTGTGAGTACTGCATGCCTCTCCTCTCTATCGTGTTGGCGTCCCGTCTGGGGGTCGTGGCTGGCGATTGCCGGGCGACCCTTCGAAAGGGACATGACATGCAGCCCCTATAATACCGCGAAATGCACGGAATATTCGGCGAACGGCTCAGTTTTCGTAGCGAGAAGCGCGGAAGTTTTAATTGAAACGGTTTAATTAGATAGTCTGTTGTCGAGTGATATGTTGTAGAGGATCAGTTCTGGTCAAGCTATTGGTCAGTTTTTGGGAAGGTAATGGTGTCTTACCTGTGGCTATGATGCCGCTCGTCGACGGTTTGCCGCCTTTTATCGTTGACGAGCGCCATTTTGCGTGAATGTTTTGATGGCACGTTTCAATCGTGATGTATTGGATGGTAAGCAGACTCTGGCGAAGGGAGCGCCGTGCAGCGCGTTTGGAGGACCGTTACCGGCTATTACTATGTTTGTGCTCGTGGGACGGGCAAGCAGCTGATCTTTGAGAGCGATGAGGACCGGCGTGAGTTCTTGAAGCTGACGCGTGACTGCTGCCGCGATGCCCAGGTAACGATTGTGGCGTGGTGTCTCATGGGCAACCACGTGCATTTGGTGCTTGCGGATTACGAGGACAGGATGAGCGCGGCCATGCATCGGTTGCTTTTGACCTACGCGCGTCGGTTCAATAAGCGCACGGGGCGTACGGGCCATCTGTTCCAGAATCGCTTTGATCGTCGCTCGCTCGATACCGACCGGCATCTGATGGCGGCGATTCGCTATGTGCATGCCAATCCGCAGGAGGCGGGCATCGCTTTGATCGAACGCTATCCGTGGAGTAGCTTTGCTGAGTATCTGCGAGCGTTTGATGATGATGCGACGATGGACTTTTCGGATCCGTCTGCGGTGCTTGAGCTCTTTGGTTCTGCCGAGGGCTTCATCGCCTATTCGCTGGCGACGCCCGACGGCGCCGACCCCGTGATTCACGATATGGATGAGACGGAATGGGAACGGCATGCGTTTGCCGACAAGATGGTGAAGGGGCTCGGGGTTCCGCTCGACAGACTTAAAGCTGCGCCGCCCGCGCAACGCGACGGAATTGTTTTTGCCCTGCACGAAGCTGGCTATACGGTGCGACAGATTGAGCGGTATACGGGGATTAGCAAAAGTACCGCTTCTCGTATCGTGCGTGCCTTTGCACGGGGCAGGGCTCAAAGCGAAGGCTCGGATTAGAAAATGGCCGAACCGCTCATGCCAAGCGATTCGGCCACCAAAATACTTCAGATTGGGACAAATACTACTGATTAGTTTGTCCCGTGAGCATGCCGTCGAGGGTGCGCCAGGCGAGTTCGGCGCACTTGACGCGGGCGGGCATGTGCGAGATGTCCTGGAGCTGGGCGGCTTCGTCCAGGTCTTCCAGGTCCTCCTCGGAAAGCTGCTCGCCACGGATCATGGCTAGGAAGAGCCCGGCCAGGCGGCGTGCCTCCTCGACCGTCTCGCCGGTGATGAGGTCGGCCATGATGTCGGCGCTGGCCTGGCTGATGGCGCAGCCGTGACCGGTAAAGGAAGCCTCCTCAATCACGTCGTTCTCGACACGCAGCTGCAAGGTGAGCTCATCGCCGCAACTGGGGTTGATGCCGTCGTGCTCGTGCGTGGGAGCGTCCATCTCGTACTTATAGTCGGGGTGCGAGTTGTGCTCCATAAACGTGGTGGAGGTGTACAGATTACCCATTGAACGTGCTCCAAACGTGATGCAGGCCGGCGATGAACTTATCGATATCGGCCTTGTCGTTGTAGAAGGCCACGCTGGCGCGGCAGCAGGCAAGGTTCTCGACGCCCAGCCAGGTGAGCAGCGGCTGTGCGCAATGGTGGCCGGCTCGGATGCAGACGCCGTCCATGTCCATGATGCTCGCGACGTCGTGCGGGTGGATGCCCTTGACGTTGAAGCTTACGACACCGTGGTGGTTATCCCAATAGATGGAGCCGATGATCTGGACAGAGTCGAGTTGCATGAGTTCGCCCATCAGGTAGTGGACGAGTGCCTGCTCTCGGGCCTGGATATTCTCATAACCCACGGTGTTAACCAGGTAATCGAGAGCCGCACCCGTGGCGAAGATGCCGGCGGCGTCTTGCGTGCCGGCCTCGAACTTCTCGGGGACGGGTGCCCAGACAGCGTCCTGCTCGGTGACCGAATCGATCATCTCGCCGCCGGTCAGCATGGGCGGCATGGCGTTGAGCAGGTCCATCTTGCCCCACAGCACGCCGATGCCCATGGGGCCCATGGCCTTGTGCGCGCTAAAGGCAAAGAAGTCGGCGCCCAGGTCGGCCACATCGACCGGCATGTGCGGTAGCGACTGCGCGCCGTCGACGACCAGATAGCCGCCGTACTTGTGCACGAGCTTGCCGAGGTTCTTGACCGGGTTCGCGACGCCCAGCACGTTGGAGACCTGGCCCACGGCCAGAATTTTGGTCTTGGGACCCACCTTGGCAAGAACCTCCTCAGTGGTGAGCTGGCCGGTCTTGGTGGGGTAGAGATAGACGAGCTTGGCGCCGGTCTCGCGGCAGACCTGCTGCCACGGAATCAGGTTAGAGTGGTGCTCCATGATGGTGATGACGACCTCGTCACCGGGCTCCAACACCGTTGGCGCAAAGCTCTTGGCGACCAGGTTGAGCGACTCGCTCGTGTTGCGGGTGAAGACGACCTCGTTGGCCTGGGCAGCGCCGATGAGGTCGGCGATCTGCTGGCGGACCTTCGCGATGGCGTCGGTGGCCTCGACGGACAGCGAGTACAGGCCGCGCAGGGGGTTGGCGTTCATGCGCTGGTAGAAGTCGCGCTCGGCGTCGAGCACACAGGCGGGGCGCTGCGCGGTGGCGGCGCTATCGAGGAAGGCGATCTCGGGATGCTGCTGGAACAGCGGGAACTGCGCCTTGTAGGGATTAGTCTCGATGTCTACGGCAGGCCAGCCGCGCGAAGCCTCGTCGCTAGCGTCGAGCACCATAGGCTCCGGTGCTGTGCAGGTATCGCATTTAACGTGCTCGGTGTCGATCATGCGAGCTCCTCTTCAAAGTTATCGATCAGGTTGTTGCCCAGACGGACGACGGCGGCGCGGGTGCGCTCATCGGTGGCGGAAAGCGCGGCGTCCTCCAGCTTGGCGCGGATGAACAGGTCCTCGGCGGCATTTTGGTCGAGGCCGCGGCAGGCGAGGTAGAACAGCTGCTCGTCGCGGACATGGCCGATGGTGGCGCCGTGGTTGCCGGCGACGTCGTCCTCGTCGCACAGGATGACGGGGACGGTCTTGTTGTCGACGCCCTTGTTGGCCAGCAACACGGTCTCGCGCTCGGTGCCGACGGCACCCTTGCAGCCGTGCACGAGGTCGATGGTGCCGCGGTAGACCTTCTTGGACGTGCCGGTCAGCACGCCGTTGGCGTCGATCTCGCACTCGGTCTTGCGGCCGCGGTGGCGCAGCTCGTAGTTAAAGTCGCGCACTTGCTCGCGGGCGCCCAGGTAATCGGTGTCGATCGTCACCTTGGCGGTGTCGCCCAGCAGGTCGCCAGCAAGGCCGGTGGCGCTGGCGCCGGCACCCAGGACGGTGTGCTGTACGTTGACGCGCGCGCCCTCGTCCAAAAACAGGCCGGTGTCGTCGAGTGCGATCCAACTATCGTCGAGCGTCTGCGTGCAGGTCACGTTGACGGTGGCGTACTCGTGGGCGCACACGCGCAGCACGGAGCCCACGACGCCCTCGCCGGTAACGGGGGAGTCCAGGGCGATGTTCAGGTCGAGCGTTGCCTGCGGGCGGGCGACGACGTCGATAGCTGCAATCGCAGCCGCTGCGTCGACGCCACTCACGCGCACGGTGGCCGTGGCGTGCTTGTATGTGGGCACATCGATGACGACGCGCTTGGTGGCGTGCTCTGCCAGGTAGGTGTAGGCGGCCTCGCCCATGCCAGTCTCGAAGGCCTCGGCGGGGGAGAGCTCCTCCTCGAGCTTGATGGCGCCTGCCTGGTAGACAGAGGTGGCGGGCACGTCGAGCTCGGTCTCGGGCGTGATGCGCGCGCGATCGGCGGTATCGCCGGGGGCGGAGGCGCGGCGCTCGGGGAAGCGTTCGACCACGGCATCCATAGCGTTGTCGAACGCGTCGTCCGCGCCGAGGAGCTGCTTGTCCAGGCCCTCGACCTCAACGGCCTCGGTAGGAGCGGTAGCAAGCTCGTCAGAGAGCTCGAGCTTGGTCTGGTTCATCTTCAGCCAGCCCCAGGTAGCTGCGGGCATCGCGTTGACCTGTTCAAGCGTGGTAGCAGCGGTGTTCGTGGTCTGTTTCATTATCCGATCGCTCCTTCCATCTCGAGCTTGATCAAGTTGTTCATCTCGACGGCGTACTCCAGCGGTAGCTCCTTGGAGACCGGGTTGGCAAAGCCGTTGACGATCATGGTGCGGGCCTCTTCCTCCGAGATGCCGCGGCTCATGAGGTAGAAGACCTTGTCGTCGCCAATGCGGCCGATGGTTGCCTCGTGGCCGATGTCGACGTTTTTGGCGCGGATGTCCATGGCCGGGATGGTATCGGAGCGGCTCTGGTCGTCGAGCATCAGCGACTGGCAGCTCACGGTTGCCTTGGAGCCCTCGGCCTTGGGCGTGGCCACGATGGAGCTGCGGAAGGTCTGGATGCCGCCGCTCTTGGAGATACCCTTGGTCTCGACGGTCGCCGAGGTCTCGGGCGCGTTGAGCACGACCTTGCAGCCGGTGTCGAGGTTCTGGCCGGCGCCTGCAAAGGTGATGCCGGTAAAGCTCGAGCGGGCGCGGCGGCCGTTGAGCACGCTCATGGGGTAGAGGTAGCCCACGTGGCTGCCGAAGGAGCCGCTGATCCACTCGATGTCGCCGTCCTCGTCCACGCGCGCACGCTTGGTGTTGAGGTTGTACATGTTCTTGGACCAGTTCTCGATGGTCGAGTAGCGCAGGTGCGCGCGCTTGCCCACAAAGAGCTCGACGGCGCCGGCGTGGAGGTTGGCCACGTTGTACTTGGGCGCGGAGCAACCTTCGATAAAGTGCAGGTCGGCGTCGTCCTCGACGATGATGAGCGTGTGCTCAAACTGGCCGGCGCCCTTGGCGTTGAGGCGGAAGTAGCTTTGCAGCGGGAAGTCGAGCTTGGTGCCCTTGGGCACGTAGACAAATGAGCCGCCCGACCACACGGCGCCGTGCAGGGCCGCAAACTTGTGGTCGGTGGGCGGGATGAGCGTCATGAACTTCTCGTGGATGAGCGGCTCCCACTGCGGGTCGTGCAGGGCCTCCTCGATACCGGAGTAGACGATGCCCATCTTGGACGCGGTGTCCTGCATGTTGTGGTAGACCAGCTCGGAGTCGTACTGCGCGCCGACGCCCGCCAGGTAGCTGCGCTCGGCCTCGGGGATACCCAGGCGCTCAAAGGTGTTCTTGATGTCGTCGGGCACCGACTCCCAGTCGTGCTTTTGGTCGGTGTTAGGCTTGACGTAGGTGACGATGTTGTCCATGTCCAGGCCCTCGATGGAGGGACCCCACGTCGGGTCGGGAAAACGGTTGAAGATCTCGAGGGACTTCAGGCGCAGGTCGAGCATCCACTGCGGCTCGTCCTTCTTGGCACTGATCTCGCGCACGATGTCGGGCGTGATGCCGGCGTCGAGGCGCTCGAATCCCTCCTCGCCATAGGTGAAGTCGTAGAGGCTGCGGTCGATGTCCGCGACCTCGGAGCGGTTCTTGGTCATTGCGTCGCCCCTTTACGCCTGCTGCTCGGCAGCGGCGGCTTCGGCCTGGGCGCGCTGCTCGGCGGCCTCGCGCTCGAAGGTCTCAAAGCCATTCTTATCGATCCAGGGGATGAGCGAGGCATCGTCCTCGCGCACGATGTGGCCCTTGACCATAACGTGGACGCGGTCGACATCCAGGTGCTCCAGGATGCGCGTGTTGTGCGTGATGATGAGCATGGAGCCGTCGCAGCTCTTGCGGTAGGCATCCATGCCGTGGCTGACGGTGGAAAGCGCGTCGACGTCCAGGCCCGAGTCGGTCTCGTCCAGGATGGCGAGCTTGGGCTGCAGCAGCAGAAGCTGGAGCATCTCGACCTTCTTCTTCTCGCCGCCCGAGAAGCCCACGCCCAGCTCGCGGTTGAGGTAGGCGGTGTCCATGTTGAGCTCGGCTGCGAGCTCCTTCACGCGACGGCGGAACTCCTTGCCCTTCATCTCCAGGCCGGGGCGGCCGGCGATGCTGGCGCGAAGGAAGCTCGACAGCGGCACGCCCGGGATCTCGACCGGGGCCTGGAAGCTCAGGAACAGGCCGGCGCGCGAGCGCTTGTCGGTGGTGAGCTCGGTGATGTCCTGGCCGTCAAAGACGATGCGGCCGTCGTTGACGGTGTAGACGGGGTCGCCCATGACCAGGTGGCCGAGGGTGGACTTGCCGGCGCCGTTGGGGCCCATCAGCACGTGGGTCTCGCCGGCGGCGACGTTAAGGTTGACGTTGTGGAGGATGGTCTTCTCGTCCACGGAGGCGGTCAGACCCTCGATGGAAAGCAGCGGATTTGCGCTCATGCTGTCCCTCTCTGTATATGGTGTACTCATGGGTGTACTAAACCCTAGGAATCTTCTCGGAATAAAGTTACTATGGGTTCGGCGTTAGTCAAGGGAAAACCCGACTAATCCACTCGACTTTTCAAATTGTGGGACAAAAATACCTGTTGTGTTTGTTCCACTTACTTAAGATTTGGGACAAATACTCCTGGTTATTTTGTCCCAGGCGATGGGAGGGTAGGTATGCTCATTTCTTCTAAGGGCCGCTATGCCCTCCGATTGATGATCTATATCGCGGCGCTGGGCGACGCCGAGGGCAAGATTGCCCTGCGCGAGGTGGCCGACCGCGAGCATATTTCGCAGAAGTACTTGGAGCAGCTAGTGCGTCCGCTTATGAAGGCGGGTTTGCTCAAGAGTGTGCGTGGCAAGGGCGGCGGCTACATGATGGCCAAGGATCCGGCCGAGGTGCGCGCCGGCGACATCCTGCGCGCCGTCGAGGGCAGCACGGCGCCGGTGGCGTGCGATGGCATCGACAACAGCTGCACCCGCAGCGACCTGTGCTCCACGGTCAAGTTCTGGCGCGGCCTGGACGATGTGATCGAAAAGTACGTCGACGGCGTGACCCTGGCCGACCTAGCCACCGTCCCCGAAATCAACTTCGATATCAAACTGTAAGTGGGTTTTCGTGAAGTCGTACGAGGCTTTTGATTCGCGACTGGCCGTATTGGAAACGGCTCGGTTTCAGGATCTTGATAACGACTACGTTGCCTCTGGCTGCATATATATCTATGAGCAGGTTTTCGGCATCTCAATTTTGCTCCTCAAGCGTTTGCTTGAGTATGAGGGCGCGACGCTTGCTGCGTCGGGCTCTCCTCGAGCCATCTTGAAAGAAGCCTATCGGTTCTATGACTTTATAGATGAGGCTGCTTGGCTGGATATGCTCAGAGACCGCAATACGAACGTCCACATCTATGACAACAAACTCGCGCAAGATTTGATTCAGCGCATTCTGAACGTTTATATCCCTGCCTTTTGCCAGCTGAGAGATGGCCTTTTGGCTCATTACGGCGAACTTCTTTTGGCGCCTGACGACCAATTTATTTAAATCCTTAAGATTTCGCGGAGGGTTGTTGCCGTTTGCCGAGGGGTTGTTGTGCAACAACGGGCGAGCTGCAATACTTACTCTTATCTTTGCAAACTGCACTTTAACTACACCAATGCAGGGAGGATCTTATGCAGCCCAAGCATTCCGCTATTGTGGCGGGCCTGACGTTGGCACTTTCGTTTGGCACCGTCGCCGTGCCGGCGCCCGCTGCTGCCGAGGAGCCCACGCCGGGCGTTGCCTCGGATGCCACCGATATCGATAAGGGTCTCTACACCCAGCAGTCCTTCTCGGGCGTGCTGCGGTCGGTCCAGGGCGTTTCGTTTGTCAATGTCACCACCGAGATGAAGTACTTTACCAAGTACGAGAGCCATGGCAACTACAACCAGGGCTTTTCGTATGGGGACGGCTATAACGCGCTGGGCTATTACCAGTTCGATCGCCGTTGGTCGCTCATCCCGTTTATGAAGCAGGCCTACAACTACAACCCCGAAAAATACAGCATGCTCAAGGACGCGATCGATCGCGGCAGCGAGATTTCCAACGCGAGCAATTCCATGTACGAGAACGGCCAGCTGACCGAGCTGGGCCGCATTGCGCAGGAGGCTTTCCAGGGCGCCTACAATACCGATCCTGCTGAGTTCTCGGCGCTTCAGGACGCCTATGCGTACAACTCCTACTATGCGGTGACCGAGGCTTGGCTCAAGAGCGGCCTGGGCATTGATATTTCCGGTCGCGCCGACTGCGTCAAGGGCATGGTGTGGAGCATCACCAACATGTGTGGTACCGGTGGCTGCAGGGACTTCTTCCGTTGGGCGAATCTTTCCAATGATATGTCCGACCGCGAGTTTGTGACGGCACTTGCCAACAGCGTGGTCAATAACGTCGCGACCAAGTTTTCGAGCCAGCCCCAGTATCATGAGGGCTGGAAGAACCGCTACCGAAACGAGCTGAAGGACTGCTTGGTTTATATCGCCGAGGACGAGGCCGCCTCGACGCCCTCGACGCCTGCGGAGCCCGAGTCCACGCCGGCGCCTGCGCCGACGCCCGATTCGAATGACAACTCGAGTGACGATTCCAACGATGACAGGATGGATGCGCCCTCGACCGATGCTGACAGCAATGGTTCTGCTGGTGGCACTACCAACGACGGGTCTACCTCGAACGGCTCTGTCTCGAACGGCTCCGATTCGGACGGCTCTGCTGCAGGCGATTCGTCTTCAAACTCTGCCGGCAATACGGACGGCGCCGCTTCTGGTTCGACCGGCGCGGGCTCATCTGACTCTTCCACCGGTTCGAGCGATTCTTCCGCCGATACCGGTTCTAACAATGACTCTAACTCTGGCGCAGCTTCTGATTCCGGTGTTTCCAAGGACGACTCGAATAAGGAGACGGACGCGCCCGCAACTTCGACGGACAAGAAGCCCTCTTTCGCCGTGCAGCTTGGCTCCACGCTGGGCTCTTCGCTGATGGCTGGCGTAAGCAGCTCGTCTCCTGACAAGAACAATTCTGTTCAGGTTACTGCGACGCAGACCACGGTCGCGAAGGATGAATCTAAGGAGAAAGATTCCGAGAAGTCCGAAACGGAGAAGGGCGGCAAGTCCGATCAGAAGAAGGACGAGGGTAAGAAGTCTGAATCTGAGGAGAAGGACGAGAGCAAGGGCAAGACCGAGGACGGAAAGCAGCAGGGCGAGGACAGCGGTAAGAGCGGTGCCGACAATCAGGTCCAGGAGCAAAATGACTCCAAGACGGTGACCACTACAACCACCACGACCACGACGACCAAGTCCTCGGGCGGCAACATGCCCAAGACGGGCGACTTGATCGTGATGGCGAGCCTTGCCAGCGCGAGTTTGGCGACGCTCGGCGCTACGTCTATCGTGAGCGGTAAGCATAAGCTCGATCGCCAGAAAAAGGATTCGGCTGAGGATGGCTCCGAGGAGTAATCTCTCAGATCGTTTTCAATAGAGTTAGTGCGGGGTCCGGTGCGATTACATCGGGCCCCATTTTTGTTGTGCAACGATTTGTTATGCCCCCTCGTGGCGTTTATTGCTACCGTTGCCCGAAACGTTTGCATGTCGATATTGTTGCGCTCTACCCGCTCGCTACAATGGGCATCGTGCTGCGTTAGAAGGAGAGTTTACGGTGTCTGAACAGGAGAATTATGGTGTTGCTCATGCGTTTGGCGCACGGTTGCTCAATCATGCGGATAACGCAGCTCTGCCGGTTGATGTACACGACTTTTCCGATGCAATCAATCGGTGTTTACTCGTCGATAAGACTATGTTTATTGCCGATATATTGGACGGCGAAGCGCCTGTTGCGCTTTGTTGTCGGCCCAAGGGTTTTGGCAAGAGCATGAACCTATCGATGCTCAAATGCTATTTGGAACGACCTGATCAACGGCCGGATCGAAGCCCGTTCGTCGGCACCCAGATTTGGCAGGCGGGCGGCGGTCGCTATCGTGATGAGCACGCGTGTTATCCGGTCATCACGCTTGACTTTTCAACTGCCGCTGTGAGGTGTGACGCTGATGCTGCGGCGGCTATTCGCAGCGCTGTTGCACACGAGTGCGCCCGATTGCTGCCGCTGCTTGCCGCGCCTGATCTGTCAAGACGTGAGGTTCGTCTTATCGAGAGGGCGGCGCGTGGGGTGGCCAGCGATAAGGAGATCGATGCGGCGACTGGCGTGCTTATTAAACTGCTCCAGACGGCTTTCGATGAGCAGGTTGTTCTTCTGATAGACGACTACGACGCGGTATGTCCAAAGCGTTTGGACGCTAAGGACGACGGTAGCGTGGATTCCCTCGAGTCGCTCAGCCGAATGTTGTTCGACACCATTGCCGACGCCGGCAACTCGTTGCGATTGACGTGTCTTATGGGCGAGCGCCCCGGTCCTGCCGAGTTTGCGTTGTCCCAACGTGGGGTTTCCTATCGGTCGGCGACACCGCTGTCGAGTTGGTGTGATCGATGGTTCGGTTTTTCGGACGACGAAGTCCGGGTGCTGCTGGATCGCATCGGGCGCAACGACTGTCTGGATGACGCGCGCGAGTGGCTCGAGGGCTATCTGCTTGGTGGTTTTTATTGCTCGAGCCCGGAGCGCGTGGTGGACTACGCACATCGCGGTTGCGTCGCGCCTGTTCGGGCAGATCTGTATGGTTACGCCGACCGTCTGAGCGCATGCGTCGGCGACTGGAATCTCATGCGCCTGTCCGCATTGTTCGATTTACTTGAGGCGCATGGGTTTATTGAGGCGCCAGTGCATGTGCATGCCGAGGAGGCCGATGCCGCCAAGTCCGATGATATCTGGACTGCGCTGTATCTGTCTGGATTTCTTACGACGGATATGACTGGGCATTCGGGGGACGGCGCGTACCTTCGCTCCCTGCGTCTGCCTAACAACGAAGTGCGTCAGGCGCTCCGTCTTGTAATTCTGGAATGGTTTGAGTGCGCCGTTGAGGACGTTGGAGTTATCGACTCGTTCCATGACGGGCTGTGTCGAGGAGACGAGGACACTGTAAAGCAAGCTTTGAGCTGTGCTATCGGCGATCTGGGCATCGATGTGGGCCAATCAGATGTGCCGACAGCCTATCATCTGACGCTTCAGGGGCTCTGCTTTGGACTGCCCGGCTATTGCAATCCCAGCTCCAAGCGAAGTGGCGTCTCGGATCGCTGGGATATCCAGGTGATTCCCACCGGTCGGGTGTTTGACGTGGCCGACACGCTCGGCATGCTCGATGAGCGACCGCTGATAACGATCAACATGATGTACGACCCTGGCGTCGATGCCCTGGGCCTGGAACTGTTGGCGGTTCAGGCACTGCTCGACATAGAGCGCGACGGCATCGATGATATCCGCGTGCCGCGCCCCGCAGTCGGGCGCATGCGTTGGGGCTTTGGTTTTGACGGTCAGCGTGTATCCGTGGTGTACCAACGACTGTAGCGGCGGGCGAAAGCCCTTTACTACTCGGCGTCCTTCATGGGCGGCATGGGCTTCCAGTTGGGATCCTTAACGATCTTGCGGGCGTCCTTCATGCCACGGCGCAGCGCCGGTATACCGGTCTTAAAACATTTGTCGACGGCAGCCAGGCGAATGAATTCCTTGCAGAAGGTCGCGGCATTGCCCAGGCGGAACAGCACGGGATGATAGTCGCCGTAGATTTGCATGTAACGGGCCAAAAAGCCGCGGTTGCGCATGATGTAGTAACGGTTGGTGTCGCTCGTGGAGTTGAGCTGGCGCTTGCCGGCGATATCCCAGTTAGAGACGGCGCGGGCGCGCTTGAGCACCACGTCGGCAACAACGGCGGCGGGGAAGTGTTGGCTGGCTACGTAGCCGTAGCAGGCATCGTCGCCGTAGATAAAGAAGCGCGCGTCGGGCAGGCCAATCTTGTCGACCACGCGGCGCGAGAACATGCCGCCCTCAAAGCACAGCTGGTTCATGGCGCGATAGCCCTCGGGGCCCAAGTCCCACTTGGCGACAGGGTTGGGAATGCCGAGCGAAAGGATGAGTTGGTATTGCCAAAAGAAGGCGCCGCCGTCAAAGTCCAGGCGCGAACCCTGGATGACATCGTAGCGGTCGGTCCACTTGGCAAGACGCTCGATGCCTTCGGGGATGACGAGCACGTCGTCGTCCATCACCCAGAACCACTGGGCCCCCAGATCGTAGGCGCATTTAGTGCCGGCGGAGAAGCCACCCGCACCGCCGCCGTTTTCGAGCTGCGGGGCGTAGATGACACGGTCGGTGCCGCCCTGCGCGTCGGGCTGCTCGGTGTCGATGCCCCACAGGTTGGCCAGGCGCTCGTTGAATGCGGTGCACATGGCCTCGGTCTCGCGCGAATTCTCGTTATCGACAATCACGATGCGCCAGGGCGTTGCCGTGAGCTCGGTCATGGAGTCGAACAAGTTGGCCAGGAGTTCCTGGCGCTTGTACGTGACGACAACGATGGCGAGCTTATCGATGGGGGCGGGAAGGGTTGAAGGCATGGGGCAATATATCCTTTCACGCGCGGCGCGCGAGCGCTGCGCGGAAGCTATCGAATACGTCCTTGGGACTGTCCTATTGTAAAGGCTCACCGCACCTTGTCGGCAAGCTTTGAATAAAACGCAGGAACCTGCCACGGGTGTAGCGGCTTTGGCGTCTGACGTCAGCGTGTCTATTGTCGTTTGAGCTTGCGAACGATAAGGCTTCTAGCTGCATCGATGATGAGGAGTGCCAGAGCAAAGACGATGCTAATGACGGTACCCGTGATGATACATATAGCTGCCAGGCTGTTTTGGATGACCGGTATGTTTGCGAGCAGTGTGTTGAAGACGGGACGCCACAGGCTACTGGTGAGCGACTGCATCACATAGAAACCGAGCGTGGCGGTCGATAAGGTGACGATGACACCTGCAGTCCGCGGATTGCCTGAGGCACTGCGTCGGGTTGCCGCAAAGAGCAGGGAGGCGGCAGCGAGGGCAAACGAGATCAACGAGGTTGATTTGTAGGAGAGGGTTGTCATGGCCGTGAGGTTGCCGGTGAAGGAGAGCACTCCTTCCAGGATGGTGGCGATCGCCAAAACCGCTGCGAGCGAGCGCATACCCAAGGTGCCCACCTTGTCCGAATCCATGGCATCGGTAACGTCGCGGAGCAGCCCGCCGATCAAAAACGCGATTACGTACGTGGCAGCGCTCATGAGTTTCTGGAGCCAAGAAAACTCGCCGGCGTTTGTCGTGCTCATGGCGGCTAAATACCCGTTAACAACAAATGCGAGGATGCCAACGGCGATGACCGTCGTCGTGTAGCTCTTCTGGGAGACTCGACTCTTAGCCAGTCCAAACCATGGCGCCATGAAGACCGTTGCGGCATAGACCCAGATAAACTCAAGGCCTAGCGTGTACCAGTAGTGCGTGTTGAGGGTAACATCGGGAATGGGGGAGACGACCGTGGACCACGCGAGTGCCACGAGGCAATAAAACGCAGTGGGCATAACGACCTTGCCAAGGCGCTGCGCCGTCCGTTGCATTTGCGACTTCCACGTTGTCCCACCGTCCCAAGCACGTGCGGCCGAAGCGATGAGATAATAGCCCGAGATCATAAAGAAGACCTCGTTGGCCCAGCAGCCCAGCAAGTTAATAAAACCGAGCACGCCGGAATAGGGGAAGGCGGCAAGCGGCGCGTATTCCGGCAAGCCGACGCAGGTCGCTTGGAAGGTCCACTGAAACGTGTGGAATACCGCGATGCCGGCGACCGCGATTAAGCGCAGCGCTTCGATGGATTTATTGCGTGCGGCTTTGGGCTGCATGGTGTCCTTTCGTAGGTTAGGCTCCATAGATTATATAAACGCCCGTCGGCGCGCCGACCCTTTGATACCATGAAACGACAGGTATTTCCTAAGGAG
>CAKUEU010000019.1 GCA_934646865.1 uncultured Collinsella sp. | reverse complement strand
TCGCTCGAGGGCTACTTTGAGGTCATGACCGACCCGAGCTATGCCGGCCAAATCGTAACCATGACCTATCCGCAGATCGGTAATTACGGTATCGATGAGACCGACGTTCAGTCGGCCTTCCCCGGCGACGCCGCTCGCCCCGCAAGCGCTCCGGCCATGCGCGGCATGATCGTTCGCGACATGTGCGCCACGCCTTCCAACTGGCGCTCGGCTGTCAGCGTGCCGGAGTATCTGCGTGTTCACGGCATCGTCGCCATCGAGGGCGTCGATACTCGCGCCCTGGTGCGTCACCTGCGCGACAACGGTTCCAAGATGGGCATTATCTCGACCGAGATCTTCGACGTCGATGAGCTCGCCGAGCGTCTTGCCGCAGCACCCACGTTGGTGGGCGAGAACCTGGTCAAGACCGTGAGCTGCCCCGAGCCTCACGAGTTCGCAGCCGCCGATCTGCCCGCTACGCATGACTTTGCGCTCGCGGCCGCCGCTCCTGCCCGCCACAAAGTGGTCGCCTACGACTGCGGCGTGAAGCGCGGCATTCTGGAGGGTCTCGTCCGCGCCGGCTGCGACCTCACCGTCGTGCCGTGGGACACGCCCGCGAGTGAGGTGCTCGACATGAATCCCGACGGCGTCTTTTTGTCCAACGGCCCCGGCGACCCCGATGCCGTGGTGGAGACCTACGAGCAGGTGCAGCAGCTGATCGGCAAGGTGCCGGTCTTTGGCATTTGCCTGGGTCACCAGATGATCAGCCTGGCCTGCGGCGCTCAGATGGAAAAGCTTAAGTTCGGTCATCGCGGTGGCAACCAGCCGGTTATGAACCTGGTGAGCCGTCGCGTGGAGATTACCGCGCAAAACCACGGTTTTGGTCTGCTGTTCCCCAGCTTGGGCAAGCTCATCCCCGAGCTTTCCGGCGGCGAGACCGAGCATGCGGCCGATGGCGACCTGCGCGCCTGGGTGCGCCGCGGCATCGCGCCGGTCGTGATGAACGAGCGCTTCGGCCGCATTCGCCTGACGCACGTGAACCTCAACGACGGCACCGCCGAGGGCATCCAGCTGCTCGACGCTCCGTGCTTCTCGGTCCAGTACCACCCCGAGGCCTCGCCCGGCCCCACCGATGCCCACTACCTCTTTACCGCCTTTACGCGACTCATGGACGGCGAGGAGAACTACCTGGACATCGACACCGCGAAGGACCGCCTTGCCGGCTGGAATTTCGCCGAGACTGAGACCGAGGAGAACTAACATGCCTAAACGTACTGACATCAAGCGTATCCTCGTTATTGGTTCGGGCCCCATCGTTATTGGCCAGGCCTGCGAGTTCGACTACTCCGGCGCCCAGGCCTGCAAGGTGCTCAAGGAGGATGGCTTTGAGGTCATCCTGGTCAACTCCAACCCGGCGACCATCATGACCGACCCGGGTCTTGCCGACCGCACCTATGTCGAGCCCATCACCGCCGAGTTTATCGAGCGCGTGATCAAGAAGGAGCATCCGGACGCGCTGCTGCCCACGCTGGGCGGCCAGACCGGCCTCAACGCTGCTGTTGAGCTGGCAAAGGACGGCACGCTCGACAAGTACGGCGTCGAGATGATCGGCTGCGACCTTGCCGCTATCGAGCGCGGCGAGGACCGCAAGCTCTTTAACGAAGCCATGGCCGAGATCGGCCTGGAGGTCGCGCGCTCGGGCTATGCCTACAGCGTGGAAGACGCCGAGGCCATCGCCGAGCGCGTGGGCTACCCCTGCGTGCTGCGCCCGAGCTTTACCCTCGGCGGCGCCGGCGGCGGCATCGCGCACACCCACGAGGAGCTCGTCTCCATCGTGAGCCAGGGCCTGGAACTTTCGCCTGCCCACGAGGTGCTGGTCGAGGAGTCCATCGAGGGCTGGAAAGAGTACGAGATGGAGGTCATGCGCGACCACGCTGGCAACGGCATCATCGTGTGCTCCATCGAGAACCTCGACCCCATGGGCGTGCACACCGGCGACTCCATCACCGTGGCGCCGGCGCAGACGCTCTCCGACCTTGAGTATCAGCGCATGCGTGTGGCCTCGCTTGCCATTCTGGAGAAGATCGGCGTCGAGACCGGCGGTTCCAACGTGCAGTTTGCCGTGAACCCCAACACCGGTCGCCTGATCGTCATCGAGATGAACCCGCGCGTGAGTCGTTCGTCCGCGCTTGCCTCCAAGGCCACGGGTTTTCCCATCGCCAAGGCCGCCGCGCGCCTGGCCGTGGGCTACACGCTCGACGAGATCGTCAACGATATCACCAAGGCCACGCCTGCCTGCTTTGAGCCCACGATCGACTACTGCGTCGTCAAGGTGCCGCGCTTTGCCTTCGAGAAGTTTAAGGGCACCGATCCCACGCTTACCACGCGCATGAAGGCCGTGGGCGAGATCATGGCCATCGGCCGAACCTTTGAGGAGGCCTTCGGCAAGGCCATGCGCTCACTGGAGGACGGCCACCAGGGCATTTGCGCCGGTGGCAAGGAGGGCGCCGACAAGCTGAGCGATGACGAGCTCGCCCAGGCCGTGGCTACCCCGACCGAGCACCGCATCTTCTTTGTGGTCGAGGCCCTGCGCCGCGGCTGGGACGTCGCGCGCATCCACGCCATCTGCGGTATCGACCCGTGGTACCTCAACCGTATCAACGACATGGTGCAGGTCCAGGAGAGCATCCGCGGCCTGCGCGTGGAGGATATCGACGCCGACGCGATGCGCCTGCTCAAGCAGTACGGCACGAGCGACGCCGAGATCGCCGCGCTGACCGGTTCGGACGAGCGCTTTGTGCGCGCCTACCGCAAGGGCCTGGGCGTGGTTCCCAGCATGAAGACGGTCGACACCTGCGCCGCCGAGTTCTCGAGCGCCACGGAGTACCACTACAAGACCTACGAGAACATCTACCGCACGAGCCCGGATGCCAAGAAGTGCGTGGCCCCCGACGAGACCACGCCGGCGGACAAGCCCAAGGCCATGATCCTGGGCGCCGGCCCCAACCGCATTGGCCAGGGTATCGAGTTCGATTACTGCTGCGTGCATGCGAGCTACGCGCTGGCCGCCCGCGGCTTTGAGACCATCATGGTCAACTGCAACCCCGAGACCGTCTCGACCGACTACGACACTTCCGACCGCCTGTACTTTGAGCCGCTCACCTACGAGGACGTCATGGACGTCATCGATGTTGAGCGCCCCGACGGCGTCGTGGTGACGCTTGGCGGCCAGACCCCGCTTAAGCTGGCGCGTATGCTCGAGGAGAGCGGCGTGAACATTATGGGCACCAAGCCCGATGCCATCGACTTTGCCGAGGACCGCGAGCGCTTCGCCGCCCTGCTCGACAAGCTGGGCATCATGTATCCGCCGGCGGGCCAGGCCACCTCGTTTGAGGAGGCCGAGGCGGTGGCCGCGCACATCGGCTACCCGCTGCTGGTGCGTCCGAGCTACGTGCTGGGCGGCCGCGGCATGATGATCGCCTACGATGCCGAGCATCTGCGCGATTACATGGCCGAGGCTGCGCGCATCAGCCCCGACTACCCGGTGTACCTTGACCGCTTCCTGGAGGGTGCGATCGAGTCCGATGTCGACGCCCTGTGCGACGGCGAAGAGGTCTACATCGGCGGCATCCTGGAGCATATCGAGGAGGCTGGTATTCACTCCGGCGACTCCGCTACCTGCATCCCGCCGTTCAGCTTTAGCGAGAGCCTGCAGGCGAAGCTTCGCGAGACCACGCGCCGCATCGCGATGGCGCTGGGCGTGCGCGGCCTGGTCAACGTGCAGTACGCCATCAAGGGCGAGACCGTCTACGTGATCGAGGCCAACCCGCGTGCCAGCCGTACCGTGCCGTTTATTTCCAAGGCCACTGGCGTGCCGCTGGCCAAGTGCGCGGCGCGCATCATGGCCGGCGATTCCATCGCGAGCCTGGGCCTGCCGAGCGACGAGCGCCAGCTCGATTGGTTCTGCATGAAGGAAGCCGTTATGCCCTGGGGTCGTTTCCCCGGTGCCGACGTCATCCTGGGGCCCGAGATGAAGTCGACGGGCGAGGTCATGGGTATCGCCAAGAGCTATCCCGAGGCGTACGCCAAGACGCAGCTGGCAATTGACTACAAGCTGCCCGATCCCAGCAGCGGCAAGGTGTTCATCAGCGTGTGTGACCGCGACAAGCGTCACATCCTTTCGGTCGCCCGTATCCTGCGCTACTTGGGCTTTGACATCTGCTCCACCGAGGGCACGGCGCGCGTGCTGCGCGGCGGCAACGTGACCTGCGAGGTCGTGGAGAAGATCAGCGGCCCGCACGACGGCGAGCGTCCCAACATCGGCGACCTGATCGCCGACGGCAAGATCGCGGTGATCGTCAACACACCGTACGGCCCGGGTTCGCGCGGCGACGGCTACCTGCTGCGTACCGAGGCCGTGCGCCGCGGCGTGACCTGCGTGACTGCGATGTCCGCGGCCAACACGTACGTGAGCGCCATCGAGGCCGTGCGCGAGGACCAGCGGGGTCACGGCAGTGCCAACGACATGGGCATGGACGTCATCGCCCTGCAGGACCTGCCGCAGTACACGGTGTAGACTGACCTGTCCGGCCGGGGCGGGGGAGCCGAGTTTCCCCTTCGCTCCGGCTGCAAGCAGAGTCGCTCAGTGGGAAACTCGATCCCCCGCCCCGGCCTGCGGTGACTTGGCTGTGCCGTGTGCTGCCGAAGGGGCTTTGCGCGATGACTTAGGCTAAAGAGGATGCGGATGTCGAGTGAGGATTTTGTTCCTTGGGGAGCTTGGATTTGGGCTCTACGTGGGACGGAATCCTCGCTCGTTTTGTTGATGGGACATTTTCCTCGCTCGGTTGCCCACGGACCGTGCGCCCCGGCTATTGCATTTTCGTGGTGAAGGTCGTCTTGCCGGCGGCGATGTGCACGTGGAGTCGGGTTCGACTGTCGCAGCTGATGAGGACGCCGACTTCGAACGGGGCTCCCGGATGCCGAGCAAGGCGGAAACCTGTCACCCCGGGCTTCCGTACAGAGTCGATTAGGGGAAGGGGCAACCTCGCCCGCGTCGTGCTTGCGATAGCTTGACAGGAATTATTACGCAAAATCTAAGATGTTTCAAAGACGCGAAGTAGATGATATATTTTACTTCGCGTTTCCTAATGGTTTTGAATTTTGCGAAGTAGGTTGCCATGAAACTTATAGATCGCCCGTTCTACATGAGCAAGCTTTCCAAGGTGGCAGGTACGCCTGATATCAAGGTGATCACCGGAATCAGGCGATGCGGAAAATCGAAATTGCTTGAGGCGTTTGCCAGCCAACTTCGTTCAAACGACCCCTCGGCCAACGTCATACACGTCAACTTCAATCTACTTGAGTTCGAGCCGTTGGCGGAATACCATGCGCTGCATACATATGTGGAAAAGCACCATATTGAGGGTTGCCGGAATATCGTCATGATCGACGAGGTCCAGATGTGTGAAGGGTTCGAGCGGGCTATCAACAGTCTTCATGCGTCAGAGAAATATGACATTTACATCACGGGGTCGAATGCCTTTCTTCTCTCAAGCGACCTCTCGACGTTGTTCACGGGAAGAACGGTGGAGATCGAGGTCTTTCCGTTTTCACTTGCGGAGTTCTCGGCGTATCACGAGATCACTTCTCCAGCCGAGGCCCTTGCTCGCTATGTCCGCGAGGGAGGAATGCCGGGTTCCTATATCTACCAGGACGAAAGGATGCGTTTCTCATACATCTCGGATGTGCTTGAAACTCTTATTCTGCGCGACATCAGACAAAAATATCGTATACGTAATGCAGAGCAGCTTAAACGTTCCTGTGAGTTCCTGATGGATAACGTCGGAAACATCTCTTCTCTCAAGGGGATGGCGGCCGAGCTGTCACGAGCGAACCTTAAGATAAGCGACAAGACGCTGGCTGTGTATATCGACTACCTGTGTAATGCGTTTGCGTTCTACCGGTTTCGTCGCTTTGACGTCTCAGGAAAGAAATACCTGTCGACGGGAGATAAATACTACCTGGCCGACCATTCGTTTCGCTACGCCGCGCTTGGCACGAAAAAGCTCGATTTTGGCCATGTTTACGAGAATATGGTGGCAATCGAGCTTATGCGCCGCGGATGGGAAGTCTACGTGGGCGTTCTCTACCAAAAGGAAATAGACTTTGTCGCCATCAGGCGTGACCGCCGTGTCTATATCCAGGTGAGTGACGACATTTCCCAAGAAGCGACGCTTGAGCGTGAGCTTGATTCGCTGCGACGGATTCGAGACGCCTATCCCAAGTGCGTCATCGCCCGAACAGGGCACGAAACGACTGATTGGGATGGCATCAAGGTCGTCGACCTGGCACGATGGCTTATGGGTGAATCAGGCGAGCTGGCCGTCTAGCACGCGATGACGCGGGCTGAAACGAACGATCGAAGATTTCTAAACCCAGCAACGAAACAGCTCACCACCCTCCGTTAACCTTTCATCAAAACCAAATCAGCCAACGTACGTCATGGCAATCCCCGGTAGGTCGAGGGTGCTCTGCGGCGGTCCGGTGTTTTCATCTGAACGACTTTGCAAAGCAACCGGGCCAATTTATTTCAGCCAACGTACGTCATAGCAATCCCCGGTAGGTCCCCGGGTGCCCTGCGGCGGGCTGGGTTTATTATCTGAGCGACTTTGCGAAGCAAGGGGAGCGAAGATAAAAACCCAGCCCGCCGCGGGGCACCCGGGGACCGCAGGGACGGGAGCAGCTATACTACTCTCAGTAGTTAAGGGTCGCGGATTCGCCGCGTCACCGCTCTCAACAGGAGGTCTTTGTTTATGGCAGATCAGAAGCCGGTTGTCGGGATCATCATGGGCTCCAAGTCCGATCTGGGCGTTATGGAAGGTTGCACCGCCGAGCTCGAGGCGCTTGGTGTGCCCTATGAGCTCGTCATTGCGAGCGCGCACCGCACGCCGGCGAAGGTCCACGAGTGGGCCTCGACTGCTGCCGACCGCGGCATCAAGGTGATCATTGCCGCCGCCGGCAAGGCTGCTCACCTGGGCGGTGTCGTGGCTGCGTTTACCCCGCTGCCGGTTATCGGCGTGCCCATGAAGACGAGCGACCTGGGTGGCATGGACTCGCTGCTGTCGATGGTGCAGATGCCCTCTGGCGTGCCCGTTGCCTGCGTCGCCATTAACGGTGCCAAGAATGCCGCCATCTATGCCACGCAGATTCTGGGCGCCTGCGACCCCGAGTATCGCAAGGTTATCGAGAAGATGAAGCAGGAGATGGCTGACGCCTAGGCGCTCTGCCGTTTCACCGCAGTAATAAGGAGAGCCATGTCCGACTATCAGGGAAAACGATTCAAGGCTTCTCAGATTCCCGATCCGTCGAAGCCGGACGCTGCTCATGCGGCGCAGCAGGGTCGGACATCCTCTCCCCAGCAGCCGCGTGCGCCGCGCCCCGTGACGCCGGCGACGCATCGCCGCCAGGATACGCCGGCCGCGTATCGTCCTTCGTCCTACAGCACGGCCAAGAAGCCGCCCCGGTCCGCGTCGCATGCCGCGCCGTCGGATTACGCCGAGCCGCCGCGCAAGAAGCGCCGCTCCGTCATCCCTATCCTGCTCATCATCATCGGCATCGGCCTGATTGTTGCCGCCGCTGCCATCTTTATCAATGCGCAGATTGGCTACAAGCAGGCGAGCGAGTCGTATCAAAAGATCGAAAAGCAATATGTGAGCGACAAGGACGCCAGCGGCGTTCCGATTATCGACTTTGATGCGCTTGCTCAGACAAATCCTGAGGTTGTTGGCTGGATTTATGCGCCGGGAACCAATATCAACTACCCCGTGGTGCAGACCAACAACAACTCCAAGTACCTCAATACGCTGTTTGATGGCACATCCAATGCGTCCGGTGCCATCTTCTTGGATAGCGACGATACCGCGCCGGGCATGGTCGACCAACAGACTACGATCTATGGCCACCACATGAACGACGGCTCGATGTTCAACGTGATTTCGGACACGACCGATCAGGCGACATTCGACAGCATTGAATATGTGTACTACATCACGCGCGATGCGACGTATAAGCTACGCCCGCTGGCGACCAAGGTCGTTGAGGACACGTACGCCAAGGCGCGCACGCCCAACTTTGAGGGCGATGATGGGCTGACGAATTATCTGTCCGAGATGCTCGATGGCGCCTCTGCCGCGGCAAGCGACGCGAGCGATCGTGCAGCTTCGGCAACCAAGGTCGTGACGCTTGTGACCTGCCGCTCGCTTTCACTGAGCAACACGCGCGCCGTCATGGTGCTCACGCCGGTCGAAGAATAAAGTAGCTGCTTGAGCAATCAAAAGGGAGAAATAATGCTAGAGAGTGGCAAATCGATGCCTTCTGTCGATGCTTGGCTGCGCGAGGCCAAGGCTGATGCTTCGGCGTCCGGGTGCGGCATGTATCTGACACATAACGGTGTGGTTCGCGCGACGCCCAAGTCCGAGGTGCGCGGGGTCGAAACCGATGGCGTAGCGCCTGGGCACAAGGTGGGCGGTATGGCGTTTGGCTTCGATGCCGACAAGGTGCATGCGGCCATCGAGGCAACGCGCGCGATGCCGGGTATCGGCTATGTGCGCGTGTGGCTGGCAAGCGGCCAGCTTGCCGTGGGCGACGACATCATGCTCGTACTCATCGGCGGGGACATTCGCCCGCACGTGGTCGATGCGCTGCAGGCGCTTGTCGGCACTATCAAGAACGAATGCGTGAGTGAGGTCGAGCGCGAGGCATAGGCTTCGCGTCGATAGAAGGCTTGTTTACAAAAAATGCCCGCCGGTACGTGTGATACCGGCGGGCATATTGCGTTTTGGGTGCGCTGGGCGCTACACGCGCGTCGCGTCCTTGGGGCTCATGGTCATGCTCTGGAAGCGGTTCTCCATGTACTCGTTATCGAAGTACTTGCCGTAGAACTGGGCGACGGGAATATCGGGCTCCGTGCCGTTGACGCGCTGGTACCAATAGTCGAGCGACTGCAGCGTCATAACACCGTCGACCAGCATGATGACGGTGAAGATGACGGTTGCCGAGTAGCGGCTCTTCCACGGAATCATGTTGATGAGCTTGAGCAGCCTCGGCAGCAGCAGCTTGATCCAGATGAGTCCACCTAGGCCCCACAGGCAGGCAAAGCCCGTGCAGGTGCGGCCGCCCGTAAGCACGGCGATGGGGTCGGGCATGCCAAAGAGCTTCATGTGCGAGTAGCTCCACGAGACCACGCCGAACGAGGTCTGCATAAACCAGCCCACGAACACCTCAAAGCTTGCGCCGAGCAGGGCGCTCACCAGGAAAATGATGATGGGGTTCTTTTTATAGAAGCGGTTGAGCACCATGGTCATGAGCACGGCGCCAAAGCCATAGATGGGGCTGAAGGGGCCAAACAGCATGCCGGCGCGATCCTGGTAGACGCCGGGGTCGTCGACCGTCATGTGCCAAATGTCCTCGGCGATCAGGCCGAGTATGCAGCAGACAAAGAACACCCAGAACAGGTTGAAGTAGTTGAGCTTGATATAGCCCTCGCCGGTTTCGTCGCGACCGAGCATGCCCTCGGCGGCGGCGTCGCGGTCGAGCATCTCCTGCAGGCGGCGCTGCAGCTCGCGCTCCTGGCGCAGCGTGGGATCGACGGTTGCCGAAAGCGCAACGAGGATGACGAGCTGGATGGCGGGACGCAGCAAGAAGGGCCCGATGCCCTGGAGCATCACGTCAACCAAAAGCTCGATGACGGTGAACGCGATGAGGATATAGGAGAGGCGGGCGGCATTGCGGCGCTGGTTCTTGATGAGGTCCAGGCCAAAGATGATCAAGATGACGGCACTGGCAGCCGAGAGCATGATGCCGGCGACAATCAGTCCGATCGCGACCAGCATGTTGTCGCCGAGCTTTTCGGCGGCGTTGCCGTTAACAAGCGAGGTGATGACCTGCCACATAAAGGCGGCGACCGACGGGAGCGTACTCACGCCAGTTAGGATGCACAGGATTGCGTATACCTTGATGACAAGCGGGATCTTCTTGACCTCCGTGGCGCTAGGGACGCTGGGGTCGAGTTGGTTTTGATCCATAGAAAAGTAACCTTTCTCGTTATGTTGTGGCTTATAAGGATACGCCGCCGACCTGCCAAAAGACAGGACGAACGTCCCAATTGCAACAATGTAACCTCCAACGGTGGGCGAGAGATGCCGTGGCGCGGATTGGAGCGGAGCTGCCGTCCACGTCGTGTAGCCAAATAAATGTTTGGTCGCAAAACGGATTATTAGCTCGGTGGGCTTTTAAAAAGCGCTGCTCATGCGCTGGGGAGCGCGTCATGCCGTGCGTATAATAAGGCGGGTAACGCCAAAATACGAGGCTCTGAGGGGATGCCATGTCTCAAGAAACCATCCGCGCGGCCGAGCGTGCCGCGGGACAGGTGAACACCATGTCGACGTATGATCCGGACTCCGACCAGCTGCATGAGGAATGCGGCGTCTTCGGCGTATGGGCGCCCGATCGCGACGTGGCTCGACTGACGTACTTTGGCCTGCGTGCGCTGCAGCACCGCGGCCAGGAATCGGCGGGAATTGCCGTGGGTGACGGCGGCACGGTAATGGTCCGCAAGGATCTGGGCCTGCTCGACCGCGTGTTCTCCAACGCCGACCTGTCGACGCTTTCCGGCCAGCTTGCTGTGGGCCATGTGCGCTACGGCACCGCCGGCGCCAAGAGCTGGGAAGCCTCGCAGCCGCACCTCTCTACCATCAATAGCGTCATCATCGCGCTTGCGCACAACGGCACCCTCGTCAACACCGACGAGCTGCGCCGCCAGCTGATCGAGCTCGGCGTGCCGTTCCTCTCCAACTCGGATTCCGAGGTCGCGACCAAGCTTATCGGCTACTTTACCCAGCGCACGGGCCATCTGCGCGAGGGCATTCGCAAGACCATGGAGCTCGTGCGCGGCGGCTACGCTATGACGCTCATCAACGAGCAGGCGCTCTACGCCTTCCGCGACCCGCACGGCATTCGTCCGCTCGTGCTGGGCAAGCTCGTGGACGAGGGTTTGGATCAGGCCGACGCCGCGTCTGTTTCGCAGCTGCCGTCGCAGGACGAGGCCTCGACGATCGACGCTACCACCCATGTCACCCGTGCCGGCGGCTGGGTCGTTGCCTCCGAGACCTGCGCGCTCGACATCGTGGGCGCCGAGTACGTCCGCGACGTCCGTCCCGGTGAGATTTTGCGCATCAGCGCCGAGGGCCTCGTGTCCGAGCAGGGCGTGCCCGCCGCCGAAGAGCCCGCCAACTGCATCTTTGAGCAGGTCTACTTTGCCCGCCCCGACTCCATCATGAACGGCAAGAGCGTTTACGCCTGCCGCTATGACATGGGTCGTCAGCTGGCACACGAGGAGCCCGTCGAGGCCGATCTGGTCATCGGCGTGCCCGACTCCGGCCTGCCGCCCGCGGAGGGCTATTCGCACGAGAGCGGCATTCCCTTTGGCGAGGGCCTTATCAAGAACCGCTACGTGGGCCGCACGTTTATCGAGCCCACGCAGGAGCTGCGTGCCATGGGCGTGCGTATGAAGCTCAACCCGCTGCGCGACAACATCGAGGGCAAGCGCCTGGTCGTCATCGACGACTCCATCGTGCGCGGCACCACCATGGTGCAGCTCGTCAAGATGCTGCGTAACGCCGGTGCCAAGGAGATTCACATTCGCATCAACTCGCCCGAGGTCATCTGGCCGTGCTTCTACGGCATCGATACCGACGTGCAGTCGCAGCTCATCAGCGCCAACAAGACGGTCGACGAGATTTGCGAGTACATCGGCGCCGATTCGCTGGCCTTCCTTTCGGTCGAGGGCCTGCTGAAGGTCATGCCCAAGGGCGGCTACTGCGATGCGTGCTTTACCGGCCGCTATCCCGTGGCGATTCCCGAGAGCTTTGGTCGCGACAAGTTCATGGAGGGCTTTAAGCCCCGCAACCTGGGCAAGCCGCTGCACTTTGACGACGACGCCGTGGTCGAGAAATACGTCGATCGCAGCTGGGAAGAGGAGCACGGCGAGGCCTAAAACCTGCCAAAAAGGGACAGGTTTATTTTGGTAGGTTTTACCTGCTGTTTTGTTGATTGAGCGGTGCGTGTTGTTATGGCATGCACCGAATCGAGGGCAACTATGAGCACCGTTTGGCGCCCGGGCGGCGGACGGTAGTGGGAGAGGAAGGCTCAGATGAGCGACAGCAAGCATGTGACGTATGAGGACGCCGGCGTCGATACCGCCGAGGGCGGCCGCGCCGTCGACGCGATCAAGCAGATGGTCAAGGACACCAATCGTCCCGAGGTTATCGGCGGCATCGGTGGCTTTGGTGGCCTGTTCTCGGCCGCCGCGCTTAAGGATATGGAAGACCCGATCCTGATCAGCGGCACCGACGGCGTGGGCACCAAGCTCGTGCTCGCCCAGATCATGGACCGTCACGAGACGGTGGGCCAGGACCTGGTCGCCATGTGCGTCAACGACATTCTGGCCTCGGGCGCCGAGCCGCTGTTCTTCCTGGATTACGTCGCCATCGGCCATATCGAGGCCGAGCACATGGCAAAGATCATCAAGGGCGTGGCCGACGGCTGCAAGCTCGCGGGCTGCGCGCTCGTGGGCGGCGAGATGGCCGAGCACCCGGGCGTCATGGCTCCTGCCGATTACGACCTCGCCGGCTTTACCGTGGGCGTCGTCGATCGCCCCAAGATGCTCGATCCCGCGAACGGCCGCCCCGGCGACGTAATCTTGGGCCTGCCTTCCACCGGCGTGCACTCCAACGGCTACTCGCTCGTGCGCAAGGTCATCGGCGTTGACGGCATCAAGCCGGGTACGCCCGAGGCCGCCGCTAAGGCCGAGGAGCTGAGCCGTCCGCTCGAGGAGCTCGGCGGCGCTTCGCTGGCCGACGCTCTGCTGGCTCCCACGCGCATTTATGTCAAGCCGATTCTGGAGCTGCTGCGTGGCGGCGCCAACGTTCACGCGATTGCCCACATCACCGGCGGCGGCATCACCGAGAACCTCAACCGCGCGCTCGCCGACGACGTTGACGCCGTGGTCACCCGCAACGGTGCCGAGATGGGTTGGGACGTTCCGCCTGTCATCACCTATGTGTCGCGTCAGGCCGAGCTTGCGCCCAACGAGGCGTGCAAGACCTTCAACATGGGCGTTGGCCTGTGCCTGATCGTCGCTCCCGAGGACGAGGCCGCCGTGACCGAGGCTCTGGTCGCGCTGGGCGAGAAGCCGTTCCGCGTGGGCGAGTGCGTCGAGGGCTCCGGTAAGGTCGTGTACTCCGATGAGCGCTAACGAGCAGACGACTGCTGCCGAGGGCCTGACCTGGGATCCCTACACCCGTCCGACCGGCACCGATACGGCCGAGCCGCTCAAGATTGGCGTGCTCATCAGCGGTTCGGGTACCAATCTGCAGGCGTTGATCGACCTGATCGCTGCCGGCAAGCTCAACGCCTCGATTGGGCTCGTGGTGTCGAGCCGTCCTTCGGCCAAGGGTCTGCAGCGTGCCGAACGTGCGGGTATCCAGACGCTCACGCTGTCCAAGGATGTGTACGCCGATCCCATCGCCGCCGACGAGATCATCGCGCATGAGCTGCTCGAGCGCGGCTGCGAGTACGTGGTCATGGCCGGCTACATGCGCATGGTTCACACACCGCTGCTGGCGGCGTTCCCCAATCGTGTGGTCAATCTGCATCCAGCGCTGCTGCCGAGCTTTACTGGCGCCCATGCGATTGACGACGCGTTTGCTCGCGGCGTCAAGGTGACCGGCGTGACCGTGCACTTTGCCAACGAGATCTACGACAACGGCCCCATCATCGCCCAGCGCGCGCTGGCTGTCGAGGAGGGCTGGGATGTCGATACGCTCGAGGAGCACATCCACGCGATCGAGCATGTGCTGTATCCCGAGGTCGTGCAGATGCTCGCCGACGGTCGCGTCCACGTGCTGGACAGCGGCAAGGTCGCCGTGGATCCTGCGAAATAATTACTCAATGTAAAGGCGGTTGGGCGTAGCGAATACGTCTAACCGCCTTTTTTATTGCACTATGTGTCGCCTGGTTTAGTTGGAATTGAGTAGTTAGCTCTTCTTGCCTGTCAATTACAGCAATCGTCTCTTGTGTGGAGGACGAAGCTTTCGGCCTTGAGATTAACTGGGAAAACAATCAGAAATCTTGGCCTTCTGCTTCAAATTAGGCATAATTCTATTTATCATCTATTTAACATCTTGTTATCAAAATAGAGCGCAAGGAGGTTGGCTCAATGGGTGAAGCAGATGGCATGGAGCTGATTTATTCACTTATCGGCTATCCTGATGAAACCGAGTGGCTTGAGTTTAAAGAGGGCAATAGCGACCCCGTTAGAACGGGGCGTGACATCTCGGCGCTCGCCAATGCTGCCGCTTACTGCGGCCGCGCATGTGCATATAAGATCTGGGGCGTGAGCGACGGCACTCATGAGCTTGTGGGCACCCAATTCAACCCATATCACGCAAAGGGTAAGGGAAACCAAGAGCTTTTGATGTGGCTCAAGCTTGCGCTCTCAAACAATGCGAATTACGAGTTTGCGGTTATTGATCATGAGGCAAAGCACTTTGTGGTGCTGAAAGTGCACGCCGCGAGCGCACAGCCGGTTTATTTCGATAAGACTGCCTATATTCGCGAGGGTTCCTCGACGGCAGAATTGGTTCCCGGTAGTGAGCGAGAAGCCGAACTGTGGCGGCGTCTGCAAGCGGGAAATGCGGAGCTCACTGTGGTCGAGAGGGGCCTGACTCCTCAAGAGGTCGCCGAGATACTGGATGTTGATGCTTATTTTGAGCTGTGCAGATTGAGAAGACCTGTCGATCTGGACGGAGTGATGCTTGCTTTTTGTGAACAAGAGCTGATTCATCGTCAAGATAACGGCCGATATAGCGTGACGCGCTTGGGAATGCTCCTGGTGGGAAAAAAGCTCTCTCGCTATCCGGAGCTCAGGAAACGCATGCTGCGAATCGTGCGATATGCGGGAAAAGGCAGTTTTGACATTGTCGGGGATACTGAAATCGACAAGGGTTACGCTTTGGCGCTCCCTCAGGCTGAACAGCTGGTCATGTCGATGATTCCTGCTGTTGAGGCACTGGATGGCGCATTTCGACGCATTCAGACGGCTTATCCTCAAAGGGCGATTCGCGAGTTACTATCAAACGCCGTGATTCATCAAGACATTGCTGACAATACGGCGGGGCCTCTTGTTGCGATTTACGACAATCGCATTGAGTTTTCCAATCCCGGGACAACGCTTATTCCGGCAGAACGAGTGCTCAACGCTCAGCCGAAAACGCGCAATTCGATGATGGCGTCCCTTATGCGCCAAATGGATCTTTGCGAAGAAGGCGGTACGGGCTGGGACTTAATCGTCGATTCGCTTGAAAAGGCGGGTATGCCTTCACCGGTTATCAAGAGTGAGGGCGGGCTGGGAACGCTCGTGACGCTCTATTGCGAATGTCCGTATACTCGAATGAAAAAAAGCGAACGAAAAAATGCCGTGTACTGGCATGCTTGTCTTTTGTACGCCCAGGGCGAGTCGATGAGCAATCAGTCGCTGCGAGTGCGTTTTGGACTTTCTGATGAAAAGAAAAACACGGTGGCGATGTCTCGTCTAATCAAAGAGTGCCTGGAAGAGGCGTTGATAAAGGAAGAGGATGAGGACGCGGGCTCCAAATACAAAAGGTATATTCCGTATTGGGCCTAAAGACAGGAAATGAAAAGAAGGAGGCGGCTTATGTCTGGTAATAACGAAGCGCTTTTTACGCCTGAGCTGGTGTTTTTTGATTGGGAGTGTGCGTCGCCGGATGAGGTGTTTGCGCTGCTCGAGGACGAGCTTGCCCCGCGCGGCTACATTGCCGAGGGCTGGCTTGACGCCGTCCGCACGCGCGAGGGCGCCTATCCCACGGGGCTTGCCATGCCGGCGGCTAACATCGCTATCCCGCATACCGACCCGGGGTTTGTGACTAAGCCCTATATTGCCGTGGTAAAGCCTGCCGCGCCTGTGACGTTTAACGCGATGGCGGGCATGGGCGCTCCGGTGCCGGCGCAGATCATCGTCAACCTGGGTATTTCCGAGCCGGGCGGCCAGGTCGAGGCGCTGCAAGCGCTCATGAACATCTTTATGGACGCCGACGCCGCAGCCGATGTGCTCGGCCAGACCACGCCCCAGGGCATGGTCGACGCCATCCGCCGCCACTTCTAAGGTGGCAGTTAGGCCTGTCCCCTTTGCACCAAAATGGTGCAGATTAACCTGTCCCCGTTGCACCAGGCGTGCCGCGGGGGCTGCGTTGTGACACAATGGCGTTTGTTCGATTCGTGATGCGAAAGGCCAAACATGGCAAACAAGAAAAAGAACCCCGAGGCCGCGCCGACGCCCGAGCAGCAGGCTCGCGCCGCCTCCAGCTCTCGCAAGAAGCAGCGTAAGACCTACGTGTCCAAGACCGTCAAGATCGTCCTGGTGGTCATCGGCGTGCTGGCGATGCTGCTTTCCGTCTCGGCCATGGCGTGCTCCGGCCTGATGTCGCAAGCCGAGGACACCGGCTCGGGCTACAAGCTCACCGGCGGCGTGGCTGCCACCATCAACGGAACCAACCTCACCGAGGACACCGTGACCAAGCAGATCATGAGCATGCGCACGTCCTACGGCTACACCAAGGACGAGGATTGGGCGCAGTATCTGGTCGACAACGACCTCACGCCCAAGAAGTACCGCAAGCAGCTCATCGATTCCTACACGCAGCAGATTCTGCTTCAGCAGGCGCAGAAGGAAAACGGCGTGACGGTGTCGGACGAGGAAGTCGAGAAGGCTTGGAAGGACGCTTGCAAGAGCGCGGGCGGCGCCAAGACCTTTAAGAAGACCCTCAAGACCTACGGCTATACCGAGGACACCTACAAGGATTCGCTCAAGGAGAGCCTGGCGCAGCAGAAGCTCAAGGATGCCGTGGCGCCCACCAGCAAGCCCAAGGACAGCGAGATCGTCGATTACATCAACGAGAACCTGTCCAGCTACAACGACGCCCGCCGTTCGTCGAACATCCTGATCAAGGTCGATTCCGACGCCTCCGAGGAGGACAAGGCAGCCGCCAAGGCCAAGGCGCAGGAGTGCCTGGACAAGATCAACTCCGGCGAGCTGAGTTTTGAGGACGCCGTGGAGCAGTACTCCGAGGATACCGGCTCCAAGGAGAAGAAGGGCGACGTGGGTTGGGACAAGCTCACCACCTTTGTCGACAGCTACCAGACGGCGCTCGAGGGCCTCAACAAGGGCGACGTGAGCGACGTCGTCGAGTCGACCTACGGCTACCACATCATCAAGTGCACCGACTACTTCCACGTCGATAACCAGGTCGATGACATCAAGCAGGTACCCAAAGCCATCAAGAAGTACGTCTCCAACGTGGTGAAGACGCAGGCTGCCAGCACCGCATATAGCGAGTGGCTGGAGCAGTACAAGAAGGACGCCGACATCACCGTTAACCCCATGCCCAAGGACGTGCCGTACAACGTCAGCCTGAAGGGCGTCACCAAGAGTTCGACCGACGATTCGTCGACGACTGAGTAATCATGGGGCGGTGCTCATACGAGTACCGCCCACGCTATTGAGGAGGATTTGCAGATGACCAACGAAGAGCTGCAGAAGGAAATGATCGCGGCCATGAAGGCTAAGGACAAGGTTCGCCTGTCCATCATTCGCCAGGTCAAGGCCGAGGTGAAGAACATCGAGGTCAACGAGCGCCGCGATGTGACCGAGGAAGACGTCAACAGCATGATCAAGCGTCTGATTAAGCAGACGAGCGAGACGCTGGAGATGTCCATTAAGGCCGGCACCGACCAGGAGCGTACCGACAACCTGACCGAGCAGGTCAAGATTCTGGAGAGCCTGCTGCCCGCGCAGGTTTCGGGCGAGGAGCTCGAGGCCCTGATCGAGCAGGTTATCGCCGAGCTGGGCGCGACCTCCAAGAAGCAGATGGGCCAGGTCATGGGAGCACTCGGCAAGGCCACGGGCGGCAACTTCGATAAGCCTGCCGCAGCCAAGATCGTCGGCGGCAAGCTTGCCTAAGGGCTGACCGACGCATAGCAGATGTTGAGGGGCGTGACCATTGTGGTCGCGCCCCTTTTTGTGTCTGATGCTCACTCATTGGGGGCAGACTTAAATGAGTACCCAATGAGCAGGTACTCATTTAAGTCTGTCCCCAATGAGTTGTTTGGATAGCGAGTATTGGATATTTTTAGCTGGGTACTCGAATTTCGTGCCGCACCATCGCATAAAAGGTGGCGTTTGCGTATCTCGTTTGTAACATTCGGGTTTCTAAACGGGTTCAACAGGGCGTTTTGAGGCCGACTCGTTTATGCAAACGGTATTATGAGAAACCCAAAAGAGCTTACAGCGGCTCGGGGCGCAAGTGCCCCGGTTTTAGGGCAGATTAGGAAGGAACTCGTTCATGTCCGACATGATTCAGATCAAAGGACTTAACAAATACTTCGGAGACCTGCACGTTCTGAAGGACATCGACCTTACCGTCAAGGCTGGCGAGAAGGTCGTCATCATCGGGCCGTCGGGCTCGGGCAAGTCGACCCTCATCCGCTGCGTCGATTACCTCGAGGAGCCCACGTCGGGCGAGGTCATCATCGACGGCACGCCGCTCACCAAGAAGAATCACCTGGAGATGGCCCGCAAGTACAGCTCCATGGTGTTCCAGCAGTTCAACCTCTATCCCAACATGACGGTGCTCGGCAACCTCACGCTTGCTCCCATCAAGCTGCAGAAGAAGAGCAAGGAAGAGGCGACCAAGACGGCCATGGCCGCGCTCGAGCGCGTCGGCCTCGCCCAGAAGGCCGGCGAGTATCCGCAGAACCTCTCGGGCGGTCAGCAGCAGCGTGTGGCCATCGCTCGCGCCCTGTGCACCAAGCAGCCCATCATCCTCTTTGACGAGCCGACCTCCGCACTCGACCCCGAGATGGTCCAGGAGGTGCTCGACGTTATGGTCGAGCTCGCGCAGGAGAACATCACCATGATCTGCGTCACCCACGAGATGGGCTTTGCGCGCCAGGTGGCCGACCGCGTCGTGTTTATGGACGACGGTCAGATCCTGGAGGAGGGCACACCCGATCACTTCTTCGAGAATCCGGAGAATCCGCGTTGCCGCGACTTCCTGTCCAAGATTCTCCACTAATTACTCGTCCGTTTATTTGTTTTTGATTTCGCGTGCGGCTTACCGCATCGAGATATGCCGAAAGGGTTCGGCAGCACGGCGGCTGCGTCGCCTTGCAATGCGTATCACGTGGAAGGGGTACCAATAATGGATATGTCTCGTCGTCAGTTTTTGCAGGTAGCCGGTATGGGCATCCTGAGCGTTGCCAGCATGGGCACGCTCTCCGGCTGCGGTTCGAGCAGCGATAGCAAGTCCGGTTCCGCCAGCGGCAGCAGCGACTCCAAGCTCGCCGCCATCAAGGACCGCGGTAAGCTCAAGTGCGGCGTCAAGAAGGACGTTATCGGCTACGGCTATCTCGACACCAAGACCAAGAAGTATGAGGGCCTCGAGATCGACCTGTGCTATCAGATCGCCGCTGCCGTCCTGGGCGTCTCGTATGACGAGGCCGTCGAGAAGGAGCTCTGCGAGTTCACCGACGTTACGCCCAAGACCCGTGGCCCGCTGATCGACAACGACCAGCTCGACATCATCGCCGCTACTTACACCATCACCGACGAGCGCAAGAAGAGCTGGGACTTCTCGACCCCGTACCGCACCGATCACGTCGGTATCCTGATCAAGAAGAAGTCCGGTATGACCAAGATGGCCGACCTCGACGGCAAGATCATCGGCGTCTCCCAGGGTTCCACCACCAAGGACCTGGTGCTTCAGATGCTCAAGGATCAGAACGCCGATGCCACGCCCGAGTTCAAGGAGTTCCCGGACTACCCGTCCATCAAGAGCGCCCTGGACGCCGGCAACATCGACGCCTTCGCCATGGACCGCTCCACGCTCAAGGGCTACACCACCGACGACTGCGAGCTCCTCGAGCCCGATGTTGAGTTTGGTGCCCAGGATTACGGCGTGGCCACCAAGAAGGACAGCGACCTGTCCAAGACCGTCGATGATACCGTCAAGAAGCTCAAAGAGGATGGCTGGCTTGACGAGGAATACACCAAGTGGGACCTGCTCTAACGTAAGCTCATTTCATCGTGACCAGCGCGATGGGCGCTTGCGATGGCCGTATATCGCCCGGATGCCCGTGCGTCCGGGCGATTTGTTAGGAAAGATAGGAAGGAACGCTCGTCATGCTCGATGGACTCCTCGATCCCATGCGATGGCAGATGACCTTTAGCGAGATGGATAGCTTTTGGGATGGCTTTTTCGTCACGCTGCAGGTCGTGGTTGCCGGCTTGGCGCTCTCGCTGATTCTGGGCACGCTGCTGGGTGTGTTTTCTACCACGCGCTCCCGCGTGCTGCGCGCGATTAGCCGCGTGTACGTTGAGTTCTACCAGAACACGCCGCTGCCCGTTCAGGTGTTCTTTATGTACATGGCGGGCCCTCAGCTGCTTCAGGCCATTACGGGGGCGGACAACCCCGTGCGCATCTCCTCGTTTGCGCTCGGCTTTTTAGGCGTTGGCCTGTATCACGCCGCCTATGTGTCCGAGGTTATCCGTACGGGTATCGAGGCGGTTCCGCGCGGCCAGATGGAGGCAGCGCTCTCGCAGGGCTTTAGCCGCGTGCAGGCATACCGCTACATCATCCTGCCGCAGACGTTTAAGGTCATCCTGCCTCCGCTGTGCAACCAGGCACTCAACCTGGTCAAGAACACTTCGGTGCTTGCGCTTATCGCCGGCGGTGACCTCATGTATAACGCCGACGGCTTTGTCTCGACCTATGGCTACCTGCAGGGTTATATCCTGGCGTGCGCGATGTACTTTATTATCTGCTTCCCGCTGGCGCTGCTCGTCCAATGGCTCGAGCGCCGCTCCAAGCTCCGTCCCCGCGCCAAGGTGATCCCCGGCGTGACCGATGTTGCCGCAAAGGAGGCGTAAGCGATGCAGATTTTCAACGCCGACAACCTGAGCTTTATCATGCTCGGCTTTGCAAAGACGCTCGAGATTTCGTTCTTTGCCATCATCTTCTCCATCATCCTCGGCACCGTGCTCGCGATGATCAAGCAGTACTGCCGTGGCAAGCTGCGCCCGTTTTCGATTTTGGTGAGTGCCTATATCGAGCTGTTCCGCTGCACGCCGAACCTGCTGTGGATCCTGTTTATCTACTTCACCGTCAAGGGCGACGACGTGGCGATTTCGGTTTTGGCCTTTACGATCTTTACCTCGGCGGTCATGGCCGAGATCATTCGTGGCGGCTTTAACTCGATTCCCAAGAGCCAGTTTGAGGCGGCGCAGAGCCAGGGCTTTGGCTTCTTCGCGACGATGCGCATGATCATTCTGCCGCAGACGTTTAAGACCATCATCCCGGCGCTCTTTAGCCAGTGCACGACGGTGATTAAGGACTCCTCGTATCTTGCGGGCATCAATGTGGCGGAGTTTATGTACTCCACCAAGGTCGTTATGGCGCAGACATCGGAACTTTCCCAGGTGCTTGCCCTGTACGGCTTTACCTTCGCGATGTACTTTATCCTCAACTTTGGCATCTCGCTGCTGGTGAGAGCGTATCAGAGGCGAGTGGTGGCAGCGTAGAATGTGACAAAGGGACAGTCCCTTTGTCACATAGAGAAAGGAATCGCGATGAGCGATCTGGTGAACAAGAAGAACCCCGTGGTCATTACCATCGCGCGTGACTTTGGTGCCGAGGGCCACGAGATTGGCCGTATCCTCGCCAATGAGCTGGGGATTCCGCTGTACGACAACGAGCTGCTGGTGCGCGCGTCGCTGCGCGCGGGCGAATCGCTCGATAAGATGGCGGCCTACGACGAGCGCCTGGCCGTGGAGAACATGGCGTTTCTGCCCGACCGTTACGATGCCCGTTCGTACTCGGACAAGCTGTTCCAAAAGATGAGCCAGGTGATTTTGGACCTGGGCGAGACCGAGAGCTGCATTATCGAGGGTCGCCTGTCCGATTACCTGCTGCGCAATAACCCCAACCACATTGCCGTGCTGGTGACCGCCCCCTTTGAGGACCGCGTCGAGATCGTTCGCAAGAAGCGTGGCCTCAACAAAAAGAAGGGCGCCAAGCTGGTCAAGCAGCAGCAGAAGGCGCGTGAGGCGTTCTACAAGCGCTACAGCGCCGGCAAGTGGAAGATGACGAGCGGCAAGGACATCGTCGTCAACCGTGCCAAGCTGGGCCGCGAGGGCTGCAAGGACGTCATCGCCGCAGCCTACCGCTACAAAGTAGCTCAGCTCGAAGGCTAGACTCCAAAACCACCACAAAGGTGCCTGGCCCCTTTGTGGTGGTTTTTGTTTTAGAGCGAGGGGAAGGCCTTGGTGAGGCCGGCGCGCGTTTGCGTGTCGGTCTTTTGGTAGATGGAGCTCAGGTGGCGCTGCACCATGCGCATCGAGATGCCGAGTTCCTCGGCGATCTGTTTGAGCGGACGCTCGTCTTGGGTCACGGCAACCAGCACGTCGACTTCGCGCGGGGTGAGAGCGTGATTGGCGATGAAGACCTGACGCTGTTCCTCGATGGAGGGTGCGGCGAGTGCTTCCTCGGCAAGCTGTTGATGTTCGCGCTCCTGCTCGGTTTGGGGCAGGCGGAATAGGCCGGCGGCTACGAACGCTACGCTGGCCGCCACGAGCAGCACAACTGCATCGATCATGATAAGGGCGACATTGCCCGAGGTAACCAGCGCCAGCGAGATGCCCGACGTGGTGAACGCGCAAACGTTGTTGGCGGCGCGGCCCATGCCGGCCCAGAGTGCCGGTGCGTGCATGCGCGGTGCCAGCTGCGTAAACGTGGCAGTAAAGAACGTGACGAAAAAGCCCGAGCTCAGGTAGAAGACGATAAGCCCCAGGTTGGGGTCGGCTCCGGCTTCTACAGCCAAGATTGAAATGGTGGAGAGTACCGTGACGCCAAGCATGACCAGACCCATGTAGCGGCGCTCGGCAAGGTCAAAGACAAGGCCGGCGATAAGACCGCTCGCAGCCAAAAAGAGGCGCGGCCAGGTCTGCACGGCGATGGTTCCATGGGCGTTGGAGAACGTGACCACGTTATCGAGCGTCGAGAACAGGCAGGCCAAGATCATGACGAGCGCGATACTCCAGCACGCCTGTTTGGCAAGCGCGTGCGAGGGCTCGATAAAGAGGTTGGCGGCAGGGCTCGCGGCCGTATCTGCGTCTTGAGGAACGCCGCAGAGGGCGGAGATGGCGATCGTTGCCGCGCCAAGAACGATGAACTCGACGATACCGTCGCAGTCGAGCAGGTTGATTGCGAACTGCATTAGGATGCCTGCGGCATAGGCTGCTCCCGCTCCGGTGGCGAGTTTGGGGTCGTCTTGGAACGCCAGCGCAAAGGCGTGATGTGCCGCGGCGCCCAGCAGACCGAGCCCAAGGAATGCTATGCAGCCCAGAATCTCGAGTGCAAACGGGCCTGTGGGAAATTGAATCTGGGCCAAGCCCATAATGGCGATAGGGACAGCGGCGGTGGTGATTGCCTTGGGCTGGCCTTTGCGCTGGGCGAGGGCCAGCAGCGGAGCGTAACCGATAAAGCCGATGACGCTGGCGCCCAGGATAAAGCCTTGCGCGATTACAACGCGTTCGGCACCGGCGAGCAGCCCGATATTGATATCGAAGCGAAACTCGGCGGCAAGAAAGACGAAGGTAAAGAGCGCGAGTGCCAGAAGTGCGTTGGTTTTTTGCTTGCTCAGGTTCAAGGATGGTCCTTTGGATGGACGAAATAATCGTGTCCCCGATTTTAGACCAGGACGGTAGGGGGGTGGGCCTTTCGAAAGACGGGCGCGCTTGGCAATCGCGTGCCCACTGCCTTTTGCGCTGACAGATATGCCGCATGTGAATTTGTGCCCCGGGATTCGGATGTCTTCCCGTAACATGGAATCACAGAAGCTCCCCTTACGACAAGGAGGCTCATATGCGAAAGCAAATCCATGACAACTCAATCAACCGCGGCCGCGCATGCTCGCTCTCCCACGGAACGTGGCGTCGCGTGGGCGCCAAGCTCGCCTGCGCGGGGGCCTGCGTGCTCATGGCCGGTCAGCTGCTACTACCCAGCGTGGCGCTCGCCGCTAAATGGGTCAACGTTGGCGGCACGCAGTACAACAAGGGTGCCGGCGACGAGGCCGGAACGTGGTCCTGGGACGGCGCCGACGACATGAAGCTCAACGGCTACAACGGCGCCGGTATCAGCGCTCAGGGCAACCTCAATATCGGCGTGACGGGCACCAACACCGTAACGGCCGATTCCTTGCAGAGCGCTATCGAGGTCAAGGACGGCAACCTTGCCATCACGGGGGAGGGAACCCTCAACGCGACGGCCGAACCACAGAAGAGCAGGAGCGCTGTTAAGGTCGAGTGCGGTAGCCTCGCCATCTCGGGCGACGTGACTCTCAACGCGACGGCCGGGACCGATACGATAGCGGTTTCGGGGGACGGCAAGACCGGCGGCGACGTGGACATCCGCGGTGCCAACGTTAACGTGACGGCAACGAACAAAGTGCCTCATACCATCGGCATTCATACGCGGGCAGGCAACATAACCATTAACGAGGGCGCCGACGTCCACGTCGAGGCGGAGGCGAATGGGGGGTTCGGTGCCGTTGCAGTCTATACCGAAAACATCTCCTCCGAGCATGGAGGCTGCATCGCGGTGGATAACGCAAAATTAGATGCGGCGGCGCGCAATGCAAACATGTTGTCGGTCGCCCTGTATTCGTCCGGGGGTAAGGATACATATTTGAGTATTACCAACGGGGCGGATGTTACGCTCGTGGCGAGTGATAGTGTCGAGGTTTTGGATGGTGTTTGGATGCGCGCGCAGGACGGCGTGTCGCGGGTGCTCGTCGAGAATTCGAGCCTTACAGTTCGATGCGGTGACGGAACTGGCCACAGTCGTAAACATGGCTACGGAATATATTCCCAATCCGGCTCCCAGTCCGCCATCCCTCGAATTGACATCATTAATTCAAATGTTGAGGTGTCGGGTAATGCAGCGGCAATCTACGCTGTCAATCAAGGTGATGCAGCCCCTTGTCTCACAATTGATGGCGGATCGGTAATTACGACTCCCGTCGGCGGCGCCGTGCGAGAAACTGCGGGAAACGGGCTCGTCATCGGTGTTGCCGGGTCGTCCACTATCCAGGATGTTAGGACCTCCGACGAGGTTGCCCGCAGCGTGGTAATCAGCTCCGGAGATGCGGTCGAGCCCGAACCCACGCCGCAGCCTGAGCCTACCCCGGGCCCCGCGCCGCAGCCGGGCAGCGGAAGTGAGACGGGCACGCCGTCCGCAACGCCGACCCAGGCGAGCTCCGCGGCCGCTGCTACCAAGCCGGCCGCGAAGGCCACCGCTGCCCAGAAGTCCGTGGGCACTCTGGCCGCCACAGGCGACAACGCCGCGACGGCGGCCGCCGCCCTCGGCATCGCCGGTGCGTCCGTCATCGGCGCCGGCTTCGTCGCGTCCAAGCGCCGCGACCGCTAGCCTAAGCTTTTATAGCCATTTTCAGCCGCCGCGTGGGCACAAATGCCCTCGCGGCGGCTCTTTGTATTTCCGCAGGTAGAAGCCTGGGTTCGCATCTACGAACCTAGGCGTACAGAGCCGTTTGGCGCATCTTGGTTGTACAGGACCACCACAAAGGGGACAGGCACCTTTGTGGTGGTATAGCCTTTCGACCAAGGAGGCCGTTATGAACGGAAGCCACTTTGATAAGGAAACCCAGCGCGAGCGCACCTGTTCGCTGGTTCACGGTACTTGGCGCTGCGTGGGCGCCAAAATCGCTTGCGCCGGTGCGTGCGCGCTTATGGTTGGTCAGCTGCTACTGCCGAGCGTGGCGCTTGCGACCGAGTGCGCGGACTCCGGCGTGGCGACGGGTGAGGTCGCAGCGGCTCCGGCAGCACCAGCGGTTGCGGAGGATGCGGCTGCGACGCCCGCATCAGCAGTCGATGCTGCTCCGGAGGCACAGACCGTCGCCGAGCCTCAGCAGACGACTCCGGCTGACGCCGCCGATGAATCTAACGATGCAGCATCCGCTGAACAAAATACTCTCAGCGGCACCGCCGCCACGCCGGCAAGCGATGCCATCATGCCCTGCGGCGTGACCGACGTGACGGACGGAGGCGGCGTTAAGGTCAACACGACCGTGGTCAATCACTACACGGACTGCGTGCTTCCGAGTAATGTCACACTCGAAAAGGGCCAGTCGTATACCTATAATTTCCCCGATGTCGAGGGCGGTATGCCGGATAAGCCGCTCTGCGAACTTTTCGAAACCAAGTACTACCGGGCCGATGCTGCTTCGGGCACCCTGGCTGAAGTCCAGGACGCATCTATGTCCGATGTGACGGCTCGCTTTGAGCCTGTTGGCGATCACATGAGGCTGACGCTGACCTTTACGGGTGGCGCGGCAGGCGGCTCGTATCGACTCACGCGCAATGAGGCTCTTTATATTGGCGCGGTACTGACGTATACCGGAACCGACTATGAGGGCGACAATATCATCGTGGGCGACCCTGATGACATCTTCAACGCCTACAGACCGGGCGGTTCGGTCATCATCAACGAAACCAGGGATGACTACTATATTCGCTACAACATTGACAGTGCCATAACGCTCGTAGCGTCAGAAAGCCAAGCCCTCGAGAGCCTGAACGTCAACGACGTGAAGACCGACTATGCGCCCGATGAGGCGCCGCGTGCGACCGCGACGATTCCTGCCGCCGATGCCGATAAATACGAGATTGCTTACGAGTGTTGGGAGGAAATGGACGGCAGCGACCCCAGGGAGCTTACGCCCGTCGCCTTCTGGTATTCCGATCCCGCTAAGTACACGCCGGGCATGAAGAAGATTGACCACTTCGAAGAGGGCAAGTTCTACATGTATTCCGTCGAGCTGAGGCTCAAGGGCGACAATACCCTCGCCGAGGATTACAACGTGAACGTTAACGGCCAATGGGCGAGCCATACCGTTAAGACTATCAACGGCGTCTTTGCGCCCAATGCGGCCAATATGCTGTGTGAGCAGCCAATCGACGAATGGCGTGCCATCGACGTTATAGAGATCAACGGCGCCACAACCGCCTTTAAGGCGGGCGATAAGCCGGTCTTTACGGCGGGTACCCCGGCTGGCTCGGACTCTATCCTGCAGTGTGAATTCTGGACGGGCAGCGACGGCAGCGAGGTGAACTCCGTCGAGTTCTGGGATCAGAACATCGCCAACCACATCGATACGTTTAAGTCTGGTGTGACCTATCGTTACGGTCTGTACTTTAAGCCGGCGCGTGGCTTCTACTTTACGCCCGACACCAAGCTGATGGTCAATGGCGTGGAGTGCGGTTATCAGGCGAGTGAGGTGAGTGAAGTCGATCCCGAGAGCGGCTGGATCTATACCCTGTGGCTGGACACGGATTTGACCTTTACGCCCGAGGCTACGCCGATTCCCGATCCGCAGCCCACGCCGGATCCCAAGCCGACGCCGCAGCCCGAGGTGAAGCCTGAGACGAAACCGGAGGCTAAGCCCGAGACCAAGCCCGCTGCGACGCCGACCAAAACGACCGTCACGACCAAGACGGTTGAGAAGACCGCATCGGCAAAGAAGTCCGACGCTGCCCTGGTTGCCACGGGCGATAACACTGCGATGACGGTCACTGCCCTAGGTATCGCCGGCGCAACCGTTGCCGCAGCCGGTGTTGCCGCGATCAAGCGCCGCAAGTGCTAGGTTTTGGTGGCTGCCCTCGTTCTCGGCGTCAGCAAAATCTCAATCTGTAACACCTAGCCACCCAAAACGGCCCAAGATGTTACAGATTGAGATGAACCGTCTGACTGCCAACCTAATGTCTCGATCTGTAACACGTAGCGGTGGATTTGGCCTCTTACTGTTACAGATTGAGATGAACGGGCGGACGCTCGCACAATGTCTCAATCTGTAACAACTACGGGGCTCAACGGGGCCTACCTGTTACAGATCGAGACAAACCAGCCGGCCAAGTCCAAAACCACCACAAAGGTGCCTGTCCCCTTCGTGGTGGTGGGCTGCCGGCATAGAAAAAGTCCCCGCCGGGCGTGTGCTCGACGGGGACTTTGCCGTTTGATGGCTAGCGCTGCGGGTGATTA
>CAKUEU010000018.1 GCA_934646865.1 uncultured Collinsella sp. | reverse complement strand
TCAGCGGAGTCGATAAGGTGATCGAGAACGCCGATCTTGGAGGAAACCTTGGAACCGCCGACGATAGCGACGAAGGGGCGCTCGGGATCGGCGAAGATGCCGGTCAGCGTGTCGACCTCCTTCTCGAGCAGGAAGCCGGCGACGGCAGGCAGGTAAGCGGCGGGGCCCACGACGGAACCCTGGGCGCGGTGAGCGGTGCCGAAGGCATCGAGAACGAAGACGTCACCATAGGAAGCGAGGGTCTTGGCGATCTCGGGATCGTTCTTCTTCTCACGCTTGTCGAAACGGACGTTCTCGAGAACCAGGACCTTGCCCGGCTCGACGGCGGCAACAGCCTCAGCAGCCTTCTCGCCGTAGGTGTCGGCGACAAAGGCAACATCGAGACCAGAGAGCTCAGCGAGCTTCTTGGCGACAGGCTCAAGGGAGAGCTCAGGCTGGAAGCCGGTGCCCTCGGGACGGCCGAGGTGGCTCATGAGGATGACGCGAGCGTTGTGCTCAACGAGGTAGTTGATGGTGGGCAGGGCAGCCTTGATGCGGGTGGTGTCGCCAACGACGCCATCCTTGATAGGCACGTTGAAGTCAACGCGGACGAGAACGCGCTTGCCGTCGACATCGATGTCGCGGACGGTCTTCTTGGTAAAGGCCATGTTTGCTTCTACCTTTCGTACGTGTCTGCCTCCCATTACGGCAGACGATTTCCTATAAAAAGGGCGCGACCCTAGGGTGTAAGCCCTATGAGGCCGCGCCCTTCTTTAGACGCTCAACGAGCTATTCGCTAAAAGCTAAATTAAGCAACGAACTTCTCGAAGTACTTGATGGTGCGGACCATCTGAGAGGTGTAGGAGTTCTCGTTGTCGTACCAAGAGGTGACCTGAACGAGGGTCTGGCCGTTGCCGAGGTCAGAGCACATGGTCTGAGTGGCGTCGAAGATGGAGCCGTGGGTCTCGCCGATGATGTCGGTGGAGACGATGTCGTCCTCGTTGTAACCGAAGGTCTCGGAGATGGTGGCAGCGTAGGCCTTCATAGCAGCGTTGACCTCGTCGACAGTGACCTTCTTGTCAACGACAGCGTAGAGGTTGGTGATGGAGCCGGTCGGCGTCGGGACGCGCTGGGCGGCACCGATGAGCTTACCGTTGAGCTCGGGGAGAACCAGGCCGATAGCCTTGGCAGCACCGGTGGTGTTGGGGACGATGTTGACGGCGCAGGCGCGGCTACGACGCTTGTTGCCCTTGCGCTGCGGGCCGTCGAGCGGCATCTGGTCGCCAGTCCAGGCGTGAATGGTGGTCATGATGCCGGACACGATGGGAGCGAAGTCGTTCAGACCCTTGGCCATCGGGGCGAGGCAGTTGGTGGTGCAGGAAGCAGCGGAGATGATGTTGTCCTCAGCGGTCAGCGTCTCATGGTTGACGTTGTACACGATGGTGGGCAGATCGCTGCCGGCCGGAGCGGAGATGACGACCTTCTTGGCGCCAGCGTTGATGTGGGCCTGAGCCTTAGCCTTGCTGGTGTAGAAGCCGGTGCACTCGAGAACGACGTCGACGTCGAGGTCGCCCCAAGGCAGGTTGTTGGCGTCGGCCTCCTTGTAGATCTTGATCTCCTTGCCGTCAACGGTGATGGAATCCTCGCCAGCAACGACCTCGTGATCGCGAGCGTAGTTGCCCTGCGTGGAGTCGTACTTCAGCAGGTAAGCGAGCATATCGGGAGAGGTGAGGTCGTTGATAGCGACGATCTCGGAGCCCTCATGACCGAACATCTGACGGAAAGCCAGACGACCGATGCGACCGAAGCCGTTAATAGCAACCTTTACTGCCATTGTGTCTCCTTTCGTAAGGCCCCCGCAAGCTACAGCGCCCGCCGTTGAGGCCCACAAACTAACCACTCGCCTAATATACCTTTTTTTTGACTTGAATTTCACGAGAATGCTCGAAATTGAAAATCAAATTTACGTTAAAACGTTTTAAAGAATAAAATAGCAGCTAAATCCGTATATAAGTCGATACTTTAAACTACCTGTTTGCTTCAATGAGCTTTTCAAGCCTCAAAACTCGATGGTAGAGGGCCGACTTCGACAAGGGAGGGTCAGCCATCTCCCCCAAATCGCGCAGTGACAGATCGGGATAGCGCTCGCGCAGGTCGCAAAAGACCGACAAGGCGTCCGGAAGTGTGTCGCGCAAACCCCGCTGTTCGAGCTCATCTATCAACGCAAGCTGATGCTGGGCAGCGCCCGCACTTCTGGTCTGATTGGCCAGCTCGGCATTCACGCGACGGTTTACGTCGTTCTTAACCAATTTGACCGCGCGCGCTTCCTCGATCTCGGCAACACTGCGCTTGGCTCCGACCAGCTTTAGGAGATGCTCGATCTCCTCGGCGCTCTTAATGTACACGGCATAGGACCCGCGCCGTGCGTTGACGCGCGCATGGGCCCCAATCTGCTCCAATAGATCGCAAAGTCCCCGGGCATACTGCTCGCCCTGCACCGCGATCTCCAAATGAAAGTCGCCGCGGGGATCGGCCACGAAACCGCCGGCGATGAGCGCGCCGCGGATGTAGGCAAGCCTGCAGCAGGGACGGGCAACGATGTGCCGGGGAACACCGGCGACGAGTCCTCCCCTGCGGTCGAGAATGCCCAGCAGCACCAGAGCCTTGTCCAGGTCGGGTTGATCGGGCAGGGTAATGAGATAGTTACGGACCTTATGCAAGACCGATTTTCGAACGGTGAATTCCGTTTTGAGCTTAAGGATGCGATGCGTCAGTGTGATCATCGTGCGCGCGACGGCACCCGTCTCGGTCGCGACCGTCAAACGATACCGCCCGGAGCCGGCCAGCGAAAGTGTACCGCTCACACGCGTCAGGGCGGCAAGCGTCGACAAATCGCAGTATTCACATTCGGGTTCGCAGCGCGCGAGCTCGTCACGCACCTCGGCGGTAAACGACATGCAGGCCTATGCTTTCGTGTTGGCGCGCGACAGGTCGCGATGGGAAATGCTCACGTGATACTGGGCGCCTTCCAAATAACGTGCCGTGGCCTCGGCGATGGCAACGCTGCGGTGTTGACCGCCCGTGCAGCCGATGGCGATAGAAAGCTGCGGTTTACCCTCCGCGATATAGCCCGGCATCACTGTATCGAGCAGCTGTGTCCAAGCCTTCCAAAACTCCTGCGTCTTGGGATGGTCCAGAACAAAATCGGAGACCTTTTTATCGAGACCGGTCATCGTGCGCATCTCGGGATCGTAGAACGGATTGGGCAGGAAGCGGACGTCGATCATAATGTCCGCCTCGACGGGCATGCCGTGCTTAAAGCCAAACGAGAACACATGGACGTCCATGAGCTGTTGGTCGGACAGTTCGGAAAATGCCATACGTAGCTTGTTGCGCAGCGCAGAGGTGCGCAGACGGCTCGTGTCGATAATCATATCGGCTCGATCGCGCACGCCCTGCAGCTGAAGGCGCTCGCGCTGAATGGCATCGGCCGTAGTCTCCCCCGGCTTGGCAATGGGGTGACGGCGGCGATTTTCGCTGTAGCGACGAATCAGCACCTCGTCAGAAGCCTCCAGGAACACGATGTCGCAGCTCATCTCGCGCTCTTCGAGCGCGGCGACCGCATCGAGCAACTCGTCAAACAGTCCCTGGCTACGCAAATCGCAGGTGACGGCGAGATGCCTGCCCACGCCCGTATTGATGCCGACGAGCTCGGCGAGCTGGGCGATGAGACGTGGAGGTAGGTTATCAATGCAAAAATAGCCCATGTCCTCGAACACGTGCATGGCCTGTGTGCGGCCCGATCCGGACATTCCGGTGATGATGACGATATCGGGGATGCGCTCCGAGCGCTCCGCCGCATCCATGGCATCTCCCTTTTGCATGTGCTGCCTCCCAAAAACAAGCGCGGGACCCAGCAACCCGGATCCCGCGCGGTCAATTGCCTATATTGAGTATACCGCCCCGAGCGGATACGAGGCCTGTCTTACGCCTCAAGCGCAGCCTTGAACCAACTCGTAATACTCGTGGGGTGCGTGATGGCGGTGCCGACGACAACGGCCCAGGCGCCAGCATCGATCGCGGCGCGAGCCTCCTCGGGCGTGTGCACGCGACCCTCGCAGATGATGGGAAGACCGGGGAATTCCTCGGTCGCCTGACGCAGGAGCGGCAGATCGGGGCCATCGGCCATGGTGCAGTCGATGGCGGCGACACCATGAGAAAGCGTGGTTGATACAAGGTCGAAGCCCATATCAACCGCACGGCGAATGTCCTCGATGGTGGCACAATCCGCCATCAGGAGCACACCCTCCTCGTGCAGCGGACGGAAGGTGTCCTCGACGGTCTTGCCATCGGGACGCGGACGATCGGTGGCGTCGATCGCCACGATATCGGCACCCGCGGCAACGCAGGCGCGAGCATGGCGCAGGGTCGGCGTGATGTAAACGCCCTCGTGTCCATCCTTCCACAGGCCGATGACGGGGATCTCACAGCGACCCTTAATGGCGGCAATGTCGGCAAGGCCCTGACAGCGAATGGCGGCGGCACCGCCAAGCTCGCAAGCGCGAGACATTTGAGCCATGGTCTCGGGCGTACGAAGCGGCTCGCCCATATACGCCTGAACGCTCACGACGAGCTTGCCCTTCAGAGACTGAATCAAAGGATCAACGGCCATTTCGATCTCAACCTTTCTCAAAACGGCCTTCTGAGGCACCGCACCTTGACGTTCAAACCGTCGCTCGCGTACCAAAGTACGCTTCGCTCCTCTTTCACGTCAATCTGCGGCACCTCAGAAGGCGCACTTGGTAGTTATGTTTACTTCAACGACGCAAGAAGGTGTTCGGCGGCACCGATAAGCGGCGCGTCGCCCTCCAGAGACCCGATGAGGATCGGTGTGTCCTGAAGCGGGTCGAGCGCCTGGCTGGCATAGCCCTCGTGCACCGAATCCTTCCACGTCTGCGAACGCCAATCGGGACCTTGGTGAATCACGCCGCCCGAAAGCACGATGACCTCAGGGTCCAGGATGTTAGAGAGCGAGCCCAAGCTGGCACCCAGCGCAAAGCCGGCGTCATGGATGACCTCGGTCGCCTTTGCGTCGCCTGCACGGCACAGGTCGTTCACATCGCGACCGACCGAAGGACGGCTGGGGTCGACACGGCCAAAGCGCTCGTCGTACATACGACCAATGGAAGTGCCCGAAGCAACCGACTCCAGATGGCCGGAACGCCCGCAGGCGCAGGGAATGCCGGCGGCAGCCGAGCACTCGATGTGGCCCATATGGCCAGCAGCACCATGGAAGCCCTGCATCACGCGGCCGTTCTCGACATATGCGCCGCCGATGCCCGTACCGATGCCAAGACACAAGACGGAGAACTTGCCCTTGCCGACGCCCCAGTGGGCCTCGCCCAGAGCATGAGCCTGCACGTCGCCTACAACAGCAACGGGAAGACCGAGATCCTCGCGCAGACGCGGCCCCAACTGAACGCCGGACCAGCCGGGCATGATCTCATTGGCATACGCGATGGCGCCCGTCTTGGGGTCGACGACACCGGCGGCGCCAATACCGACACCAAGGACCTCGACATCGGGGTTCGCCTCAATGGCGGCCTTAATAGACGCCTCGATGCGCTGGAAAACTGCCTCGCCACCCTCTTTGGCCTCGGTGGGAACCTCAGCTTCAAAGACCGGATGGGGCACGCTACCATCAGCCGGATACTCCATAATGGCAGTCGCAATCTTAGTTCCGCCGATATCGACAGAGCAGACGTACTTGTTCTCCATGTCGCTCTCCTTCGGAGATAAAAACAACTACAGGAAATGCGCCGTCAGGCTAGCCGTCACAGCGCAGTAAAGGTTATCCAGGTGCCCGAGATCGCCGAGAACCGTGTGGCCATTGACCTAATGGGTCATGGCCACACGGTTGAACGGCGAGGTCGGGTGCCTGGGAAAGCTTTACAGGAGACCGTTGTCCTGGAGGACCTTCTTAATAGCCTCGACGTTCTCGCCGGTCATGGCCTTCACCGGGCGCGGCATGGTCGGGCTGTCGAAGATGCCCATGAGGTTCATAGCGGTCTTGAAGGCGCCGACGCCACCGGCATAGCCCTGAACGCCCGAGGTGACATCCCAGATGTGGGAGATCTCGTTGAGGCGATCTTGCTCGGCCTTGACGGTAGCCCAGTCACCGGCCTGAGCGGCCTTCCACTGGCGCACGTAGCCCTCGGGCTCAACGTTGGCAAGGCCCGGGACAGAACCGTCGGCGCCACCGAGGTAAGCGCCGTCGACAACAACCTCGTGACCGGTGAGGATGCTCATTGGATGGCCGTTCTTCTCGTTCTCCTGAACGAGATAACGGAACGAGATGTCATCACCCGAGGAATCCTTGACGCCAGCAAGGACGCCCTCGGCGCCGAGCTTGGCAAGGAGCTTCCAGGGGAGCTTGGTGTGAACGCAGACGGGAATGTCATAGGCAAAGATGGGCAGGTCAAGCTCCTCGTGCAGGATGCGGAAGTGCTCCTCGACCTCGGTCATGCCCTGCAGGGCATAGAACGGGCAGGTGGCGACGAGGGCATCGGCGCCCAGCTCCTGAGCGACCTTGCCGTGCTCAATCATGCGCTCGGTCTCGGTATCGATGATGCCGACCAGAACAGGCACGCGGTGGTCGACGATACGAACGGCCTCGGCGATGATCTGGCGACGACGCTCATCGGTGGAGAAAACGACCTCGCCCGAAGAGCCCAGGAAGAACAGGCCATCGACGCCGGCATCGATCATGCGGTTGATGCTGCGCTCAAAGGAGGCAACATCGAGCTGGTGATCTTCGGTATCGGGAACAACGACGGGAGGGATAACGCCGGTGAATTTCTGAGTTGCCACAAGAATCTCCTTAGTTGTCTGGCGGGCGGCCCTATGCCACCCACTCTTGTTGGCAGTGTCCAGGCCGTCTAGGCCAAAGAACACGAGTAGAACGTTTGGTTAAAAAAGTCTACGACTTCGTTTTCGAACGCATTGATGCGCTCGTGAGCGTATTTTGCATAGATGATATGCCTCCGGTCACACTCAAGACCGTTGAATACGGCAAACTGATCCTTGGGATCGCTCACGGTATCCATAAGCGATGTGCCCATGAGCACCGATCCGCGCACCCGAGACGACAGCACCTCGAGGCCGCCAGGAAGCGGATTGGCAACCGCCGTGCAGGCGAGGCCCCGCTCGTCCAGAGCGGAAACCGCCAGCGCGACTCCGCCGCCAAGACCCTCGCCCCATGCAAAGATGCGGTCGGGGTCCATGCCATCAAGATTGCGCGCGACCTCCGCCAACGCGCAGCCCCAACGGACGCGCCTGACAAAAGCAGGCGAGGTAATCCCCTGCCGCAGATCGCTGGGTCCAATCGCCTCATCGTCCAGCGCAAGCACGGCATATCCCATGGCCGCAAACCTCGTCATGTGATGCCATCCCCGCACGGGTCGGTCGATGTCGTGAAACATCAGACATAGCGGCACAAGCTCGGATGCTCGGGCGCGACCGGCAGGCTCGATCAAACGTGCGTGGACCACATCGCCACCAAGCTCAAAGGAAACCTCGGAGTAGCGGGCATACGGATTGGCGAAATCGATCGCCGTAATACTCGGCCCGCAAACCTCAAGGTCCGAAGCGGCTATCTCTAATTCGGAAACATCCGCAGAAGCATCACCGCGCCAATCCCGGAAATCAGCGAGCCTTGACGAGACCGTTCCGGGAATCCCCGCAAGGTCGGAGACAATCAGCTCATTGACATTGCTCTCGCACTTAGACATGAGCCTCCCCTCCCTCGCAGAAAAACGGAATGATCATATCGTCAAAGTCCTGTATCTCCTCGTGGCCAAAGCCCTCAAAGAACTCGTGGCGCTTCTCGCAGGACAGGTTGTTGTACACCGCAAACTGCGTTGCCGGCGGACAGACGATATCCGCCGTGCCCGTACCAAACAGGACGGGGCATTTGACCATGGGGGCGAAGTTCTTGGAATCGAAGTACGCCAGTTTGGCATAGGCTTCCTCGATACGAGCCGAATCCTCGTCAAACCAACGCGACCAATAGCGCAGGCCCTCATAGGCGATATCGTCGGCATCCAAATCCCAGACCAGGCGGAAATCTGACAGGAAGGGATAGAGGATTGCGGCGCGATTGATAAGCTCGCTGTTAAGTGCGCAGGTCGCAATGCCCAAACCACCGCCCTGCGACGCGCCGTTCACAAACACACGGGCAAGATCGATGCCCTCGAGCTCGCGAACGATGCGGCACAGGATGCGAATGTCCTGGTGCAGGCGGACGTAATAGAGGTTGGCGGGATCGCCGTCGATGCCGGCGACGATATGACCGGCGACAGTCGTGCCCTCAAAGCCGCCAATATCCTCGGAGGGGCCTCCTTGGCCAGGGCAGTCGAGGGCGATGAGCGCCATGCCCATGCCCGCAAACGACGCCTGCTCAAACCAGCTGCGGCTGGCACCGGGATACCCGTGGAACTGAAGCACCAGCGGCACGGGCTCGTCCGAGACCGGCTTGAGGTACTTGGCATGCAGGCGAGCACCGCACATGCCGGTATACCAGAGATCGAAAAACTGACAGGTCGCGGAATCGGCAACCGGAGCCGCCTCAATCGCATAGTCGAGCTCGACGGCATCGGCCTCGGCCATGCGATCTTTCCAAAAGAGATCGAAATCCGATGGACGGGGCGCAGCACCTCGATACCCACCAAATTGCTGTTGTAGCTCCTGAGCACTTGGCATGGCTCGTGAACCCAACCTTTCGAAATCGCAACGGAGGTGCGCCCGGCAAGGGAACCGGGCGCACGGGAGGGAAAGCGAGGCTACTCGCCGAGCTTGGGGTGCAGCAGCGACGGCGCAGCGCCGAGCAGCATCTTGGTGTAGGGGTCCTGGGGGTGCTGGAAGACCTGCTTGGCCTCGCCCTGCTCGACGATCTTGCCACCATTCATAACGATGATGTCGTCAGAGATATAGCGGACCGTCTGGATGTCATGGCTGATGAACACCATGGCCAGGCCGAGCTCCTTCTTAAGGTCGGTCAGCAGGTTTAGAATCTGCGCGCGGACCGAAACGTCCAGAGCCGAGGTGGGCTCGTCGGCGATGATGGCATCGGGGTTCAGCGACAGGGCACGGGCAATTGCGACGCGCTGGCGCTGGCCGCCCGAAAGCTGGCCGGGAAGAACCTCGGCGGCAGAGCTGGGCAGACCGGTGAGCTCCAGGAGCTCCTTGACGCGCTTCTCCTGCTCGGCCTCGGTACCCAGGTTGTGGACGCGCATGGGGTCGAGCAACTGCTCGCGAACGACCATGCGGGGGTTAAGCGCCGTCGCAGGGTTCTGGAACACAACCGAGATGACGCGGCCCATGTGACGGCGGTCCTCGGCGGTACGCTTGGTGACGTCCTTGCCCTTAAAGTAGACCTTGCCGCTCGTGGGGGCCTGCAGGCCGCACATGACGTTGGCGGTGGTGGACTTACCGCAACCGGACTCGCCGACGATGCCGATCGTCTGACCGGGCATGAGCTTAATCGTTACACCCTGGACGGCGTGAACCAGGTTGGGGTGCAGAATAGAGCCGGTACGGGTCCTAAAGGTGACGTGGACGTCATCAAGGAAGATGATCGGCTCGACGCCGTTGACTGCGGTCTCGCTCATCTACATCACCTCCGCGTGAGGGGTCAAACCATTTGCCTTGAGCACCTCGTCGGGGAGCTCGGAATAGAAGTGCTCGGTGCCGGGCACGCGCTTGAAGACCGGACGGGTGTCCAGACCGATACGCGGATGGCTCGAGCGGGGCGCGAAGCGATCGCCCTTGGGGAAATCGCGCGGGCTCGGAACGGCGCCGGGCACCTGGTGCAGGCGGCCCGAACCGCTCTCGATGGACAGAACGGAACCCAGAAGACCGCGGGTGTACTCGTGGATCGGGTTAGTGAGCAGCTCCTTGGTGGGCGCCTGCTCGATAACCTGGCCAGCGTACATAACCGTGATGTTGTGGGCGACCTCGGCGACCAGCGCCAGGTCGTGCGAAACGAAGATCATGGCAAAGCCGAGCTTGGCCTGAAGATCGTTGAGCAGCTTGATGACCTGCTTCTGGACGGTAACGTCCAGAGCGGTCGTGGGCTCGTCGCAGATGACCAGCTTGGGGTCGCGGGTAAGGGCCATAGCGATCAGGACACGCTGACGCTGGCCGCCGGAAAGCTCGTGCGGATAGCTCTCGAGCGTGCGCTTGGGATCGAGGCCGACGAGCTCCAGGAGCTCCTCGGCGCTGCGGGTTCCGCCGCGCTTGGTGAGCTGCTTCATCTGGGCAGAGATGAGCATGGAGGGGTTGAGCGAGGACAGGGCGTCCTGATAGACCATAGCGATATCGGTACCGCGCAGGCCGAACCACTCCTTCTTGCTCATCTTGAGCAGGTCACGGCCCTCCCAGAGGACCTCGCCGGAAAGGTGCTCGTCCTCATCGGTCAGGCCCATGATGGCCAGCGTGGTGATGGACTTACCGCAACCGGACTCGCCCACCAGGCCCATGGTCTGACCAGGACGGACGTCAAAGTTGACATGGTCGACAACGTTAATGTCACCGTGATGCTCAAACTGAATGCAGAAGTCACGGACCGAGAGAATCGGTTCGACAGACTCGTCAGGCACATGGCGATCGTCACGCTTGAGCTCGACATCGCGCAGGGCGCCAAGGCGAGCGGAGAGGGACTGGGCCTGCTCCTTGTAGGCGCGAACGGGGTCGGAGACCAGCAGGTCGGCCTCGCGGCGCTTGGAGGAATCGGTCGGATCCAGGGCGGCGGAGGGAGCAGCGGCCATGGCGTCGGTAATGCCCTCGGAGAGGATGTTGAGCGCCAGGCAGGTGATCATGATGGCCAGGCCCGGGAACAACGCCTGCCACCAACGGCCGGCGAGCACGCCGCCGCGGGCGTCGGCGAGGATGTTGCCCCAGGTAGCGGTGGGCTCCTGGATACCAGCGCCGATGAAGGTCAGCGAGGCCTCGAAGATGATGGCGTCGGCGACCAGGGTAACGGTGAAGACCATGATCGGGGCGATGCAGTTACGCAGAACATGCTTGATCAAAATCCACGGAGCCTTGGCGCCGGAAACGATGACCGCGCGGACATAGTCCTCTCCGTACTCGGACACGATGTTGGCGCGCACGATACGGGCAATCTGCGGAGTGTACATAAAGCCGATGGCGAAGATGATCGACGGCACGGAGTTGCCCAGGATGGAGACGAAGACGGCCGCGAGGGCGATGCCCGGGATAGACATGATGATGTCCAGGATACGCATGATCGTCTCGGAAACGGCCTTGCGCGAAACCGCCGCAAGGGCGCCCACGACCGAGCCGCAGACCAGAGCCATGGCAGTGGCGCCAAAGCCGATAATCAGCGAGTAACGACCACCGTAGAGCATACGCGACAGAATGTCGCGACCCTTATCGTCGGTACCGAAGATAAATCCGTTGCCGGGAGCCTGGCGAGCCGTAAAGATCTCGACCGGGCTATAGGGGGCAAGAAGGGGTGCCAGAATCGCAGTCAGGGCGACCAGCACCAACACGACGGCGGCAATCTTAGAAGACAGCGTCATCTTCTTCCAGCCACCGAGCTTGAGCCCCTTGGAGGCAGCCTTCTCGAGCTGCTCGGTTTGCTTCTCTCGAATCTTTACCATAATCTACACCGTCCTGATGCGCGGGTTGATGAGCAGGTAGAGCATGTCAACCACGATGTTGATGATGATGAAGGCAAGAGCAACGACGATGACGACGCCCTGAACCAGGTTCGCCTCGTTGCCCTGAACGCCCTGCAGGATCGCGGTGCCCATGCCGGGGAGGTTGAAGATAACCTCGATGACGACGGCGCCGCCCATGAGATAACCGATCTTAAGACCGAGGGTGGTGACCGGGGTGATCAGCGCATTGCGAAGTACGTTGATGCCGACGACGACCTTCTCCGGAACGCCGGCGCCGCGAGCCATACGGACATAGTCCTTGTCGAGCTCCTCGACCATGGCGGTACGCACGATACGAGTCATCTGACCCGTCAGCGGGAAGGCAAGAGCAATGGCGGGCATGATCATACGTCCCAGATAGCCAGCCGGGTTGGTGGTGAAGTGAGGCAGAGCACCGGACGCCGGAAGCACCTTAAGGTAGGAAGAGAACAGCAGAATCAACAGAACGGCAAGCCAGAACGACGGGGTTGCCAAGCCGGCGATGGAGAAGACGCGGATCACTTGGTCCGGCCATTTATCGCGATACAGTGCCGCGATGACGCCGAGTAAAAACGAAACGACCGCACCGATGGCAAGACCGATGAAGGTCAGCTGCATCGTGACGGGCAGGGCCGTGGAGATGCGCTTGGCAACGGAGTTGCGAGCAGCACCATAGGTGCCCATGTCGCCATGAATCAGATCGCCCATATAGCGCACGTAGCGCACGGGCCAGGGGTCGTCCAGACCATACTTCTCATGGTACTCGGCAACCGCCTCGGGCGAGGCACCGTCACCCAACGCCGTGTAGGCGGGGTCGGTCTTGGAGAACGACATAAGGAAGAACACCAGGACGGTGACACCCAATGCCATGATCGGCAGCGCCACAAGACGCCTTCCAATCAAACGTAGCAAGTTGTTCACGTTCTCTCCCCTTTCTTTTGTCGGTAGGACCAACTGGTATATGAGTACGGATACTCATTACAAGACCCGAGCGACATCGTTGCCGCCCGGGTCTTTGTTTCAACTATGAGGATACGGTCCCAACGACCGACATCCTGCATACAGACTCAAGCGAGTCTTACGCCTTGACGGTCGCAACGCCCCTGAAGGACATGCTCGTCGTGCCGATGCCCTTGAAGCCATCGAGAGCCTCGCCGTTGGGCGCAGTGGACGGATCGTCCCAGGAAGCGGAGACGGTCTTGACGTGGACAACGGGGTACAGAACGGCGTTGTCGGCAATGATGTCGAAGCACTCGTTCCACTTCTTCTGCTGCTCGTCGCCCTCGGCGGCAAGAGCCTCGTCCATGAGACTGTGGAGCTTCTGCCACTCAGCGGACTCCTTCCACGGGCAACGGGTCTGCATCCAGACGTTGTCGCCGTACCACCAGTTGAGCAGCAGGTCGGGGTCGGCGCCGAAGCAGGAAGGATCGCCAGGGGCAAGGAGGATATCGTAGGCCTCGCCGCCGTCGATGGCGGCGTAGGTGGCCGGCGAGGTATCGGTCTGGATGGTCACATCGAAGCCGAGAGCGTCGAGGTCGTTCTTGACCTGGGCGGCCATGCCCTTAATCTGCTCGTTGTCGGTGGTGCGCAGGGTGATGGCACCCGGGGTGATGCCAGACTCCTCGATGAGCTTCTTAGCCTTCTTGGCGTCGGTCTTGTACACCGTGGAAGCCTCATGATAGTTGGTAAAGCTCTTGGGCAGGTAGCAGCTGGCAGCGGTGGCAAGACCGGCGAAGGTGTTGCTGACCATCTTCTCGGTGTCGAGCGCATACATGACAGCCTGACGGACCTTGACGTTGTTCCAAGGCTCCTTGGCGACGTTGAACATGATGAAGCGGGTGCCGAAACCCTGAACGTTATCGATCTTGCAGCCGGCGCTCTCGAGCTGGTCGACGGCGTCAGCGGTAACGAGCTCCATAACGAGCGTGGAGCCCTCCTGCTGAGCGGTAACGCGAGCGGTGGGGTCGGTCAGGATGCTGTACTGGATCTTCTTATCCTCGGCAGCATACTCACCGTTGTACTCGGGGTTGGGAACCAGGGTGATCTCGGTATCGGAGATAGAGTCGTACATCCAGGGGCCGGAGCCGATCGGCTGCTTGGCGCGATCCTCCTCGGTCTGGGTGGCCGGGGTAACGCGGACGATGGCCAGACGATCCTTGAGCAGGGAGAAGTTGGGGACCTTGGTCTTGACCGTCACGGTGCTGGCGTCCTTGGCCTCGATGGACTCGAAGGGCTGGAAGAACGGAGCATAGGTAGCGGAAGCGGCGCAAGCGGTGTAGGAGGCAACGACATCGTCAGCGGTGACCTCGGTGCCATCGGAGAACTTGGCGCCCTTGCGGATGGTGACCTCGAAAGTGGTGTCGTCCACAGACTTGGGATCGTCGGTGGCGAGCTCGTTGAAGGTGCTGTAGTCGTGGTAATCGATGCCGTAGAGGCCCTCGACGACGTGCCAGTTAGCACCCAGGCCCACAGCGGAGCCGGTGCTGGCGGGATCGAAGCTGGACGGAGCGTAAGCGGAACCAGCGGTGATCACGCCGCCGCCACGGTTGGCGGAATCGGTGGAACCGGAAGCGGAACCCTCGTCGCTGGAGCTGCCACCGCAGCCGGTGAGACCAAGCCCTGCGACAGCAGCGACGCTGCCGGTGAGGCCGAGGAACGAACGCCTGGACATACCCTTGTTGATGATGGCCATGTCTTCTCCTATCAATAGAGAATCTTACCCGGGAGCACCTAGACGTGCTCCCGCGCAACTTGCGGACGATATATACCTTACCTACCGACGAGCCCAACTGAGGTGCCGCGCTCGGCGACCGATACATACATACGCTTGAACGGTATTTACTACCGTTCACCGAATTCATTGACAAACGATTCGCCAGACAGTATGTATCGACGAGGTGAGATATCAGTCTTCGTCAACCCGCAGAATAGCAGGGTTGTTCACCATGGCTAGTCAAACGTTTTAGCGTTAATAAAACCCGAAATCGGCTGGTAATCACCGTGAAATACATGATTGAAAATCACGCAATCATGTATATCAGTTGATTAGAGGCGTGTTTAGTTTTCGGATTGCTTTGCCGCCGCCTCGGCGCGCTCGGCATTCCATGCAACGAGCGCCTCGTGAACCGCTTTGGCGACATCGGCAGGAATGCCTCGAACTTCCGCGATCTCTTGCTCGCTCGCCGCGCGCAAACGCTTCATCGAGCCAAAATGGCGCATAAGGGCACGTTTTCTGGTGGGTCCCACGCCTGGAACGTCATCGAGTACCGAAACCGTCATGGCTTTATCGCGCAATTCGCGATGGAACGTGATGGCAAAACGGTGCGATTCATCGCGCACCTGTTTAATTAGATAGAGCGACGCGGACCCGGTCGGCAGCACGACGGGAGTCTCGTCCCAAGGCACGAAAACCTCCTCATCGGCCTTTGCCAAGCCACAAACTGGTATATCGAGCCCAAGAGCCTCAAGTTGCTTGATCGCAGCGGTCAATTGCGGCTTACCGCCATCGACAACGAGCAAATCGGGGCGCGAGCCAAAGCGCTCGTCGGCCATGCGCTCGGGAGCATAGCGTCGTCCCAAAACCTCGGACATCGACACGAAGTCGTTTGCCTCGTCCAATTCGGCCTGGATTTTAAAACGACGATACTGGCCCTTGTCGGCGCGACCGTTGGTAAACACCACCATCGAGGCGACCGTAAAGGTGCCATGCAGTGTAGAGATATCGAAGCACTCGATACGCAACGGCGGCGATGGCAGCGCCAACGCACTTTCGAGCTCCAGGAGCGCTTGATTGGTGCGGTCGTCAGCGTACCCCGTTCGCATCATGTAGCGCATGAGGGCATGGCGCGCATTTTTGGATGCCATATCGAGCAGACGGTGCTTTTCGCCACGCTGCGGCCTATGGAGATGGCAGGAACGCTCACGCTTGCCCGCAAGCCACTCCCCCAGCGCCTCCGCATCCTCAAGCTCGACGGAAAGGTTGACCTCAGCTGGAATATCAGCCGTCTCGTCGTAATAGCGCTTAAGAAAGCCCGACTGGAGCTCTTCCTCGTCAACATCAAGACCCTTGTCAAGAATGAACTCGCAGGTGCGAACTGTTCGGCCCTCGCGAACGACGAAGACGCAAGCGGCGGAGATGGTCTCCTCGCGATAGAAACCGATAACATCGATATCGACACTGGAGGGAAAAACGACTTGCTGACGGTCGTCCAGACCCTTGATGACCTCCAAACGACGTTTGACGCGGGCGGCGCGCTCAAAATCGAGCGCCTCGGCGGCCTCCGTCATCTCGGATGTCAGCTCGTCGACGACGTCCTTGCGATGGCCCGACAAAAAACGTTCGACACGTTTGACGTTCTTGGCATAGTCTGCCGGGGAAATCGCGCCGACACACGCACCCGGGCCGCGCCCGACATGATAGTCGAAGCAGGGGCGCCCGTTTTGCGCGCAAATCATATTGACGATGTCTTCCTCGCCCTTGTGGGACTCGACGATACGGCGACAACGACGCCACTCCGCACAGGATGCGGAGCAGATGGGGATAACCTTGCGCAGCGTATCTATCGTCTCACGTGCGGCGCGGCTATCGGTATAAGGTCCAAAATAGCGCGTTCCCGGCTTATGACGCTCACGCGTGTATTTGATAGCGGGATACAGGTCGCCCTTTGTAATGGCGATAAAGGGGTAGCTCTTGTCATCCTTGAGGTCGACGTTAAAGTACGGATGGTACTGACCAATCAAATTGCGCTCGAGCACCAACGCCTCGTGCTCGGTCTCCACCACGATATAGTCAAAGCTCGCCACCAACTGCATCATCAGCGGGATCTTCTGGCGCTCGTCCTGCAGCGTCACGTACTGACGCATACGGGCGCGCAGGTTTTTCGCCTTGCCCACGTAGATGACATCGCCCTTGGCGTCTTTCCAAAGGTAGCAGCCGGGCTGCGTGGGAACGCGCGAAACCTGCTCGGCAAGCGTTGGAATGTTGTCGTGACCGGCCACGCGCACCTACTTGCGACGAATCAGCGCCGAGACCTCGGGCATCTTAAGGACGACGGCAAGGCCAAAGGTAACAGCAAGCGAGACGACACCCGCAACGCAAACGTAGCCAAGAGTAATCAGAATCGAGCCGCCAAGTGCCCCGACAAAGTGCTCAAGCGCCCACATGACGCCGGCGCCTGCGGCAGCACCCAGGCCACCGAGCAAAAGGCCGAAGAAACCGCCATGCAAGATAGATTTAACCTGAAGACCACGCAGGCGACGACGCAGCCACCACAGCGAACAACCGACCAAGATCACGTAGTCGACGACATACGAAAGTGCGATTGCCGGCATACCGAAGCCCAGTACAACGCCAAACAGCAGAACTGAGCCGGCCTGGCCGATGGCAGAATACAGGCAATAGCGGCTATAGGGCTTCATGTCGAGCAAGGCAGAGAAGCTCTTCTGCATCAACACGACCACGCCGTAGAGCGGCAGCGAGAACGCCAGGTAGACAAGGAACTCGGACACCAGCGCCACGCCGGACTCATCAAACTTGCCGGCACAGTAAATCATGTTGAGCGGACGCGCGAAGACAATCAGGTACAGCGCGAACGGAATCAGGAAGAACAGCATCTGGGCGACGCCACGCGAAATGCCCGTGCGAACGCTGTCGTAATCCTTCTCCTGTGCGTCGTGAGAGAGCTCGGTATAGAGCGCCGTCGAAAGCGAGGCGGCAATCAGCGCGTAGGGCAGCGTGTACCACAGGCGCGCATAGGCAATAACGGAAGGACCCGTCTCGGGTTGAACCACCAGCGCAGCGGCATTGGTGATGGAGGTCGAGACAAACATGCACACCGTGGCAAGCAGCGTCGGGATACCGAGCGCAATCGTCTGACGCAGCGCGGGATCCTTAAAGTCAATATGGATATGAGGATGAACGCCGTGCTTGCCAAGCGCGGGAATCTGGCAGGCCATCTGGACAAAAACACCGAGGGTCGTGCCAGCCGCGATCAAGATGATGCCGACATGCTCGCCAAATTGCGCGGACACGGGTGCAAAGCCCATGAAGCTCGCAATGACGATGACGTTGTTAAGGACCGGGGCAAACGTCGACCAGAAGTAGTCGCGGTGCGCGTTGAGAACACCCGAGAACACCGAGCCCAAGCCGTAAAATAGAATCTGGATAGCAAAGAAACGGAACATGAACGCTGCAGTATCCATGCTACCGCCATCGCCCGAAAGAAACGACTGCGTCCAGATAAAGCCCGGGGCGAACACGGTACCCAGCACCGAAATGCCGCCCAACAGCAAAAGTAGGATACCGAGCAGGTTGCCGACATACTCGTTCGACGCCTCGCGGCCCTGTTCGCGCCTCACGCCCATATACACCGGCAAAAACGCCGTCACGAGCATGCCGCCCATCACGAGCTCGTAGAGCATATTGGGCAGGTTGTTAGCAACCTGATAGGAAGACGAGAGCAGCGACATGCCGATAGCGGCTGCCATGGCCCAGGTGCGGATAAAACCGGTGACGCGCGACACAATGGTCAGCACAGTCATGAGGCCAGCAGAACGACCAACCGTGGAGTAGTCCGACGAACCCATGTCATCTGCGTCATCTCGCGACGAAGAAACCGCAGATGCGGACGTCTGAGCTGCCGGCCCCTCTGCAAAATGAGCCCCGCGCTTTGATTCTTCCTGCGGCATCGCTCAGTCCTCTCTCGCGATCGGGGCGACCGTCGCCCCGCAAAATGCAATTAAATCGTCGGGCGCGAGCTCTAACTGATAACCACGCTTGCCTCCCGAAATAAAAATGGTATCCCAAAGGACACATGTCTCATCGATGAGCGTCCGGTAGCGTTTTTTCATACCGACCGGGCTACAGCCTCCTCGAACATAGCCAGTCGCCGCCAGCAAGTCCTTCACATGCATCATGGTCAGGGACTTCTCCCCCGCCGCGCGAGCGGCAGCTTTCAAATCAAGTTCATCGGCAACAGGAATGCAACACACAACGTGGTCGTTCGATGGCGTCACGCAAACCAGAGTCTTAAACCCCTGGCCAGGCTCCTCACCAAGCTGCTCGGAAATCGCGAGGCCCAGTCCAACCGACTCGTCGCCGTCGTCTTCATATGTATGGAGGGTGTAGGAGATACCGGCGCTTTCCAATTCGCGCATAGCATTGGTTTTTGGCACCTTCACGGCCTTTGCCACGGCATATCCCTTCCTTCGTATCTCGAACGTAAGGAATAAGTATATGTCCATTTACACGGCATACGATATCTCGACAAAGAGAGCGCCACCGAATCACAAGGAGTCGGCGGCGCCCGTGCTTCGAAACACCAATGATTTAGGCATCGAGTTGTGCCTGGCGCTCACGGTCGCGCTTGAGCAACGGGGCCAAGAACTTACCCGTATAGCTTTGCGGGCACGCCGCGACCTGCTCCGGTGTTCCCGAGACCACGACGGTTCCGCCGCCATTGCCGCCCTCGGGGCCCATATCGATCAGGCGGTCGGCAACCTTGATGACATCAAGGTTGTGCTCAATCACCAGCACCGTGTTGCCCGCATCGACCAGACGCTGCAACACGTCGAGCAGCTGGCGAACATCCTCAAAATGGAGACCGGTCGTCGGCTCATCCAGAATGTAGAACGTCTTGCCCGTCTGGCGGCGATGAAGCTCCTTGGCGAGCTTCACGCGTTGCGCCTCGCCGCCCGAAAGCGTCGTCGCGGGCTGGCCAAGGCTCACATAGCCAAGGCCCACGTCATACAGGGTCTGAAGTTTGCGCTTGATCTGCGGGATATTCCCAAAGAAGGCCAGCGCCTCGGTAACGCTCATGTCGAGCACATCCGAGATGGTCTTGCCGCGATAGGTAACCTCAAGCGTCTCACGGTTGTAACGCTTGCCGCCGCAGACCTCACAAGGAACGTAGATGTCGGGCAAGAAATGCATCTCGATCTTGATCTGCCCGTCGCCCTTGCACGCCTCGCAGCGACCGCCGCTCACATTAAAGGAGAAACGTCCCGGCGAGTAACCGCGCGCCTTCGACTCCGGCGTGCTCGCAAACAAAGCGCGCAGGTCATCCCACAAACCGATATAGGTTGCCGGGTTCGAGCGCGGCGTGCGACCGATTGGCGACTGGTCGATATCGATAACCTTGTCGATGCACTCGATACCCTCGATCTTTTTGTACGGACCAACAGGACGCGTCGAACGATGTATGGCGTTCGTAAGCGCAGGTGCAATGATATCGGTGACCAGGGAACTCTTGCCCGATCCCGATACACCGGTCACAACCGTGAGCGTACCGAACTCGATCTTGGCGGTAACGTTTTTGAGGTTGTTGGCGCGGGCGCCCGTGATCTTAAGACAGCCGCGACCGGGTTTGCGGCGTTCTTCGGGCACACGGATCATCCGCTTGCCGGTCAGATAGGCGCCCGTCATCGATTCGGGACACGTCATGATATCGGCAGGCGTTCCTGCCGCAACCACGTGTCCGCCGTTAACGCCCGCGCCGGGGCCCATATCGATCACGTAGTCGGCAGCGCGAATCGTATCCTCGTCGTGCTCGACGACGATGACGGTATTGCCGATATCGCGCAGGCGCTCGAGCGTCTTAATTAGGCGTTCGTTGTCGCGCTGATGAAGACCAATCGAAGGCTCATCCAGAATATAGAGCACGCCCATGAGGCCCGCACCGATCTGCGTTGCCAAGCGAATGCGCTGGGCCTCACCGCCGGAAAGCGTCGCCGAGGCGCGATCGAGCGTCAGATAGTCGAGGCCGACGTCAACCAGAAAACGCAGACGCTCCAAGATTTCCTTGACGATACGGCCGCCGATAAACTGTTGGCGCTCGGTGAGCTCCAGGCTCTCAAAAAACTCGAGCGACTCACGGCACGACAGGCAACAGACCTCATAAATCGACTTACCGCCCACGGTGACGGCAAGCATCTCGGGACGTAGACGGGCGCCGTGGCAGCTCGAGCACGGCTCCTCGCGAATATACTTCTCCAAGCGGGCCTTGGTGTTCTCGTTCGTCGTCTCGGTGTAGCGCTCGTACAGAATGTTGCGCACGCCCGAAAATTTGGTATCCCACTGGCTGCGACGCCCGTCGAGCTTTTGATAATCGACTGAAATCTTCGTGTCGCCCATGCCATCCAAAAACGCACGACGCACCCGCGGGGGCAGGTCCTCCCATGGCGTGTCGGCGCCCACCTTAAAGTGCTTGCAGACCGCGGCAAAGATTTGCGGATAGTAGTTGGAGTTGCCGAACAGGCTGCCAAAGACTCCGTCGGCAATCGACTTTGAAGGGTCTTCGATCAGCGCCTCGGCATCAACCGTCTTCTTAAATCCCAGGCCATCGCACTCGGGACATGCGCCATAGGGCGCGTTGAACGAGAAATCGCGCGGCTGCAGGTCGTCGATGGAATGCCCGTGCTCCGGGCACGCCAGTGCCAGCGAATACTCAAGCAGCTCGCCCTCGGTTCCCTCGGGAGCATCGCGGTCGGGCAACATATACACATTCACGTTACCGTGTGCCAGCGCCGTTGCCTGCTCAACGGACTCTGCGATGCGGCCCAGGGAATTCTCTCGAATTACGATACGGTCGACCACGACCTCGATATCGTGCTTGAACTTTTTGTCCAAATCGATGGGATCATCGAGAGAGCGCACCTCGCCGTCGACGCGCACGCGGCTAAAGCCCTCCGCACGCAGATCCTCGAACAGCTTGGCATACTCGCCCTTGCGTCCACGAACCACCGGCGCCAGCACAAACGCGCGACGGCCCTCCCCCGCCGCCAGCACCTTATCGGCGACCTGGTCGGTCGTCTGACGCTCGATGACACGCCCGCACTCGGGACAGTGCGGCGTGCCCACGCGAGCGAACAGCAGGCGCAGGTAGTCATAAATCTCAGTTACGGTGCCCACCGTCGACCGGGGATTCTTGGACGTCGTCTTCTGATCGATCGACACGGCCGGCGACAGGCCGTCAATCGAATCCAGATCAGGCTTATCCATCTGGCCCAAAAACTGGCGCGCATAGCTGGAAAGGCTCTCGACATAGCGACGCTGGCCCTCGGCATAGATGGTATCGAACGCCAGCGAACTCTTACCCGAACCGGAAAGGCCGGTAATGACCACGAGCTGGTCACGGGGAATAGAGACATCGATATTGCGCAAGTTGTGCTCACGCGCACCGCGAATAACGATAGAAGTATCAGACATGGAAGCTCCTTGCCTCCTATACATCGAATCACACTGTCAGTGAGTTTAGCGCACTCAACGCGCACAGGTGTTCGTAATACAAGAATCGCAGACCTTTAGCTTTGCGTGTCGAGCGCTTTGTTTCTCGAAATGCCGTGGAAAGGTTACAGTAGTCTAATAATGAACTTATATTTGCTGAACCAGAGGAACGTCCATGACCGAAGATATCCCCCTTGAAATCACTTCGAGTGACATGGCCAATCTGCCCATATTCATCGCCGTCCTTATCGTAGCCGCCGTCGTCGTGCGCGTATATTTTTCAATCAAGCAAAATGAAAAGCCGCCCATCGCCCGCGTCTTTTGGTGCACGACGCTCCTCATTCCGCTCGGTGTGGTAGCTGCCTGGATTACGAATCAAGTGCTTGTAAACGAAGACAGCTCCCTATGGATCCTTTCCTATTCAGCGCTCGGCGCCGCTGCCGTCATGCTTCTTGTCGAGCCCTTGGTTTCGAGATTCATCGATCAATCCGATTTCGTAACGGGAACGATTGCTTGCACCTGTCGCGACGTTCTCGTCATCGCCGCGGTTTCGGTGCTCTCGTTCGTTTCGCTCGAAATCGCCTGCAACGACACGTTCTATCGCATTCCCGCCAATTCATTTGGTTTTTCCGTCGGACTGCTCGCGACGATCCTGCTTTCTCTTTATTTGCTAGGACAACGGCACGGAGGGGTCATGGCCCTTGTGCCCATCGTCTGCTGCATCCTTGGCATTGCCGAGCACTTCGTCGTGACATTTAAAGGTGAAGCCATCCTGCCGAGCGATATTTTGGCCCTGGGCACCGCAGCGGAGGTAAGCGAAGGATACGAGTTCACCTTTACCGCCGGAATCGTAACCTCTCTTGCCCTGCTGGAAATTTCCCTGGGGCTTCTTTCGCTCATCCGGCCGCGAAAACTCCGTACGCCCTCTCGCGTCTTCCCCGTCATTGCCGGCAATCTCTGTGCCTTCCTGCTGGTAACCGTCGTGGGTCTCTCTGGCTTTTCAAGCATCGACCTAGAACAGACGTTGGACTTTGGATTTGACCGTTGGCAGCCCATCACCACGTATGCGTCTCAGGGCTTTCTCACCTCGTTCACCGAAATGGTCAACGAACTGCCCATCGAAAAGCCCGAGGGTTATACGTCCGATGAGGCTCAGGACATTGAGCGGGAGCTTGCCGCCGCCTATGACAGCACGTATGGCTCGAGCGAGCAGCGTGCCGCAGCCGTTGCTCAATTCAATGAAATCAAGCCGACAATCGTCGCCGTCATGAACGAAAGCTTTAGCGACCTTTCGTGCTTTGAGCAGCTCCAGGCGGCCGGGTATACCGGCCCTGCGTTTTACAACTCGCTTCCCGACACACTCGTGCGCGGCACTATGCTCGCCTCGGTCGCAGGCGGCGGAACGGCGAACTCCGAATTTGAGTTTTTGACCGGAGCGTCAACCGCCTTTGTTGGAGTGGGCAAGATTCCCTATCAGCTATATCAGATGAATGATGTCAACAGCTTGGCAAAGGACCTTAAAGAGCTTGGATACACCGCCACCGCCATGCACCCGCAAAACCCCGTCAACTACCATCGAGATAAAATCTACCAGCAGCTGGGCTTTGGAGACTTTCTTTCGATCGCCGATTTCGAAGGTGCGCCCTATTACCATGCCGGCGTATGCGACTACGTCACCTATGACAAGATACTCGACCTGCTGAGGACCGACGACGCCCCGCAGTTCATCTTCGATGTCACGATGCAAAACCATGGCGGCTACGACTATGGCACCGTCCCCGCCGAAGAACTGACGAACTATTGGGTCGATGGAGCCAGCGAGGGTGCCAATAGCGCGCTCAACACCTACCTCACCTGCATCAACGCATCCGACCGAGACCTTGAGTACTTTATCAACGAGCTGCGCAATATCGGTCGACCGGTCGTTCTCGTCTTCTTTGGCGACCATCAGCCGAGCGCTGCAACGGCTCTCAACGACGAGCTGTACCCTCAGGAAGATACGGCAAGCCACGCTTTCCGTATTTATCAGTCGACCTATTTTGTCTGGGCGAACTATGAAATCGCCGGCAATACCGAGCTCAACGTCTACGACACCGTCGGTGCGAACGAGATTGCAGCCATAACCCTAAATAAGATTGGCGCCCCGCTCACCGATTACCAAAAGGCCTTGCTTGCAACAAGGTCCGATGTGCCGACCATCAATGTCGCCGGCTATCTCGGAGCCGACGGGCTGCGCTATGACTTGGAATCGGAAGACAGCCCCTATGTCTCCACGATCGACAAGCTGCAGCGCATTCAATATCTTGAGTTCGCCAGCAAGGTTCAGTAAGCCCGCCCGCTCGTTGGGGTGGCATGACATTGCAACGCACACTCGCGACCAGACGCATCACACATGACTCCCGCTCGCAAACGAGGGTACAATGACGCTCGTGTCACATCGCGGGGCTCCGGCCCCAACATATACAAAGGAGTCAAACATGGGTTGCGAGCACGCACAGGCCGCCGGCGGACAAACCGCACCGCAGGAATTTGAAGAAAACACGCTGTCCGAGGTCAAGCGCGTTATCGCCGTGCTTTCCGGCAAGGGCGGCGTCGGCAAGTCATTCGTCACCGGCGCCATCGCCACCGAACTTGCCCGTCACGGTCACAAGGTCGGTGTCCTCGATGCCGACATCACCGGTCCCTCTATCCCCAAGATGTTCGGCATGAGCGGACGCCACGTCCACGCTCTCGGCAATCTTATGCTGCCCGAAATCTCCGAGCACGGCGTCAAGGTCATGAGCTCTAACCTGCTGCTCCAAAATGAAACCGACCCCGTCCTCTGGCGCGGCCCGGTTATCGCCGGTGCCATCAGGCAGTTCTGGAGCGAGACCTCGTGGGGCCCCATCGACTACCTGCTGGTCGACATGCCTCCGGGAACGGGCGACGTCGCCCTCACCGTCTTCCAGTCGCTGCCCGTCGATGGCATCGTCATCGTCACGAGCCCGCAGGATCTGGTCTCGATGATCGTCGCCAAGGCGGTCAACATGGCCGAGAAGATGAACGTCCCCATTCTGGGCATCGTCGAGAACATGAGCTATATCGAGTGCCCCGATTGCGGCAAGAAGATCGAGGTCTTTGGCAAGAGCAAGCTCCCCGAGGTCGCCGAGCGCTACAATCTCGAGATCTTGGGCCAGCTTCCCATCAATCCGGCTCTCGCCGAGGCCTGCGATAAGGGCGAAGTTGAGACCGCACTTCCCGACGGCATGCTTCCCCAGGCCGTATCTGCCGTCGAGGCGATTGCCCCGCACGAAACCGACGAGGCCTAAGTGAACGCAAACGCCTCCTATGACGTCTTGGTAATCGGCGGCGGGGCCTCGGGTCTCGCCGCCGCCATTACGGCCGCACGCGCAGGCAAAAGCGTCTGCATCATCGAGCGCGATGTTGCCTGCGGCCTTAAACTCCTTGCGACCGGTAACGGCCGCTGCAACCTTTCCAACGAATCAATTGATTTCCAGCGGTACAACAACCCCGCATTCGTCGAATCCGTTATGGGTCCCCAGCCCGAAAAAGAGCTAGGGAACTTCTTCTCCTCGCTGGGCATCATGACGACCTCCGAGGAAGGCCGACTGTATCCGCGCTCCCTTCGCGCCGAATCGGCGCGCGATGCGCTTCTCAACGCTTGCGATCGCTTGGGTATCGCCTTGATTTGCGGGGCAAACGTTGCCTCGGCATCCAAAGTTCCCAAGGGCTGGGTGCTTCAAATAGACCGTCCTGCGCGGACACTCAAGGCAAAAAAGCACGACGACCGGAAAACGGAGGTCCGTTCGCTTCGGAAGGCGCTTGCCGACGCACCTCGCAAGAACGAGACGCTGCAAGCAAAGGCTGTGATTATCGCCACGGGCGGCAGCCCTGTCGACATCGCGCGGCTGTTCAATCTTCCCCTCACGGGGCAGCGCCCCGTCCTCTGCCCCGTGTCGGTATCAGTCGTTGGCGACCAGACGGCCCTCAAGACCTTGGATGGTCTGCGCGTCCGCGCCCGTTTGATGCTCACCCGCAATCAGGAGGAACTCTGGCGCGAAGACGGCGAAGTGCTCTTCCGAACCTTTGGCATCTCGGGCGTCGCCGCCTTCAACCTCTCCCGTCGCGTCCAGCACGACGACACCATTTTGCTCGATTTCTTCCCCGACCTGTCCAAAGATGAACTATTCGATACGCTCAAGCAACGCCTTGGGCTGCTCGGCGATTTTTCGCCACGCGACCCACGCTGGCTCGATGGCATGCTCGCCCCGCAACTCTCCCACATTGCCTGCGCCGCATTCGAACGGTGCCATCCCGGCTCACATGATGTCGTCCATCTCGTCTCGATCCTCAAGCACTTTAAGCTGCTCGTCGAGGGAACGACAGAGGAGCGTTCGGCCCAGGTCACGCGCGGCGGCGTGCCCATCGAGAACGTCTCGGCTCCTAGCCTCTGCGTGAGCGACGCGGCAGGCGCCCCACTTTACATCTGTGGCGAGGCGCTCGATATCGATGCCGATTGCGGCGGTTTCAACCTTGCGTGGGCTTGGATCTCGGGTATTCGCGCTGCCAGCAGCCTATAGCCGCGCAGTCTATAATCAAAACGCATTCGGGCCGTCTGGGACACCGAGCGGCCTCTTTCTTGCATCTAAGGAGACCTCGATGATCGAAATCACCCAAGTCCACGCATCCCTCGATGAGGCTGGCGATGAGGATGCCTGCCTTGCCGTTGGCAGACGCGCCGCCAAGCGAGCCCTGCGATGCAAGGATTCCCAGATTAAAGCCATCGAGCTCCATCGCAAGTCTATCGACGCCCGTAAAAAGCGAGACGTCCATTTTATTTTGAGCTTTCGAGTCGAGTTGACAAGCCCCCGCCTCGAGCAGGAAGCGCTCGACAGCGTCGCCGAACGTGACCGCTCGTGTATCCGCATGGTAGACGGCGAGGTGCCCTCATTCCCCTCCCCTGCCTCCAATGCGCCCAAGGAGCGTCCCATCGTTGTCGGCGCCGGTTGCGCCGGCCTCTTTGCCGCTCTCACCCTTGCCGAAGCAGGCCTTAAGCCCTTGCTTATCGAGCGTGGTGACCCGGCACTTCGACGCTCGCAGGCGATCGACCTCTTTCTTAAGGAGCGTATCCTCGACCCCGAGAGCAATATCCAGTTTGGCCTGGGCGGCGCGGGGACCTTCTCGGACGGAAAGCTCAATACGGGAACCAAGAATCCCGCCCATCGCCTGATTCTCGAGACCTTCGTCGAAGCGGGCGCGCCTCGCGATATCCTGTGGGACGCCAAGCCGCACATTGGCTCCGACATCCTTCCCGCCGTCGTCACCAACATTTCCCAGCGCATCGAACAGCTCGGCGGAACCGTTCGCTATCGCACAAAACTCATCGACATTCGCGCCGATGCGTCCGGCGCAATCACCGGCATCGATGTTCAATCGCCCCGAGACACCGCAAGCGAGACAATCGTCACAAAGCACCTCATTCTCGCCTGCGGACATTCCGCTCGCGACGTATTCGAACTTCTCAAGACCCATAACGTGGCCCTCGCGCAAAAGACCTTTGCCATGGGCGTACGCATCGAGCATCCGCAGCGCGACATCGACCGTGCTCAATATGGCCCTTCGGCGGGGCATCCGGCGCTTGGAGCAGCTCCTTACAAACTCGTGGCCCATCTCCCCAACAATCGCAGCGTGTTCTCGTTTTGCATGTGCCCCGGCGGGCAGGTTGTTGCCGCCTCCTCCGAGCAGGGCCATCTGTGCGTCAACGGCGCCAGCCTCAATGCCCGCGACGGGCGCAACGCCAATGCCGCCCTACTCGTTAACGTCACGCCCGACGACCTTCCCAGCGACGACCCGCTTGCGGGCATTGAACTCCAGCGCGCCTGCGAGCAGACCGCCTATCGCCTAGGCGGCTCCAACTGGAACGCACCGGCACAGCTCGTCGGAGATTTCCTTGCGGGACGTGCCAGCACGGCACCTGGAAAAGTGAAGCCCACCTATCCACTTGGCGTGACCTGGACGGCAATCGACGAAGCCCTCCCGCAGCATATCGTTGAATCGCTTCGTTTGGGAATCCCCCTGCTTGGCAAGAAGCTGCGCGGCTACGACCGCCCCGACGCCGTCCTCACCGGCGTGGAGACGCGTTCGAGCTCACCTGTCACCGTCACCCGCGATCGAGCGTGCCACGCCACGTCGACCCCGGGCCTCTACCCTTGCGGCGAGGGAGCTGGATATGCCGGCGGCATCATGAGCGCCGCCACCGACGGCATCCGTTGCGCCGAAGCCCTGATTGCAGACCTCTAGCACACGAACTCCCGCACCCGAATGACACAGGCCCCGAGCTCCACGGGGAACTCGGGGCCCGTTCGTTACTTCTTGAATCGTGCACCCTGACGTTTTCTGCCCGATGCAAAGGTGGAACCTTTACGAGCCTGCGAACGCAAACGCTCGATCGTTTCGTCCTCAGATGTACCCTCGAGCATCGCTCGAATCTGGACGACCGC
>CAKUEU010000017.1 GCA_934646865.1 uncultured Collinsella sp. | reverse complement strand
GATACGGGATCGACAACGTTTATGCTCATCTGCACCATGCTCGTGTTTTTAATGACACCGGGCCTGGCGTTTTTCTATGGCGGTCTGTCTAGACGCAAAAATGTCATCAACACCATGCTTATGTGCTTTGGAGTCATTGGCTTGGTGGGCGTGCTGTGGATTGTTGCCGGCTGGTCGCTGGCCTACGGCGGCGACGGCTCGAGTCCGTTTATTGGCGGCTTTGACCAGCTGCTGTGCCTGCCGGTGCTCAACCAGGTGCTGCAGGCGGCTGAGGGCAATGCCGCGGACGGCGCCGTCTACCCGGAGATTATCAACATCGCCTTTCAGATGGCCTTTGCCATGATCACCGCCGCCATCGTTACGGGCAGCCTTGCCGGACGCGTTAAGTTTGGCGCCATGACGGCGTTCCTGGGCATTTGGCTGCTCGTGGTCTACGCGCCGCTTGCCCACATGGTGTGGGGCGGCGATGGTTCCTTTATCGGCGACATCATCGGCGCGCTCGACTTTGCCGGCGGAGACGTGGTGCACATCTCGTCCGGTCTTACCGGCCTGATTCTCTGCTTAATGCTCGGCCGTCGTCGCGGCTTTGGCATGGTGAGCTATCGTCCGCATAACGTGCCGTTTGTGGCGCTGGGCGCCGGTCTGCTTTGGTTTGGCTGGTTTGGTTTTAACGGAGGCAGCGAGTTCAAGGCCGATGCCGTGGCGGCGCTTGCCATCCTCAACACCGTGACGGCCAGCGCGGCGGGCATGGTCTCGTGGCTTGCCGTCGAGCGCGTGCACACCGGTCGTCCCACGCTGGTGGGTGCCAGCACCGGTTTGGTTGCGGGTCTCGTGGTGGTCACGCCGGGCGCGGGCTTTGTCGAGCCGTGGGCGGCACTGGTCATGGGCCTGATCGTCTCGCCCGTCTGCTACCTGGCCATCAGCCATCTTAAGACCAAGTTTGGCTACGACGATGCGCTCGATGCGTTTGGTTGTCACGGTGTCGGCGGCATCTTGGGCGGTGTGCTCACGGGCCTGTTCTGCGTGCCGGAGCTTTCGTGGACCGGTAAGGGCGGCCTGTTCTACACGGGCGACGTGTCGCTGCTTGTCTCGCAGGTTCTGGGCATTGTGGTGACGGTCGTTATAGTGCTGATGCTCGACTTGGTGATCGCCGCGGTGGTCAAGGCGCTGTTCCACGGCAGCCTGCGCGTGGACGAGGCCGACGAGGCGCTGGGCTTGGATGCCAGTCAGCACGGCGAAAGCGCCTACCCCTCGTTCTCGGGACTCGATTAGCAGCTTCCCCAAGCACCGCACCTCGGCCTTCAATCGTCGTTTGCGTACCTTAAGTACGCGGCACTCCTCTTTCAGGCCGATCTGCGGCACTTGGGAAACCTGCTAAGACCTGTTAGTTGCACTTTTTTGATCTGCAAGGTTGGTTTGTGGCACCTGGAAAACCCGTGCCATGAGAAGGGCAATTCATTTCTTTAACTAAGAGAGGAATTCACTATGAAGAAGATTACGGCGATTGTTCGTGCCGAGAAGCTTGAGGTTCTTAAGGACGCGCTGTTTGCTGCCGATGTTCGCGGCATGACCATCAACCAGGTGCAGGGCTGCGGCGCGCAGCATGGCTGGAAGGAATACGTGCGCGGCAACGAGCTGCTCGTCAACACGATTCCCAAGGTGCAGTTCACCCTTATCTGTGCCGACGAGCACGTCGACGGTATTGTCGACATCATCTGCAACGCTGCACGCACCGGCGCCGTCGGCGACGGCAAGATTTGGGTCGAGCCGGTCGAGGAGGTTATCCGCATCCGTACCGGCGAACACGGCCCCGCCGCGGTGTAGAATCGACCGCCTGCCATCCGCAACGTTAAAATGCTGCAATGAGGCACAAGACTTGCGTTGCGGATGGGCGGATTATGGGTCGCAATAAATATCCCGAGGAGACGGTCGCGAAGATTCTCGACGCGGCACTGGAGTTATTCTGTGCACAGGGTTATGAGGGGACGAGCATTCAAGATATCGTTGACCGTCTCGATGGCATGACCAAGGGTGCTGTCTATCATCACTTCAAGAGCAAAGAAGAGATTTTCAACGCCGCGTTTGATCGGGCGATGGCTCCCGTTGTGGAGCGCCGCCGCGCGACGCTCGGTGCTGGCAATATGACAGGCGCCCAAAAGCTCAGGCGACTTTATGCGCCTGAGTCCGTCGTACCACAAATTGAGCTTTGGGCCCGCATGCACCCCGCGGCAGATCCGGTAAAAAGCTCACGTCTACTGGCGATGCAGTACCAGGGCTCGTTTGACGAGTCGGCAGATGGCTATTTATTGCCGGTGATCGAGGAGGGCATCGCCGATGGCTCCATTGCGTGCGAATGCCCGCGTGAAGCGGCAGAGGCCGTATCGTTGCTAGCGAATCTTTGGCTGCTGCCATTGTTCCGTCCGCTCGAGCCCAAGGAGCGAATGGTCGCTCGCGCGCAATGTTTGGCGCAGATGGCGGCTGCGGTAGGGCTCGATTTGGGGGATGAAGTGCTCCAGACAACGGACCAGATTTGGAACGTATGGAAACGCGCCGGGTGGTAATATAGATACCAACGGTATGTAATAGATTTGAGAGGGTGGCTACGGCTGCCCTTTTCAAGTCATTAAATACATACCAATAGTATGTATAGGAGGCAAAGCCATGGGTGGGATGAGAGATTTCGATGTCGCGTCAGCATCAAAGACAGCGCTGTCTATAAGACTCGTCGGTCTTCTCGTTGCGCAGCTGTGCGTGTATTCGACGTTGTCGGCGCTGTGCTTTGCGTGCCCGCTTTACTTGCTCGACCGCAGCGGCTCGTCGACGTTATATGGCGCCGTTGCGGCTATAGCGTTTATACCGAGTGTGCTCGCGACTCCGGCTGGCGGAGTATTGGCTGATCGAGAGGGGCATCGCAGCGTTTTAGCGGCTCTCGGTATTGTTTTAATGGTTGCAGCGATGCTGTTTGTCCCCATGAAGCGCTCGTTGCCTCTTGCGGTCGTTGTGGCGGTGATGCTGTGCGTCCAATACGCCGTTCAATCTATTCTGAAGCCGATACTTCAAATTGAGACGCTGCGCATAGCCGGCAAGGAAAAGGTCGAGCGGGCCACCGCATTAGTGTCACAGACGACCATGGCGAGCAATATTCTAGGTCCCGTGGTTGGAACAGCCGTCTACGGATGCCTTGGAATTGACGTCCTTTGCGCGATCGCGGCGGCGGCGTTTGCGATGTCGTCGCTGCTGTTTTGGACCACACTCAAACAAAATGTTCCCTCTGAAGTGACGGGGGATAGCTCGACTCGTATGGCATGCCAAGGCGATTTTCTGTCGGCGATTCGGTATCTGCTTCAAAACACCTCGTTGCTCGCTGTGATTTTGCTTACGGCTGTTTTGAATCTTGCGTTGGTTGGGTTAACGATTGGTGCGCCCGTTATTGTTACAAGGCATCTCGGCATGCAATCTTCCTGCGTTGGGATTATTGAGGCGGCTATGGGACTGGGCGGCCTTGTAGGCGGCGGCCTAGTCGGTATTTGGCCGAATCGCTTTTCTTTCAATGGCATATGCCGATATGTTGCGATGATCTGCCTTGGAGTCGTGCCGGTTATTGTCACGCTACCGATCGGCGTTGACGTAATTGTGTTTGCCGCGCTTACAGTCGGTTCGGCATGGGTCATGGTGTGGGCAAGTGTTGCATCGGTCGAAATCGTTGCATTCGTTCAGCGGACGGCGCCGACGGAACTCTGCGGAAAGGTGCTTTCGGTCGTATACATGGCGCTTTCTTGCGCAACGCCTTTTGGCCAATTGGCATACGGATTCGCATATGATCGATGGGCGCCGGCGGCTGTGTTCGCAGCTATGCTGGTGGTACTGATGCTGACGACGGTGCTGTTTTATCGCTTGAAAAGTCGCTCACGACAAACAATGTGACGTTCGCAGTGCAGCGGTTTAACAGAAGCAATCGCTGCAGTGTGGGGCGCCCATACGAGAACATGCCTCTCCTTCGTCTACAATATCGTGCAGACGAAAGAGAGGCATGCCCATGATCAAGATGTTCGCGAGTGATTTAGACGGAACGCTGCTTAACGCCCTGCACGAGGCCGACGGAACCATTCGCCGCGCCATTCGCGAGTTGACCGAAGCTGGGCTGCACGTGGTTCCCGCGACGGGTCGCTCGACGCTGCCGATCGGCGAGCATGGCTTTACAGGTTTGGCGCTCGATGCCTGTTGCTCCAACGGATCCATCGTTCGTGACAGCCACGGCGAGGTGCTCAAGACCTGGACCATCGATCCTCAGATTACCGAGGAGCTGCTCAAGGCGTTTCCGGACATTTGCTTTGATTGCTCCACGCCCGACGGCATGTTTTCGAGCGGTTCGTTTGAGATGCATCAGGCGGGCTTTAAGAAGGACAGCCCCATCAAGCGCATTGTGATGCGCGGCATGCGTGCGCGTGGCGGCTATCACGAGGAGCAGTATTTTGACCAGTCGATCGGCGACATCTTGCGTCATGACGTGTGCAAGATCAACTGTCGCGTGACTTCGCTTGAGCTAGAGCGCAACCTTAAGGCGTACCTTGCCGAGCGCTCGGACCGTGTGGTCAACGCGCCGTTTGACCCGGTAATGTTCGAGATCACCGACGCGGCGTGCAACAAGGGCGAGAGCGTGGCGTGGCTGGCAAGCTACTACGGTATTGCTGAGGACGAGGTCGCGGTCTACGGCGACGGCGGCAACGACATCGCCATGCTCAAGCGTTTCCGCCACAGCTACGCGACCAAAAACGCAAGCGATGCAGCCAAGGCCGCCGCGAGCGCGACCATCGGCAGCTGCATGGTCCACGCCGTCCCCAAACACATGCTCGCCACCATGCACAAGCAAAACTCCCGCACCATCATCGAATAAGGGACAAAGGGACAGTCCCTTTGCCACAATCTAAATATTGCCTTTACGTGTTGATGCACACGGTGTGCAATAATACTCGCACTGTGCAATAGCGCACAGGCTGAGTAACAAGGAGGACGCTTGTCCCAGCTCGAGAAATGCGACCGCCGGTCCCTTCGCTCGCAGCGTGCCCTTCGCCAGGCACTTGCCAGCGAGCTTGCCGAAGGCGGCGATCTTTCGCGCGTTAACGTCGCGTCGCTTACCGAGCGCGCTGGCCTCACGCGCCGTACATTCTATTCGCACTACCGCGATATTCCCGACTTTATCAACCAAATCGAGGACGGCCTGCTGACTGAGATTCGTGAGCGCGTGGAGCTCATCACCGCAGCTAAGCTGCCCGATCTTTACCGCAATATCGACGAGCTCGAGCCGGCGCCCGGCTCAGTTGAGTTGCTGCGCTATCTTGCGGCCAATCGCGATCTTATCGGTGCCCTGCTGGGCCCTGGCGGCGACCAGGCCTTCATTAAAAAGATCATCGATACCGCACGAGAGGCCGTGGTGCCGCGTGCACAGACGGGCATTTTGGGCTTGGCGCTGGGCACGTTCTTTGACTACTACGTCACCTATGTCGTGAGCGCCGAGGTCGGCATGATCCAGCGCTGGTTTGAACGCGGGCTCGCCGAATCGCCCGAGGCAATGGCGCGCATCATGACGGTCATCGCCTTTGTGCGCCCTGGCGACCTGTATGGCCAACCCATCGATATCAACGTGCCGGAATACGGCATGAAGCTATTGAACCTGCAGCTCGAGGATGCGGTCGACACCGCCGCAACCGTCGAGTCCAACAACTAAGAGGAGAGACAGATGAGCAAACTCGTCGAAGGCATTAAGGACCGCGTGGTCGCTGCCGCACGCGAGGCCGCGCCCGCCGTGGCGGACGCCGCGCAGAAGGCCGCGACCGCCGCTGCCGAGAAAGTCGCCGAGGCGGTTGCCGAGGCCAAGAATGCGGCAGGGGAGACGCTCGCCGCTGGCGAACCCGTCGTCACCGCCGAGTCCGTGACCGCCACCGCCGGCCAGGCCCCCGAAGGCGCGATCTTCAACCCCGAGGCCGCCCGTGGCAACCTTCACCTGGGCATCGACGTGGGCTCCACCACCGTCAAGCTCGCCGTGCTCAACGACGACAACCAGATCGTGTACGCCAAGTACCAGCGCCATCACACCGATGTCCGCGCTTGCGCCCGTGACCTGTTCGAGGGTGCTGCGACCGTGCTGCCGACGGCCCAAATGACCTGCGCCATTACCGGCTCGGGCGGTCTGCTGCTGTCCCAGTGGCTCGAGCTGGAGTTTGTCCAGGAGGTCATCGCCAGCAAACGCGCCGTCGAGACCCTCATCCCGGCCACCGACGTCGCCATCGAGCTGGGCGGCGAGGATGCCAAGATTATCTACTTCGACAACGGCATCGAGCAGCGCATGAACGGTACCTGCGCCGGCGGTACGGGCGCGTTCATCGACCAGATGGCAACCCTGCTGCACACCGACGCGAGCGGCCTCAACGAGCTCGCGGCCAACGCCACCACCATCTATCCCATCGCCAGCCGCTGCGGCGTCTTTGCCAAGACCGACGTGCAGCCGCTGCTCAACGAGGGTGCCCGCCCCGAGGACGTGGCGGCCTCCATCTTCCAGGCCGTCGTGACCCAGACCATCTCGGGCCTGGCGTGCGGCCGTCCCATCCGCGGCAACGTCGCCTTCCTGGGCGGCCCGCTGCAGTACCTCTCCGAGCTGCGCCACCGCTTCTACCTCACGCTCAACCTGGACGAGGAGCACCGCATCGTGCCCCAAAACGCCCACCTGTTTGTGGCGAGCGGTGCCGCCATGGCGCACGAGTCCAACAAGCTCAGCACATTCCCGCAGCTCATCGATGCCATCGACAGCCTGGGTGACACGCAGGGTGCCGAGGTCGAGCGCCTGGATCCGCTCTTTGCCACCGACGAGGACTTTGCTGAGTTCAAGAACCGCCACGACACCGAGGTCGTCCCCAAGGGCAAGCTCGAAGGCTACACCGGCCGCGTGTTCATCGGCATTGACGCCGGCTCCACCACCATGAAGGCCGCGCTCGTGGGCGAGGACGGCCAGCTGTTGCACACCTGGTACGGCAACAACAACGGCGACATCCTGGGCACAGCCAAGGTCATCATGGCCGATTTCTACAACCACATCCCCGCCGGCTGCACCATCGGCCACGTGACCACCACCGGCTATGGTGAGGCGCTGCTCATCGAGGCACTCAAGGCCGACTCCGGCGAGATCGAGACCGTTGCGCACCTGCGCGGCGCCAAGGCATTCCTGCCCGGTGTCGAGTTCATTCTGGACATCGGCGGCCAGGACATGAAGTGCCTGCGCGTGAAGGACGGCGTCATCGAGCACATTATGCTCAACGAGGCCTGCTCGTCGGGCTGCGGCAGCTTTATCGAGAGCTTCGCCGTATCCATGAACATGGACGTGCGCGCGTTCGCCGATGCCGCCATCCATGCCAAGGCCCCCGTCGACCTGGGCAGTCGCTGTACGGTCTTTATGAACTCGCGCGTCAAGCAGGCGCAAAAGGAAGGCGCCACGGTGGGCGACATCGCGGCCGGCCTGTCTTATTCCGTCATCAAGAATGCCCTGTTCAAGGTCATTAAGCTGCGCGACCCCAAGGAGATCGGCAGCCAGGTAATTGTCCAAGGCGGCACCTTTATGTCCGACGCTACGCTGCGCGCGTTTGAGCAGCTCACCGGCGTTCATGCCGTGCGTCCCGACATTGCCGGCTGCATGGGCGCATACGGTGCGGCCCTGCTCGCCCGCGATCGCGCCGGCGCCGACGGCACCTCGACCATCCTTTCGGCCGAGGACATCGCGCACCTCACCGTGACGCAAAAGCACGTCCGCTGCGGCCGTTGCTCCAACAACTGCCAGCTTACCGTCAACGACTTTGGCGGCGGCAGGCGCTTTATCACCGGCAACCGCTGCGAGAAGGGCGCCGGCCACAAAAAGCAGAAGACCGAGGCCCCCAACCTCTTCAAAAAGAAAAACGAGCTGCTCTTTAACCGCGAGGTTCTGAGCCCCGACGAGGCCCCGCGCGGCACCGTGGGTATCCCGCGCGCACTCAACATGTACGAGAACTACCCCTTCTGGCACGCGTTCTTTACGCGCCTGGGCTTTAGCGTGCAGCTGTCCGACCAGTCGAGCAAGAAGACCTACCAAGCGGGCATCGAGTCCATGCCGTCCGAGAGCGTGTGCTATCCGGCCAAGATGAGCCACGGCCACGTGATGAACCTTATCGACCGTGACGTCGACTTCATCTGGATGCCGTGCGTGCGCTGGGAGCGCAAAGAGGACCCGACGGCTGGCAACTGCTATAACTGCCCCATCGTCATGAGCTACCCCACGGCGCTGGCGCTCAACGTCGACGAGATCCGCGAGCAGAACATCGAGTTCCTGTATCCGTTTGTGCCCTATCATGACAAGACCGAGCTCAAGCGCCGCCTGTACCAGGTGCTCGCCGTCGACCGCGTGGCCGATGCCGAGGCTGGTCGCGGTCGCGTGCGTGGACCCAAGATCACGCGCTCCGAGGTCGATGCCGCCGTCAACGCTGCATTTGAGGCCGATGCGCGTTTCCACGAGGACATCCAGACCATTGGCGAGGAGGCTCTTAAGTGGGTCGAGGACCACGGCGGTCACGGCATCGTGCTCGCCGGCCGTCCCTATCATAACGACCCCGAGATCAACCATGCCCTGCCCGAGCTTATCTCGAGCTTTGGCTTTGCGGTCTTTACCGAGGATTCGCTCGCGCATCTCGTGAAGCCCGAGCGCCCCATCCGCGTCGTCGACCAGTGGATGTACCACAGCCGCCTGTACGCCGTCGCCCGTTTTGTGACGATGCGCAACGATTTGGACCTGATTCAGCTCAACTCCTTCGGCTGCGGCTTGGACGCCTTGACCACCGACCAGGTGCAGGAAATCCTTGAGGCCAGCGGCAAGATCTACACCGTGCTCAAGATCGACGAGGTGTCCAACCTGGGTGCCGCGCGCATCCGCATCCGCTCGCTCATGGCCGCGCTTAAGGACCAGGAGGCCGAGCGTTTGGCCGAGGCCACGGCTGCGGGCGAGGCCTACGAGCAGGGCGACGCCGCGCCGGTGGCGCCCTCCACGGATGCCCCCGCGTTCGCGAGCCGCAAGTACACGTTTGAGGCGCAGCGCGAGAGTGCTTCGACCGCGTGGCCCAAGGTGCCCTTTACCGAACAGATGCGCGACGAGGGCTACACCATCCTGTGCCCGCAGATGGCACCGATTCACTTTGACCTGGTCAAAGAGGTGTTCCGCGGTGCCGGCTACAACTTGGAGCTGCTGCCCTCGACCGACCACGACGCCGTCGAGGCCGGCCTGCGCTACGTGAACAACGACATCTGCTACCCGTCGATTCTGGTGACGGGCCAGATTATGGAGGCTATCGAGAGCGGTCGCTACGACCTGTCCAAGACGGCCGTGGTCATCAGCCAGACTGGCGGCGGCTGCCGTGCCACCAACTACATTGCGCTCATCCGCAAGGCACTGCGCGAAAGCGGCCACCCCGAGATCCCGGTGATCTCGCTTTCGGCCGTGGCGCTGGGCGAGGACAACCCCGGCTTTAAGATTACGCCGGCGCTGCTCAAGCAGGCGGTCTACGCGGTGCTCTTTGGCGACGTCATGATGCAGATGCTCTATCGCTGCCGCCCGTACGAGGCCACGCCCGGCGCCGCCAACGCGCTCTACGAGGAGTACATGGCGCGCGCCCGCAAGCTGGCGCCCAAGTTCAACCGCCACAACTACACCAAGCTGTGCCGCGAGGCCATCCGCGCGTTCGACACCATGCCGCTCGTGGGCGAGGGCACCAAGCCGCGCGTGGGCGTGGTCGGCGAGATCCTGGTCAAGTTCCACCCTACGGCCAACAACCACGTGGTCGACGTTATCGAGCGCGAGGGCTGCGAGGCCGTGGTGCCAGGCCTGCTCGACTTCTTCCTGTACTCCATGAGCAACGCCGAGCTGCAGAAGGACGAGCTGGGTAGCTCTGCTACCACGCGCGCTGGTATGCAGGCGCTCATCAAACTCGTGGACTGGATGCGTACGCCGGTGGAGGAGATGCTCGAAAAGTCCCACCGCTTTGAGGCACCCGAACGCATCGGCACCATGGCGGACAAGGCCCGCACGGTGCTTTCGGTGTGCAACAACATGGGCGAGGGCTGGCTGCTCACGGCCGAGATGCTCGACCTGATTGACCATGGCGCGCCCAACATCATCTGCACGCAGCCCTTCGCGTGCCTGCCCAATCACGTGGTGGGCAAGGCCGTGATCAAGGAACTGCGCCGTCAGCACCCCGAGAGCAACATTGTCGCGGTGGACTACGACCCCGGTGCGTCCGAGGTCAACCAGCTCAACCGCATTAAGCTCATGATCAGCGTGGCCAAGGAAAACATGCGCGCCGGCAAGGGCTTTAAGCTCGAGAAGGTGGCACCGCTCGCGATGGACGAGGTCACCGGCCAGATGCGTGCCCACGATGGCTGCGTGAGCTGCGGCTCGGTCGACGAGGAGGCCGTGGCATCGGTCGCCGAGCGTCTGGGGCGCGGCATTAAGAAGTAGACGGCCTGCTTTGAGCCGGATATAAGACAAACGGGTGGTAGCCGTACTGGCTATCACCCGTTTTTGCTGGACATATGTTGCGTAAACGCCCCAACTATCACCCTTTGCCAACTTAGATTTCGGAAGTATGCGGCAAAATCTGAATAGGCCGAGCACACTTGGTATGCCCAAGCTCTGTACCTGCGGTTTTATTTACGGAAAACGGGGGTGTGCTCGAGAGTTTTAAAATTTGCCGCATACTTCTGAAAACGACGTCTCGGTGGCACCAAAAATTGCCCTTGAAGCCCTGAGATAATGAACATATGTAGCCGTTTGCCGCTAAATACCGTCCGTTTATAGAACCCACCCCCAGCGCGCGTCATCCTTACGGTTGAATAAATACACATCTATGGAATTACGTAAGAGAGAGGACCGTTTCATGAGCTACAAGACCGTTTGTGTTGCCGGCGGCGGCGTGCTGGGAAGCCAGATTGCCTTCCAGGCCGCCTACTGCGGCTTTGATGTGACGATCTGGCTGCGCAGCGAGGGCAGCATCGGGCGCACCCAGCCCAAGATCGACCACGTGCGCGAGGAGTACATCGCGGCAATCGAGGGCATGGCGGACGGCACGGGCGAGTGGTGCTCCGGTATCGCCGATAGCGGCAAGCCCTTCGACAAGGAGGCGGCGCTCGCTGCCGTTGAGCGCGCCTACTCCACGCTCAAGCTGGAGCTCGATCTTGCCAAGGCAGTGGTCGACGCCGACCTGGTCATCGAGTCTATGGCCGAGGACACCCAGGCAAAGATTGACTTCTACAAGAAGCTCGCCCCGGTTCTGCCGCAAAAGACCGTCATCGTCACCAACTCTTCCACGCTGCTGCCGAGCACCTTTGCCAAGTACACCGGCCGCCCCGAGAAGTACCTGTCGCTGCACTTTGCCAATTCCATCTGGAAGAACAACATGACCGAGGTCATGGCCCAGGACCAGACCGACAAGCGCTACTTCGACGAGCTCGTCGACTTTGCCAACGACATCCGCATGCTGGCGCTTCCCGTCAACAAGGAAAAGAACGGCTACCTGCTCAATTCCATGCTGGTGCCGTGGCTGCTTTCGGGTCTTGACCTGTATGTCTCGGGCGTGAGCGATCCCAAGAGCATCGACCTCGCGTGGACGCGTGGCACCGGTGCCCCCAAGGGCCCGTTCCGCGTATTCGACACGGTGGGCATCCAGACGGCCTACAACATCGTTATGCAGTATCAGAAGGTCCCGGGCCTGGTGAGCCCGCTGCTCAAGAAGATGATGATGCCCTACAACTTTAAGGCTATGGCGTCCGTCCTCAAGAAAATGCTCGACGAAGGCAAGCTGGGCGAAAGCTCGGGCGAGGGCTTCTTCAAGTACTAAATAATGATCCCTCGGCAACATTGGGAAACGTATCTTTTGCAGCGTCAAGCGCCGCATGGCCCGTGTGCTATTTCGGCGCATGACGCAAAAGAAACTGATGTGTGGGGATAGAGGGGAAACGGCAATGAATCGGCAAATCGTGCTTAAGCAGGATATCCTCGACGCGCTCTCCGCCGTCGGTATGTGCGCAGGGCAGACGGTTATGGTCCATTGCTCGCTCAGCTCGCTTGGATATGTGTGCGGCGGCGCGCAGCCGGTGATCGAGGCCCTGCTCCAGACGGTGGGCGAGACCGGCACCATCATGATGCCGACGCAATCCTGGAAAAACCTGGACCCGGCGAGCGGCGTCCATTGGCAGGAGCCGCAAGAGTGGTGGCAGCTGATCCGTGACAACTGGCCGGCCTATGACAAGCGCATCACGCCCACCAATACGATGGGGGCCGTTGCCGAGATGTTCCGCACGTGGCCGGGCACGCTCCGCAGCGACCACCCGGCGCGTTCGGTGGCGGCAAACGGCCCGCGAGCGCAGCTCTTGACGGAAAACCACGACCTGAGCAACATCTTTGGCGACGGATCGCCCATCGCGCGCCTGTACGATTTGGACGGCTATGTGCTGCTCGTGGGCGTGGGCTACGACAAGAACACATCCCTGCATTTGGCGGATGCCCGCGCGCAATACCCCGGCAAGCACGACTGCGTGGAGCACAGCGCGATCATGGAAAACGGCCAGCGCGTGTGGAAGGAGTACCGCACGCTCTTTGTCGATGGCGATGATTTTGATGAAATCGGCGCTGCTTTTGAGCGTGAATGCTCGGTGCGCACGGCGCCTCTCGGTAACGGGATGATCCGCTTTATGCGTCAACGCGAGCTTGTCGATTTTGCCGTGGGCTGGATTGAGCGCCATCGCGCCCGCCCTGAGTAATTCGGGGGGTGGAAGCGTTGGGGATCTACGGTAGTATGCGACAAAATCTGAATTGATCGGGCAAGAGCTGTAGCGCGCGTTGACGTTTGACCAATGGAGCGCAAAAATGCACCGTTCGCCGATACTCCTCTCGCGAGTGGTTGCCATATGGTTTGATGTTGGAAACATATGACTGCCGCCGGGCTGCGGGTGACGTTTGCTCTGATATCGGAGGTGCCAAGTATGTTTCGCGCTCCGTTAAACAAGTATCGGGCTGGTTAATATGGGCCGCCGTACTATCTCGATAACCCTTGCAGTGGTTTGCCTAGCTGTGCTCCTGGGCGCTATGGGGCAGTTTGCTATAAGTCGAGAAACATCCTATATGCAGGAATGTGCTTCCGAAGGCTTCGCCATTGATGGTTACTATCGGGATGACAAAACGAGTCGGGAAACCCTGGCTTTTCTTGAGGAGGACAACTGTCGATGGCAGCTGGTCGACAAGGGCGGCAGCTGCGTTGATGGACAGTTCGAGCGTATGGACGACCCCAACATTCTGGTATTAAAGAATGAAAACGGCGAAGAATTCGGTACGGTCCACGTGGCGTATATGTCACGCCGACGCGATCAGGGCTTGCTCTACCTATTTAGAGATACCAAGGTGACCCGTTTTTATCTGGTGAGCACCGATCCGGCGTTTATGGTGGAGTCTGGCGATGTCGATGTGGACAGTTGATTCACGGCAATAAAACAGCGAGCGGGGCGCAGTCGTGAACTGCGCCCTACATCACGTTACTTCACATCGAACTCCACGCGATCGAGTTCGGGTACGTTGAGGTTGATGAGTTTACGAGCGACGTGGCGGTCGTGTGTCCCAAGCGCCTCGCTTGTCGTCACATGGGCGACAGTCTCGCGCTCGACGATACCCTCCTCCCTGCCTTCGGTGGCCGAGGTCTCGACGGCAACGGTGTAATCCTTAAAGCCCGGCAGCACCGCGGCAAGCTCGCGCGTGGTTTCGGTGACGCCATAGCCGTCCTGCACGCCGGCCTGCGCCGAGCCAATGGATCCCGCGGTCATAACGATGCAGGGGATGGCAAAGATCACCGTACCCACGATGATGCGGCGGCGCACCTTGCGCGATAGCTCGTCGACCTCGGCGTTTTCCTCGGCGGTCACAATACCGTCGCCGTTGAGGTCGCGCTTGAGCGGCACGCGCAAAAGAAGCAGCACGGCTTCGGCCGCGAGTGCGATAAAGACCACGTTGATGCCAAACTCGTAAAGCGCCGAGAGAAACAGCGACCCGCTTGCGATGGCGATGCCATAGCCCGCCGCGCACAGGGGCGGCATGAGCGCGGTCGCCACGGCCACGCCGGCGATGAGCGTAGCAGGTTCCTGATCGCGCGAGTTGCCCAGGCCACCCGCAAAGCCGCCCGCGAGCGCGACGGCAAGGTCCCACACAGTCGGTGTCGAATTGTCGATGATGGCGGCCGTGGTGGTGCCAAGGGGCGAGAGCTTAAAGTACAGCGTGGACGTGACCAGGCAAAAGGCCATCTGTAGAGCCAAGCTCGCGACGGCTTCGACGGTAATCTCGCGGTCGAGCGTGGCGATGCCATATGCCATGGCAAGGACCGATCCCATAAGCGGGCAGATGAGCATGGCACCTACAATGGCGATATCCGAGTCGATATCGAGGCCGATGCTCGCAATCAACATAGCAATGATCAGGATGCATAAGTGCGAGCCAGTCAGGCGCGCCCCGTTTACAAAGCGTTTGCGAATCACGTGATAGGGCGCGCGTCCCTCGCGAATGTTGAATGCCTGCTTAAGGAAACGGGTGGCATTCTCCATGGCCTCGCTGTGTGCGGGGCGTATGCCATGGCGCCGATGATGGCGCTCGCGCAGTCGCTTGAGCTGTTGTTTGTCGAGTTCCATGTCCACCTCGTATTGCCGCAGGAACGCGAGTGCGTTCGCAGCATGTACTCTACACCGTGACGGGTGGGGCGGTCATCTTGACATGGAACTTAGGCGAGCAGGCAAAGGAAGACACGCCACAAGCGAGTACTGCCGAGGGTTTCGACAGATACAAAAAAGCGCGGGGCCGGTTTGATTCCGACCCCGCGCTCTGCACTGGTGCGTTGTTGTTCGGCCTACCCCAGCAGGCTCAGACCAACAGAGACAAACGCCAGAATAACGCCGACGATAGACTCGCCGCCGAGCAGGCCGCTGGCGACGACCAAGCCCTGCTCCTGGAAGGCGGCGTCCTTGGCGGCCTTCTCCTTGCCCGAAAGACCTGCCTGGGCATCGCGGTGTGCGGCCCACTTGTCGTAGGCGAGCTTAACGCAGGAGCCCAGGAAGGCCGTGAGCGACATGTAGAACGGCAGGTACACGCCCAGGCCGATCATCATGGCCGGAATACCGAGCCAGTACATGACGATACCGGCGATAAAGCCGCCTGCGAACCACGGCACACTCGGGATGCCCGAGACCATGGTGGCGACCACACTTGCCTGTGCGGCAACGAAACTCTTGTCGGGACCAAAGGCGTCCGGACCATAGGCGGTGACGAGCGCGACCATGACGGCGGCAGCGACCAGGGCGCCCACGATGCCGCCGATGGCCTGGCCGACCCACTGTGCGCGCGGGTTGGTGCCCAACACGGCGCCGGCCTTAAAGTCGTTCATGACGTCGCCCGCAAGGCCGCACGCTACGGCCACGATGCCGGCGATAAAGAACAGCTTGACCTGAGCGAGCTGCGCGAAAGCGGCAACGATGAGCATGACGATGAGGCCGAAGATCTCCATGGGGTCGATGCCCGTCTGGCCGCAGCTCTGCGCGCTCATGATGGTGGTGACAAAGGTGAACAGCGTGACGATGACGGCCGGAACGGGGCCAAGGTCGAGCACGATGGCGATGATCACGGCGATGGCGGCAGCGCCCAGGCCGATGATGCCGGCGTCGAGCTTAAGGGAGCCCGAGATGAGCGACTGCTCGTCGGTGTCGGTGGAGCTGTCGGCGGCGAGGCCGCGGACGATACCGGCGACCTGCGGCAGGATGTCCTTGAGGACGACGGCGACGCCAAAGCCCATCATGAGGCCCATGCCCAGGGACTTGACGATGCCCTGCGCAGTCACAACGTCGAACAGACCGGCGGCGGTGCCGCCCACAATGATGCCAAAGTTGCCTAGCAGGGCGCCGGCAAACCAGAAGGCGACCGGGGCGAAGCCCACGAGGAAGCCGACGGAGAGCAGCATGGGCGAGTTGTAGATACCAAAGGTCACGCCGGGGATGTTGAGCGTGCACAGCATGCTGGGCACCACGCCCAGGGCGTCGCGCAGCACGCTATAGATGCCGGCGATGGCCATGGAACCAAAGAGCTGCTTGCCGGTTTTGCCGCCAGCCTCGGTCGCGCGCAAGGTCTGAGCTGCGGCGTTGCCGGTGGGGAACTCAAGCGCGGCGTCCACGATAAAGTGACGGTGGATGAGCGCGGTGGCCAGCAGGCCCAAGATAGTGCCGGCGAGCGCCACGATAAACATGTCGAGCCAGCTGATCTGGTCGGCATAGCCCAGCATCCAGGCACCCGGGATGGTAAACGCCAAGCCGCCGGCGACCATGGCGCCTGCGGACATGATGGTGTGGGTGACATTGGCCTCGTTGAGGCTGGCGTTGCCCATGAGCTTAAGGAAGAACAGCGAGATGACGGCAGCGAAGACGATCGGCCAGGGGAGTGCGCCCATCTTGAGGGCGGTGTAGGCCGAGCTTGCCGTGATAATCACGCAGCCAAGGACGCCGATGATGACGCCGCGCAGCGTGAGTTGCCCGCGCATCGAGGCGCGGTTCGAGGGATTGCTCATATATAACTCCTTTGCGTATATCCGCTTCCCCCGGGAGCGCCGCTACGGATACGGCGCGGGAAGTCGGGTTACCAAGGGCCGCCGCGTGAGCTCGCAAACGACCGCGCACCAGTATAGCCGCAAGGTAACTCATTTGGGACGGGGCTTTTTTAGCTGCTTTGGTAGTCAATTTGGGTAGGAGATATACTGCTGGGCAGACGAAAGGAGCGCCGACGATGCTTAATGGGTGCGCATATATACTGACGGTCGACGTGGGCAACACGTTCATTCGCTTTGGCCTGTTTGCCGAGGACTCGGCCGCGGCGCAGGAATGCCCACTTGCGACGTGCGAGATCACGACGCCGTCTAGCATTACGGCCGACGAAGCACGCATGAGGCTCGCACAGGTCATGGGCGCGCTCGCCGCCGATGCGGGTATGCCGGGTGCACTTGTTCCCGCGTCGGCCGTGCTGAGCTGCGTGGTGCCGGCACTCGAACGCCCGTGGAAGGCGGCACTTTCCCGCACCTGCACGGGACGCGTGCTCACCGTGGGACCGGGGCTCAAGACCGGTATGCCCGTACACTACGATGACCCGGCCGAGATCGGCCCCGACCGCATCGCCGACGCCGTGGCGGCCCGCGCTGTCTATGGTTCGCCGTGCATCGTGATCGATCTGGGTACGACGACCAATATCGAGGTCATCGACGCGCACGGCACCTTTGTCGGCGGCGTCATCGCACCGGGACTGGCACTCGGCGCTCGCTCGCTTTCGGCGGCAGCAGCGCGCTTGCCCCAGGTTGAGCCCTCGGCACCGACGCACGTCATCGGCCGCAACACGCGCGAGGCCATGCGCTCGGGCGTGGTTTTGGGCGAGGTGGCACGCATCGATGGCATGCTCGATATGGTGCTTGCCGAGATGCGCGCGACCAAGGCGGCGGGGGAGGGCAGCGTGCCCATCGTCATCACCGGAGACGATGCCGAGGCACTTGCGGCGCTGGTCGGTCACAGCCTGACGGTTGACGACGCGCTGACGCTGCGGGGTCTCGCCGAGCTCTACCACATCAACCAAAAGCCCCGCCGCGCGTAGGGCAAGGGGCTGGTGGGACAAAAACGCCCCCACCTTTCACCTGCTACAATGGGTCAAACTATTGCGATTACGGAGGTGTCTGCCATGTCGGACGATCTTCATCAAACCGCGTCGGGCAAGCGCCGCGACGTCATTAGCTGGGACGAGTTCTTTATGAGCGTGGCCATTGCCGCGCAGCGCCGCAGCAAGGACCCCAACACGCAGGTGGGCGCGTGCATCGCCAGCACCAACCACCGCATCCTTTCGGTGGGCTACAACGGTACGCCCTCGGCGCTCAACGACGACTTTTTCCCGTGGGGAACGAGTGACGATCCGTTGCAGGACAAGCACAACTACGTGGTGCATGCCGAGGCAAACGCCGTGCTCAACTACCGCGGCTCGCTCAAAGACCTCGAGGGTTCCACGGTCTACGTCACGCTGTTCCCGTGCCACGACTGCGCCAAGATCCTGGCGCAGGTAGGTGTAGGCGAGGTTGTCTACCTGGACAACAAGTACGCCGATACCGACGACGGCCGTATCAGCCGCCGCATCCTCGACTCCTGCGGTATCAGTTACCGCCAGGTTATCGTCGATGTCCATATTGGCACCGGGGAGCGGGCTCAGCAGTAGTGCGTGCCAACGCCAGCTGGCGGCAAAACAGCTAAAAGAGCCCCGTCCCAAATTGACTGCTCGTGAAAGTCGTGTCCGCGCGCATGGCTGGCGCTCAAGCGGGTACATGGCTGTAGTAACATAGCCCCTGTCCGCGGGCGTGCCCGCGTTATTGTGAGAAAGGAGCCCCTGTGGCTGTTAACGAAGAGCTGCTTAAGAAGGTTCTTGAGGAGATCCGCCCCAACCTGCAGGCCGATGGCGGCGATATGGAGTATGTGGGCGTCGACGACGAGGGTGTCGTCAAGCTGGAGCTGCAGGGCGCCTGCGCCGGCTGCCCCATGAGCTCGCTGACCCTGTCCATGGGTATCGAGCGCATCCTCAAGGAGCATGTGCCCGGCGTTACCCGCGTCGAGCAGGTCAATGCTTCCGGCGAGACCGACGACCTGTACGACGAGTACGCGCCGTTCTAAGATGCGAAAGCTGCGGACGGCAAACTCCGCATAGACGTTACGCCCAAATATGCGGCTGCGAGCGAAAGGCCCGCGGCCGCATTTGTATGTAGGGAGCAGGGGATCGACATGCTCAACGACCTCTACCATATGCTTGATCCCGTCGCGATTTCGGCGGGTCCCATCACCATCTACTGGTACGGTCTGGCCTATGTGGTCGGCGCCCTGCTTACGGCGGTCGTCATGTACCGCACGCAGCGCCGTTGGGGCTTTAACATCACGATTGACGACCTGACGAGCGTCGTGGTCGGCGTAGTCTTCGGCCTCATTATCGGCGCCCGCCTGTTCTATGTCGTCTTTTACGGCGATGGCTACTACTGGGCACACCCGCTCGAGATCTTTGCCACCAACGAGGGCGGCATGAGTTTCCATGGCGGCCTCGTTGGTGGCATTATCGGCGGCGTGCTCGTGTGCCGCATGTACAAGCTCGATGCATGGACCATCGCCGACCTTGCCGTGATCGGCGCCCCGCTTGCCCTGTGCCTGGGCCGTTGCGCCAACTTTGTCAACGGCGAGCTGTGGGGCAAGCCGACCGATCTGCCCTGGGGCGTGATTTTTGGCGGCACCGCGGGCGACATGCCGCGCCATCCCTCTCAGCTTTACGAGGCGTTCCTAGAGGGTATCGTGCTCTTTTGCATCCTGCAGGTGCTCAGCCGCAAAAAACCGCTGCTGCCCCAGGGCACGTTTATGGGCGTGTTTGTGATGGGCTACGGCATCGTCCGCTTCCTCGTCGAGTTCGTGCGCGTGCCCGATGCCCAGCTTGGCTATCTGCTGGGCGGCGTCATCACGATGGGTCAGCTGCTGAGCCTGCCGCTCGTGATCGCCGGTCTGGCGCTCATCATCTTCGCCCGACACCGCAACCAACCTCAGCGCGTCTACCTGGACGCCTAACCACCAAAACCACCACAAAGGGGACAGGCACCTTTGTGGTGGTTTTGCCGAGTTTGATAGGTTTCTAGAAAGGCTTTCGGACTGTGAAGGATTCCGATCTCTCCACAACGGCTGCGCGCGACGCTGCCCGCATCGTCTGGTTTAAGCGCTACCCCGCCAAGCAGACGCTCATCGCATTTCTGCTCGCGCTGTTGGCGACCACGGCGTTTTCCATCGATCCCGCCCCAGTGTCGAGCAACGTAGTCTTGGCGATTGACCCCAAAGCCTCGGGCATGCTGTACGTGTGCTACGAGGTGCTCCTCTCGTTTGCCGGCCATACCGACGCGGTCATGCTGCTTGCGCTTGCCTGCCTGCTCACGCTGCCGTTTCGCTACGTGTTCTTTGGCCGTGGCGACACCTGGCGCCCATCGATTATTCTGCCGTCGCTGTTTTTCGCCATCTGCATGGTGTTCGGCCGCAGCTACGATCTCACCGACTCGGCCGAGATTGTCCTTGGCGACAAAGCCCGCATCATCTGCGCCTGGATTGGCGGCGCGGGCTGGATGCTCCTAGCGATCGTGGCCTTCTATCTGGCTTTTGAGTTCCTGGATTGGCTGAGCTCCCGACGCATCCCGTTTTCCGAGGCGCACTTTGGCCGCATATGGCGCGTGGCCCATGCCGTGCTCTCGGTCCATCCCTTTGCCGGGCCCTTCCTAGTGCTTATGATCGTCTGGGCGCCCACGCTCACCGCTTCGCTGCCCGGCCTTTTTATGGGGGACACCGGCGCACAGATTCGCCAGTGGTTCAACTATCCCAACGGCACGAGCGACTACCTGCGCCTACTCAACCCCAACGTGCTGCTCAACGGGCATCATCCCGTAGTGCACACGGCCATTATCGGCTCGTGCGTTCAGCTGGGGCTTTCGCTGTTCAACAGCGCTAACGCGGGCCTCATCATCTATACCTGCGCTCAATTTGTCATCACGGCTGCCTGCATGGCCTATTCCATTTCGTCACTGCGCAAACTGGGCGTGAGCCTGCCGGTTCGCGGTGCGATCCTGCTGTTCTTTGCGTTTATGCCGATGTTCTCTAACTACGCGGCGTTGCTCACCAAAGACGTGCTCTTTGCCGACGCGTTCTTGGTGCTGCTGGTACAGACCGTCAAGCTCGTGGCATGTGGCCTGCCCCGTCGTGATGCCAATGTCGAGCGATTGGGCGAGAAAGCCCCCGTGCTCTTTGCGCGCCATGACTGGCTGTTGCTTGCGCTGGCTGCCATGGGTTCCACGTTTCTGCGCAACGGCGGCCTGGTGTTTCCCCTGGCGGCATGCGTAATCGCGTCGGCGTTTTGCGCATGGGACGCGCATGTGGCTCGTCGTGCAGCCAAGCAGACGGGCGCCGCGGTCTCATACGTCACGCCGCGATTCCGCTGGGTTGGCGTCCTCGCGGTGCTCGCGCTCTGCCTTGCCTCTAATATGTACTTCACCAAGGTGTTTATGCCGGCGCACGACATTACGCCTGGTTCCAAGCGCGAAATCCTCTCGATTCCGTTCCAGCAGACGGCTCGTTTCGTCCAAAAGCACGACGGCCTCAACTCGGGCGTCAACCCCACGGTTAAGGAGGACGGCACCATCGTGGAGGCTCCTTGCGACGGCTTGGTGACCGACGAAGAGCGTGCCGTGATCGATCGCGTGCTCAAGTACGAGAACCTGGGCCGCCGCTACAACCCTGACAAGTCCGATGCCGTCAAGAACTGCTTTAACGAGTACGCCTCGCAGGAGGACATCGATGCCTATTTTGAGGTATGGGCCCAGATGTTTAAGAAAGATCCCGAGTGCTATATTTCGGCGCTTATCAATAACTACTATGGTTATTTTTATCCGAGCGCGCGCGATGCCTGGGTCTACAGCACGGCGCGTAGTGCCGAGATCGTGGCGCGCCCCGACAACCTCAAGTACTTCGACTTCCATCCGGTTGACAGCAACGTGGTGCGCTGGTGTGACCACCTGATCAATCTGTACCGTGTGGCGGTGCAGCGCATCCCGTTTATTTCGCTCACCATGAGCTCGGCCACCTATGTGTGGATCATGATCGCCGTGGTGGTCTACCTGCTGCGTCGTCATTCATGGCGTGCGCTGGCGATCTGGGTGCCGCTGTTGGGCGTGCTCGCCGTGTGCCTGATTGGTCCGTGCAACGGCTCGACCTACATGCGCTACTTGTATCCGGTCATCGCCTGCATGCCCTTCGCCATCGGCGCCACCGTCACCCGCAGCGACTTCCTCTGGTCCTAACTTGGTGCATTGGGGTCAGGTTTCTTTGCACCAAAGGGGGCATCATCACGACGCCTTCATTTTGGGGTTTATCTCGCAGGCTAGTAGGTATATCATAACGACGTTTGTTTATATTGCCCGAGCATCTGCGCTGGGCTTTAGGTCGAAACCGATAGGAGACACGTATGTCCGGACACTCTAAGTGGGCCACAACCAAGCATCGTAAGGGCGCGCAGGACGCCAAGCGTTCCGCCCTCTTCTCCAAGCTCAGCCGCAACATCACCGTTGCTGCCCGTCTCGGCGGTGACCCGCTGCCCGAGAACAACGCCAGCCTCGCCGCTGCCGTTGCCAAGGCCAAGGCTCAGTCCATGCCTAAGGACAAGATCAAGTCCGCTATCGACAAGGCTTTTGGTTCGGGTGCTGACGCCGCCGTCTACGAGAACATCGTGTACGAGGGCTACGGTCCCGCCGGTGTCGCCGTCTACGTCGACTGCCTGACCGACAACCGCAACCGTACCGCCGCTGATGTCCGTTCCGCCTTCTCCCACGCTGGTGGTAACCTGGGTACCTCCGGCTCCGTCGCCTTCCAGTTTGAGCGCAAGGGCCAGATCGTCGTCGCCAAGGAGATCCTGGACGAGAACGCCAAGAAGGAGACCATGATCGCCAACGGTGCTGCCGGCGACGAGGATGAGTTCATGATGGCCATCGCCGAGGCCGGTGGCGAGGACTACGAGGATGCCGGCGAGGAGTGGATCGTCTGGACTACTGCCAACGACGTCATGGCTGTCTCCAAGGCGCTCGAGGAGCAGGGCGTCCAGGTCAAGGGTTCCGAGACCACCATGGTCCCGACCACCCCGACCGAGGTCTCTGGTACCGACGCCAAGAAGGTCCAGCGCCTCATCGACCGTCTTGAGGAGCTCGACGACGTCCAGGATGTTTACAGCACCATGGACATGACCGACGAGGTCATCGCTGCCCTCGAGGAGGAGTAGCGCTCGCACGGGTTAAGCCGTGCATATCTGGGCATAATGAAGCGAGCATGCAAGCCTCGTGGAATAGATGAGCCGGATCCGCGTGCGTAGAGCACCGGACCCGGCTCTTTTATAATGATGCGAATCGTTTTGCATTCCGAGAGCCGAGATTTGAAGGGAGCGCGCGTGCGCGTACTCAAACGAGCCCTAGCGATCGTGTATCTTGCCGCCGCCATCGTGGCGCTGGGTACGTTCGTCTGCCAGTTCTGGGGGCCGTATACGTATCGCTTTATGCTGCTGATGCGCGATCCCATGCCGCGTATCGTCGTTACGGTATGTGCCGGCGTTGTGGCGCTTGGCGTGCTGGTGGGCTTCTTCCGCCTGATGTTTGCCCGTCGTGAGCCGTCCTGCGTGCATCCTGCGGGGGAGCGCAATATCGAGGTCACCCTCGCAGCGCTTTCCTCGTGTGCCAGGGCCGCCGCCGAGCGCGACGACCGCGTAATGATCGAGCATATCGAGGCACGCGTGCAGGGCTCCGACGAGTCGAGCGTCCGTTTTAAGGTCGAGGCCATCGCGCTCGACGATAGGGACGTCGCTTCTCTTGCTACCGCGATGCAGCAGCGTATCGAGGAAGCCTGCGACACCATGCTCGGCACGCCGGGTACGTCCGCGCGCGTCCGCTTTTTACCGTCCAAGACTACCGTCCAGACCGTGGAGGTTTCCGGTGAGTGATACCAATCAAGACAAGACCACCCGCACGCCGCGCCTGACGATCGACCAGTGCGCCGCCCCGGCGGGCGAGCCTGTTGATTCCAAACACGAAGCAACCGAGCCGCATGACGCGGCTGCCGCGGATTTTGACGAGGCTATGGGTCTCATCAAGGGAACCGGGGCTGCCATCTGGAGCTATGCCGTGCGCCACCCCAACACCACGCTTGGTGCTGTCGCGGGCTTTATCCTTGCCGTTTTGGTGCTCACGCTGGGCCTGTGGGATACGCTCGTCATCGCATTCTTTGTGCTGATCGGTGCCGTGATCGGCCAGATTCGCGACGGCGAAAACGGTATCGTCAACTTCTTTGGTCGTCTGTTCAGCGGCCGCTAATACGTATTCGACTGCCGCATTTGCGGTGGGCATAAGGAGGAACCATGGCTTTTAATACGAAGGTCGATGTGGCCGATACCGAGCTCGAGGAGAACGAGGCGGTCGTCGCCGAAGCCGAGGACGCCACGCTCGAGGACGAGGCGCTCGTCGAGGCCGAGTCCGATGCGGATGAGGATGACGAGGAGGCGGACGAGTCCGAGGACTCGCTGACCTATTCTAACGGCGTAATCGAGAAGATCGTCGCCATGGCCACCCGCGAGGTTCCGCACGTCCTGGGCATGAAGGGTAACCTCATGCACTTTGTGCAGGAGCAGTTTGGTGCCGAGAACCTGACCAAGGGCGTGACGGTCGAGGTCACCGACGACAACCGTGTGGTCGTCAACATCTCCGTCATCATCGAGTACGGCGCCTATGCGCCTGCAATCTTCGACGACGTCAAGGAGCGCGTCACTGAGCGCCTCGCTGCGATGACCGGTCTTGAGGTGGCGGGCGTCAACCTGCGCATCGAGGATGTCATCACCCCCGAGGAGTACGAGCACCGTACCAGCCAGCACGAGTAACCTACCAAAAAGGGACAGGTTTGTTTTGGCAGGTTTTATCTGCGAAAACGTTAAACGGCCGACCGCGCAAGCAAAAGCGCGGCCGGCCGTTGTTTGTACGCCCCCGATGTAGGCATGCCGTTTGTCTAACTAAGGGTTGCAATCGCTGCGTTCCGCGTTACCCTAATGGGCGCATTGTTTCCAAATTGTTAACGAGGAGTTGCCGTAATGGCCGACGAGCACGAGACAGAAAGCAAGGCATGGGCGATTGAGGCCGCTGCGGCAGAAGCGGCGTCGCGTGCTGCCGAGGAGGTTCATCGTCCTCCCGTAGTGCCGATGGAGCGCGTGGTCGATCGCGATGTTATCGAGCGTGGTGAGCGCGCTGGTCGCAAGCGCAGCCAGGAGCCGGGCTTTCCTCGTTTTTTTGTCGAGCTCAATTTGGGCCTGATCCTCACGGCCTTTGCCATCGTCGCGTTTAAAACCCCTAATCACTTCGCCTTTGGCGGCACCTCGGGCGTTTCGGTTATTCTTTCCACGCTGTTCCCGACCCTGCCCGTCGGCGTCTTTATGTGGATCATCAACGCGGTCCTGGTCATCCTGGGCTTTATCTTTTTGGAGCGCAAGGCAATCCTCTGGAGCGTCTTCGCCTCGTTTGCGCTTTCGGCCTACGTTTCGTTGTTTGAGATTTTCATTCCGACCGATGTTTCGCTCACAGGCGACATGTGGCTTGACCTGTGCTTTGCCGTTATCTTGCCGGCGCTGGGCAGCGCCATCGTCTTTGACATCGGCGCCTCGACGGGCGGCACCGACATCCTTGCCATGATCCTCAAGCGCCGCACGACGCTCGAGATCGGCCGTGCGCTGCTGCTGGTGGATATCGGCATCGTGACGATCGCTGCTTTCCTGTACGGTCCGCGCGTCGGTCTGTACTGCGTGCTTGGCCTGTTTGCCAAGACGCTTGTGGTCGATAAGGCCATCGAGAGCATTCACCTGCGCAAGGTCTGCACGGTCATTTGCTCCGAGCCGCGCAAAGTCGAGGAGTTTATCGTTAAGCATCTCAACCGTACGGCAACTATCAGCCGCGGCTATGGTGCCTTCTCGGGCAAGTGCGTAACGGTGATCATGAGCGTGCTGAGCCGCCGCGAGGCCGTGCAGCTGCGTCGCTATGCCCGCGAGATCGATCCGGACGCGTTTATCACCATCGTAGACAGTTCCGAGATCGTCGGCAAGGGCTTCCGCGGAACGAACTAGCGCGGACGCACTCATCAAACAATCGAAAAGTGCCCCGCGCGTTGCAAATACGTCATCTAAGAGTATTTGTCCCCACATTGGGTGATAATGATGCCTAAGACATCGTTCGCGATCCAGGTGATTCGCTCTAGATACGAAGGGATGATTTCGATGTTCTGTTCGCAGTGTGGCGCCCCTATGGGTGATAACGACAAGTTCTGCGGCGTGTGTGGTGCCCCCAATGCCGGCACTGCAGCCTCCGCCCCTCAGGGTCAGCCTCAGCAGTTTGCCCCTCAACCTGTCATGAACGTGTCCAAGGGCTGCACGGCTCAGGCGTTTGAGGATATGACCAAGACTCCGGGCGTGCTGCAGCGCGTATGCCAGATTGCCTTTTTGCCGGCGCTTATCTGTGTCGTGTCGGTGCTCGTGCTGTTTATTCCCGTTATCGGCGGTATTGCAGCTGCCATCGGCTTTTTGGCCGCTTACGTGGCGAGCGTGTGCGGTTCGGGCTTTGGCATCGAGTGGGGTCGCGACCTGTCGCTTAAGGTCGATGACGGCATGGATCGTCCGCTGATGCGCTCCACGTCGTTTGGCCTTGGCGTCTTTTCGGGTGTTATTTCGAGCGTGCTCAAGGTTATCGCGGCTATTCCCGTTATTGGTGTAGCGCTTTCGCTGGTGGAGAGCGTGGTAATTGGTGCCGCGGGCTCGTATTCGTATTACGGCTCTTATGCGCTTGAGGCCGCGCTGTTTGGCTCGCTGGGCCTGTTTGTTCTGGCTATGATTGCCACGGCGGTCCTGGGTGTCTTCTTTACTATGTTCGCCGACATCGCCGTGATGCACTTTGCGGTGACCGGTCGCGTCGAGAGCGCGTTTTCGCTCGATAAGGTCTGGGCGGCCTTTAAGAACAATAAGACCAAGCTGTTCTGCGCATCGTTCCTTCCCGAGTTTTTGACGGGTCTGGTCGCCAACGTTGTCACATGGATCCTGACGCTCGTCTTTGGCACCATTGCCTCTGTCGGTATGTATAGCTACTACTACCGTCCTACGGCTATTGAGGCGCTTGTTACCGGCGGTGGCATTACGCTCGTATTGTTCTTGGTGCTGACGGCGTTTGTCACGGTATTCCTCACGGTCTTTGGCAGCATGCTCAAGCATCGTGCCGTTGGCTATTGGGTAGCGCGCTACGCAAGCGAGTGGGCCGACGAGGACAAGGACGACGTCCTGACCTTCGTGCTGCCCTTCGAAAAGAAGGCTGCCCCTGCAGGCTACGATGCTCCGGATGTTGCTCCCGCGCCTGCGCCAGAGCCCGAGCCTGCGCCAGAGCCCGCACCTACGCCCGAGCCCGCACCTGCGCCGGAGCCCGAGTCCGCACCTGTGCCGGAGCCCGAGCCTGCGCCTGTGCCCGAGCCTGAACCGGACCCTGCGCCCGACCCGAACTCCGACGAGGCTCCGCAGGACGAATAGCCCTGCCACCTGCCATTTGGGGACGGGATAGAAATGGCAGAAATAGCGCTTAACAAATAAGCGGAGGGGGACGTTCATCTTGACGTCCCCCTCCGCTTTGTTATTGACGATTAATCTAGAGTGCGCGATGGCTACTCGTCGCGATGGTCTTCGTGGCGAGCAGCGGCGCGGGCATCGTGGATGCCCTTGATTGCGGCATGGCGGGCGGTGCGGGCATCGTGCACGGCGTCGCGAGCTTCGGCAGCCGTTGCCTTGGCAGAGCGCAGTTTGGCGGCCAGATCGGGATTGGTCTCGGCAACGGCAGCAATCGTGGGGCCGTCGAGCTCCTCTTGCGTGGGCTCGGCCAAAAAGTCGATGGCATACTGGGCGGCTACCATGGAGCCCTTGGCAAGCACGCTCTCATCAATCTTGTAGAAGCAGGAGTGTTGGGCGTACGTCGCACCGATTTGGGGATTGCGCGCGCCCACAAAGGCAAGCACGCCCGGCACGCGACGCAGATACTCCGAGAAATCCTCGCCCGAAAGTGTGCCGCGGTAATGGCCCTCGCCCGCGGGGCCCAGGCACTTGAGCACGGCTTGGCGGCAGCGCTCGCTCGAGGCGGCGTCGTTTTCGACCTTGTAGTTGGCGATGGTGTAATCGGTAAGCTCGGCCTCGGCGCCCAAAGCTGCTGCGGTGTGCTCCACGATGCGGCGCATAAGCTCGGGCATCTCCTCATGCGTCTTGTCGCCATAGGTGCGCACCGTGCCGGCGAGGTATGCCGTGCCAGCGATGACGTTGCGTGCGGTTCCGCCGTGCAGCTCACCGACGGTGATGACGGCCGGCTCGTAGGGGCTGATCTCGCGCGAAACGATGGTCTGCAGGGCATTGACGATCTCGGCGGCCACCATAACGGCGTCGTGGCCGCGCTGGGGCATGGCGCCATGGCACGAAGTGCCGCGGACGTCGATGCGGAACCAGTCGGTGTTTGCCATGCGCGGGCCGGGCTCGCAGCTCACGGTGCCGGCATCGACCTCGCTCCAGATGTGTGCGGCATAGGCGCCGTCGACGCCGTCGAGCACACCGGTGCCGATCATGAGCTTGGCGCCCTGGCCGTTTTCCTCGCTGGGCTGGAATACGATACGGATTTCGCCGTGAATGTCATCGGTCATGTGGCGCAGAATCTGCAGCGCGCCGAGCATCATGGCGATGTGGCAGTCGTGGCCGCAGGCGTGCATGCAGCCGTCGTTGACGCTGGCGAACTCCTCCCCGGTCTGTTCGGTAACGGGAAGGGCGTCGATGTCGGCGCGCAGCAGGATGCGGCGGCGCGGCGTGCCGTCCTCGCGGTAAGCGTCGGGCGCGGTGCCGCGAAGCGTCGCCACCAGGCCCGTCTTGAGCGGGCGCTCGTAGGGGATGTTCATGGCGTCGAGCTGGTTTGCGATGTCGGAAGTCGTGCGCTCCTCGGCGAGGCTCAGCTCTGGGTGCTTATGGAAGTGCCGGCGCTGCTTGATGATGTAGGGCTCAAACTCGGCGGCGATATCTTGGATGGCCGCGGTGACGTCATTGGCTGTGCGAACCTCGGTAGCCGCCATAATCTGCTGTGCCTTGGTCTTCGTCATGGTCGATTTGCTCCTTGCTGGTTGTATCGCAAAATCGTACAG
>CAKUEU010000016.1 GCA_934646865.1 uncultured Collinsella sp. | reverse complement strand
ATCTGGTCAGCATGCCCCTTGCGGGAAGTGTCGACTTTATGCTGCCGTTTTTGTCGATTTAGATGTTACGGAATACAACTCGGGCCAGCGGTAGTGGCCGCCGCGGTCCGAGTGGATCGTCGTGCGGGCGCCGGCCGGCCTGGCCGCGAGGGCCTTGAGCAGGCTCGAGTTCGCGAGGCGCTTGTCGGGGTGCAGCCCGACCGACCAGGCGACGGGCATCCCGTCGAAGCAGTCGACGATCGGGCTCAGGTAGACCTTCCGGCCGCCCGGGAGCCTGAACTCGGTGATGTCGGTGAGCCACAGCCGGTTGGGCTCGTCGGCGCGGAACCTCCTGTTCACGAGGTTCTCCGGCGCCTTGGAGACCTCGCCGACGTAGGAGCTGTAGCCCCGGGCGCGCCTCTTGTTGTAGACGACCTCGAGGCCCTCCTCGCGCATCACGCGGCGCACGCGCTTCTCGCTCGCCTCGACGCCCTCGCGGCGGAGGCGCGCCCAGACGGTGCGGTAGCCCCAGCAGCCGGACCCCTCGCCGAAGATGCGCACCACGTGGGCGCGTATGTCGGCGTCGCGGTCGCGCGGCTCGGCGACGCGGGGTCGCCAGTACTCATAGGAGCTCTTCGATATCCTCAAGAAACCTGTGATCGAGCGGAGGGGCAGGGCGGTCGCCCGCCTCAATCTCTCGCCGAGCTCGCACTTGCTCCTGTTCGAGATCGAAGCCGGGTCCCACCCTTCCGCTTTTAGGTCGGCCAACACCGCCCTGAGCAGCAGGTTCTCTATCTGGTCCTCGTTGAGCCCGGCGAGCGGGCCGGTAGCGGGCGGGGCGTATATCGACTTGTCGGAGCCCAAGCTGGCCTCCTTCCGTGGCGTTTGCTTCGCCCCGATTCTACAGCCCCTGCCGGTGTAGCTGCGCGGGAGGTGCCCCGTCGCCCACTTCTTGGCCGCGCTCACCGTGACCCCCGCGAACTTCGCGGCGGCGGTCGGCCCCATGCCGTCCTCCGTCGCCAGGAGGAAGAGCTCGACCTTCTCCCTGCTGTACATGCGAACCTCCAGTCCGGACCGCCTCGCGGTCCAACTTTCTGTCCGCATCCCCATTTGGGCCTACTGGCCCCAAACAATCCCTATTTCACCGCAACTCAGATGGGCGCGGGGTAGCTAATTTGGGACGTGTCTCTTTTAGCTGCCCCAACGGCAACGCTGCAGGCAGAACATGGTGCAAATAAACCTGACCCCTTTGCACCAATCCCAACAATGGCAACGCCGATGTACTGGCAAAGCCAGCGAGCGACGTCCAGGACGAACAAGTTGGCATGAAAAAGGCGAGGCATTGACCTTCTGGTCATGCCTCGCCTTTTGAATGACAAATTGTCGTCCTGGGCGGCGCGCAGCGTCAACTGGTTACGCGGTTCGTAGAACCGCGTAACTCCCCTAGCTCAGCATCGCATCCATCATCTCGGAGTTGACGGAGTCGTCAGCAGACCACTCGCCGTCGTCGTTGCAGGTGTACTTGAAGATAACCGTGGTCTTCCTGGGCTCGGTGGCCTTGGTCACATCGACCATCACCTGGCCGGCCATCTTGTACAGCTCATCATCGGAAGGCATCGTATCAAGCGCAGCGACCTTCTCCTGATACTGGGTGGAGAAGTCCTCGACGATCTTGTTCATGGACTTGCAGGTGATGGAGACCTCGGCGGTTGCAACGCCCTTGTCCTCGTCGACCGTCACATCGCCGATCTCGTAATCAAAACCCTCGAGGTAGGTCTTGGCATACTCCTTGGGATCGATGCCCAGCTGCTCGAACTCGTCGCCCGAAGCCTCTTCCAGACCAGAGAGGAAATCGTCGCCACCGTTTTTGACCTCATCGAACTGAGTCGTAAGGTCCTCGGTGATGAGTTCTTCGATCGAGGGGCCTCCGCAACCGGAAAGCACGACCACGCATGCAACCAAGACGGCCATGAGGGGCGCAAGCAGCAGCTTCTTTTTCATGTTGTCCTCCCAATAAGCGGCACCGTGCTTCCCAACACGGCGCACGTTGTAATAAGTAAGCTCATACTATCCACTTATGAACACCCCCGACAGCACGAAAGCGCGGTCGGTTCGTTTTAGCGTCCGAACGGTCTGCGAGTCCGCTCAGCGTGCAATAAAGCGCATCGGTACCGTGCAATAAAAAAGGGTGACCGGACAATCCGACCACCCCAAAACATCCTGTGGATGCCGCGATTTACTTGCGAACAACCTTGACGATAGCATCGCCGGCGGCGACAGCGGAGTCGGCCTCGACGGCGAGCTCGACATCGGCGAACTCGGCAGTGTTGGACACGGCCACGACGACGCAGTCCTTGTAGCCGGCAGCGGCGATCTTGGCGCGGTCGATCTTGAGCATGGGCTGGCCGGCCTTCACGACATCGTCAGCCTTGACGAAGCCCTCGAAGCCGTCGCCGTTCATGTTGACGGTATCGACGCCAACGTGCACCAGGACCTCGATGCCGCTATCGGACTGCAGGCCCACAGCGTGACCCATGGTGACGGTCACCTTGCCGTCGCAGGGGGCATAGACCAGATCGTCCTCGGGCCACACGGCGCAGCCCTTGCCCAGGACCTCGCCACCAAAGACGGGATCGGGCACGTCGGCCATCTTGATGACCTTGCCCTTGACGGGCGAGCACAGCACGTCGGCGCCGGCAGAAGCAGAGATGGAGGCCGGAGCAGCGGCAGCCGCGGGCTCAGCCTTCTTCTTGAACATGTCAAACAGACCCATACGTTTTCTCCTCTTGATTAAGCGCAACGTAGTGCGCATGCCTATGGTGATTATAGTGCCAATTGGACCAAAAACTAAGGCGGAGAGTCGAATCGAGAACCCCGCTGACGTCTTTGTCCATCGATACCCGTTTTGTCGATTATCCTTCGATGAGCCCCAGGTGCACAAAGGCGTTCCAGATGCCATCGTCGTCGACATCGGTGGTCACATAGTCGGCCGCGGCCTTGCACTCGTCGCCGCCCGACCCCATGGCCACGCTGGTGGCGCACGCCTCGAACATGGGAATGTCAATCTTGGCATCGCCGAAGGCCACGGTATCGGCACGGTCGGCGCCTAGGTGCTCGAGCAGCGTGTTGACGGCGTGGGCCTTGGTAATGCCGCGCACGCCCATGTCGCCAAAGAGCGCCGTCTCGCCGGCGCCGCCCCAGGTGTGGCACTCAAGATCGGGGAACTCCTCGATACTATCCAGATGATCTTGATAGCTCGACAGGATGAAGCTCACCTTGTTGAGGTCATCGCGGTAGAGCGGCGCGCCGTAGACCATGCCGTGCATGACGTCGTCGGTCTCGAGCGCATCGGCGCCTTCCACGCCCTTGCGACCCATATAGGTCTGCAGCACTGGACGTGCGGCTTCGCGGAAGTTCTCGCTCGCGAACAGGCCGTTGTTGCTCTCAAGATAAAACTCGAGGCCGCGGCCGTGCAGCCAGTCGACGATGTGACGGCACTGGTCGGCGGTAATGAGCTGGTGCATGACCACCTCGCCCGCCGACTCGACATAGGAGCCGTTACCGCCGATCATGCCGTCGAAGCCGATGGCCTCAAGCTCGGGCGGCACCTCGGCCTTGCTGCGGCCCGTGCACATATAGGCCAGATGACCGTTGGCGCGCGCCGCCTGGATAGCAGCCACGCAGGACGCCGGAATATTGTTCTCGTAGTCGGTGATCGTACCATCGACATCGAGGAACAAGATTTTACGGGAGGACATAGAGCGGCCCTTTCTGGGTCAAGGGGCGGGACGTTACAACGGCGGCGGCACCGCAGGTTGAACCAACGTCAGCGAGAAGCCAGCTGGCGAGGCAAGGTGCCGTGAAGCGAGACGGCATAGGGCTTTTGCCCATGCCGTCGAAGCTGAACGGCAGATTGCCCGCCAGATGGCTTCGCAGCGTCGACCGGTCCGGCGTTCGGTAGAACGCCGGAACCTAAAGGCCATTGGACTTGATGATCTTCTGGTATGCGAAGAAGCTGTCCTTGCGGCGGCGCTCGTAGGTGCCGGTGCCGTCGTCGTACTTATCGACGTGGATGAAGCCGTAGCGCTTGCGCATCTCGCCGGTGCCGGCGGACACCAGGTCGATGGGGCCCCACCAGGTGTAGGCGATCAGGTCGACGCCATCGGCAACAGCCTCGCCCATGGCCTTGATGTGACTCTGCAGATAGGCGATGCGGTACGGATCGTGGATGGAGCCGTCCTCCTCGACCTCGTCGTAGGCGCCCATGCCGTTCTCGACCACCATCAGCGGAATCTCGTAGCGAGCGTAAATCTCGTTGAGGGCGATGCGCAGACCCAGCGGGTCGATCTGCCAGCCCCAGTCGGTGGACTCCAGGTAGGGATTCTTGCCGCCAAAGGTCATGTTGCCCTCGGTCATCTCGTGGTCCTTGTGGGTGCCCACGGTGCCGGACATGTAGTAGCTAAAGGTGTAGAAATCAACCTTGCCGTCGGCGATATCCTGCAGGTCGCCGTCCTCCATTGCGAGCTCGACGCCATTCTCGGCCCAGAAGCGCTTGGCGTAGAACGGGTACTTGCCGCGCACCTGCACGTCGGAGCAGTACCAGTTCATGGAGTTCATCTGCTGCTGCGTGGCGAACACGTCGACCGGATCGCACGTGGCGGCGTAGGAGAGGATGAAGCAATCCATGTTGCCCATCTTGAACTGCGGGTAGTGCTCGTGGGCGTAGCGCACGACGCGGCCGCTGGCCACAAACTGGTGATGCAGGGCCTGGAAGCGCTGCTGAGCGGTGGTCTTGATGGCGCTTGCCGGGCCCTCGAAGCCCTGGATCAGGCCGGTCTCCATCATGGCGCCCATGTCCATGGTGCCGCAGTTGATCTCGTTGAAGGTGAGCCAGAACTTGACCTTGTCCTGGTAGCGGTCGAAGACGGTCTGACAATACTTCTCAAAGAAGCCGATGAGCTCGCGGCTTGCCCAGCCGTTGTACTTCTCGACCAGGTGATAGGGCATCTCGTAGTGCGAAAGCGTCACGAGTGGCTCGATGTTGTGGGCGCGCAGGCAGTCGAAAACGCGGTCGTAGAAGGCGAGGCCGGCCTCGTTGGGCTCGGCGTCGTCGCCGTTGGGGAAGATACGGCTCCAGGAGATGGACATGCGGAACATGTTGAAGCCCATCTCGGCGAACAGCGCGATGTCCTCCTCGTAGTGATGGTAGAAATCGATGCCGTCATGGTTGGGATAGAAGCGGTTGGGGTCGATATCGATCGTGATCTGGCGCGGCTCCTTATAGCTGCCGCCCAGGAAGTGGTCGTCGACGGAAGCACCGCGGCCGTCCACGTTCCAAGCGCCCTCAAACTGGTTGGCGGCGGTGGCGCCACCCCAATAGAAACCCTCGGGGAACTTGATGTTTGCCATGAGCATCTCCTTTGCATCGTGGGTCGATAAGCCGAGTATCGCCCACGCGGGAGACATGCGGGGGTGGGCGCACCAAACCCGACACTTCTTTTCGCGCCCGCAACCCGCCGCCACCCCGCCCCTGACACTTCCTGATACCTGCCAAATAGTGTCAAAATAAACCTGTCCCTTTTTGGCAGGTTTGGCGAGTGTGGGAGTTCGAATGGATATCAAACGCAAGATTACCGAGGCGCAGGGGCTTACCCCTACCGAGCAACAGCTCGGCATCTCGGCCCTTGCCATGGGCGAGGACATCCGCGGGCTCTCCATCAAGGAATTCGCCGCACGCACCAACGTTTCGGTCGCGAGCGTGCACCGCTTTTGCAAAAAGCTCGGCCTCGAGGGCTTTAAGGACCTCAAGGTCGAGCTCATCCGCCTGGCGACCGAGGCGGGCAACCGCCGCGACGTGGATATCAACTTTCCCTTCGATGCCACATCCACGCCTGCGCAGGTCATGGAGCGCATGGAGGGTCTCTACCAGACCACGCTGGCCGAGACGCAGGAGCTACTCGACCCCGTGCAGCTCGACCATGCTGCCAAGCTTATCGCCAACGCCCGACAGGTCGATATCTACACGGGCTCGCACAACCTCTACCCAGCGGGAATGTTCCGCGATCGCCTGCTTTCCGCCGGCAAAAGCGCCACATGCTATAGCAGCATCGAGGCCCAGGTGCGCACGGCGCTCGCCTCGGATTCCGACCGCGCGGCGATCGTCATCTCCTACAGCGGTCTTGCCCCCAACCTCAGGGAAATCTTGCCGATTCTCAGCAGCCGGCATGTCCCGGTCATCGTCATCGGCACGCCCTATTGCGCGCGTATTCACCCCGGCTTTGCCGCCTACCTCACGGTGAGCGATCACGAGAGCATGACGCACCGCATCACACAGTTCGCCAGCCACATCGCCGTGCAATACGTGCTCGATTCGCTCTACAGCAGCTACTTCGCCAAAGACTACGCCCGCTGCTCCGAGTTCCTAGAGCGCTCGTTCCCCTACACCCGCCTCCCGGGCCTGAAGTAAAACGAGCGTGGATTTTCGGACACTTATCTAACGAGAGTGGATAATCTCCCACTTTGAGCCCGCGTGGGGGCCAAAAACGGGAGATTATCCACGCTCATTCTGGATGGTACGTTTTCCTCCATTCCCCGCAACTTCTGTAAGCGCGACTTTTCGTCGTTAGACTGTTCATATCAATTCTAATAACCATTTGCGCCTTAAACTCGTTATTAGAATCTGGTGCAAGGAGTGTCCCAAACTGCCGGCAGAAAAGGAGCGTCCCCAAGTGCCGACCAAAGCAACGCCGATGATTTGGCAACGGCAGCGAGCGGGTCGCATTTGAGGCAAGGTGACGTGAAACGAAAGGGCGCTGACCTTCTGGTCGCGCCCTTGAAGTTGAACGTCAGATTGTCCAAATGCGGCCCGCGCAGCGTCGAGCCGTTACGCGGTTTGGTAAAACCGCGTAACTATTCACGGGCTCCGTACTGCTCGTAGTAGGCGTCGATGGCGGTCTTGAGCTCGTCGTCGATGACGACCTTGCCGTCGATCTCGTGGTTGTAGAGAGTCTCGACGACCTCGGCCATGGAGACGATGCTCGCGACGGGGAAACCGTACTTGGCCTCGATCTCCTTCTGCGCGGTGGTCACGCCACCCTTGCCGACCTCCATGCGGTTGAGGGACACGATCAGACCCTTAATCTCGACATCGGCAGCCGCCTTGACCTTGGGATAGGTCTCGTCGATGGACTTACCACTGGTGGTGACGTCCTCGACCATGATCACGCGGTCGCCGTCCTGGGGCTCGTAGCCCAGCAGGTTACCCTTGTCGGCACCGTGGTCCTTGGCCTCCTTGCGGTCGCAGCAGTACTTGACCTCCTTGCCGTACAGCTCGTGGTAGGCAATCGCGGTCACGACGGCCAGGGGAATGCCCTTGTAGGCCGGCCCGAACAGCACGTCAAAGTCGTCACCAAAGTTATCGTGAATGGCCTGGGCATAATACTCGCCCAGCTTCTTGAGCTGATAGCCCGTCACGTAGGCGCCGGCGTTCATAAAGAACGGGGACTGACGGCCGCTCTTGAGCGTAAAGCTGCCGAACTTAAGAACGTCGGACTCGACCATAAACTTGATGAACTCTTGTTTGTAAGCCTCCATGCGGGCTCCTCTCGTAATCGCGTACGTGCCCTCCAGTTTAGCGCAGGCAGGACGTCGATGCGGGCGCGCTTTGCCGAGTCTGCAACCGGCAAAAACCACCACAAAGGTGCCTGTCACCTTTGTGGTGGTTTTGGTGCGCTATGAGGCGTTGGCCAGGCGGCTCCAGAGCTCATCGATATCGATTTGGTCGCCGCCGCTCAGGTAGCCGGTGCGAATAAAAGCCTCGTTGTAGATATAGATGTCATGAGCGCTGTCGCCATCGTCTTCGGTGTCGTCGGCCATAATCACGTAACGGTGGCCGTCAAGCGCTTTGACCAGCCAATACAAAGCATCGTCAATCGTGCATTTCTCCTGCACCATCGCTGCGTCGCCAATCGCACCGATGAGTGCCCGTTCGCCCTTCGTATAGCCGCCTACCGAGAGTAGAATCGCGACGTTTTCGTCTCCACCGCCCGGTTCAAGCTCCTCGTACTCGGACTCCGAAAGCGGTATCGCGCTATTTGCAAGTTCGTCCACATCGTCCGAAACCTTGGAAAAGGTAAAGGCGAAAAATCCCGCGTCATCGGCGGCGCCGTAGCCCACGTTCTCGCCTTGCCACTCATAATTTTGATGTTTGAGCAGGCGCACCAGATCGGCACCACCCAGGTTGATTGCGGCATAGACCGTCACGTTGGCATTGTCGTCCACGCAGGCGGCGTCCGCCGTGCTCGCCGCCTTGGCGCCGCCCGCGCCGCCCGTAGCGCCCGAGCAGCCAGCCAGCGCGCAAGCCGCCGCGCCCGCGCCCGCCACAAAGGCCGCGCGGCTCATCGTCATCTCATTCATCATGTTCATCCCTCGCTATGATATTGGCCGCGTCGCGCTTAGCCGAGCGCGCGCCCGGTCTTCTCCTGCCAAAATTCGTCAATCGTGGGGGCACCGCCGCCCTGGGTAAACGTGCCGGTCTTGATAGCCTCCTCGGTAATGAGGTCCAGGCGATAGTCGCCATTTTCCATCGGGCTCACCATGGCAACGTGACGCGCCATGTTGGAACCGTAAACGCACGCGATCCACGAGCCCGAGGTGATCTGTACCCGATCCTCGACCGGCACCGAAAAGCCCGCGATAACGTCCTCGCAGCTCGAATAGCCCGCAAGTTGCAGCGTAAACATCACGGTGCTCCCGGTTCCGCCCTTGTCGAGCTTTCCGATTTCGTCCTCACCAAGCCATTCGGTTGCGCCGTCCTTGCTGATATTGCAGACGCTGAGTACGCGGCCTGCCTCGTTCTCGTACATCTCGAGCGCATCTTGCCAGGTATAGCCCTGTTGCGACGCAAATTCCTGCAACTGCCAGCCCTTAAGCTCGAGCAATGCCGCGATGCTGATGTTGCGGTGCGCATCCCAGCAGTCATCCGACCACGTATCAAACGCATCCGTCGAGCCGCCGTCCGCACCCGAGCTGCCGCCCGCATCACCGGAATCGCCCGATGACGAGCCCGCGTCCATCTTGTCCTTTACCGGGCGGTCGTCGTTAAAACCCGTCGTATCCTGCGCCTGCTGTCCACCGCACCCCGCAAGCGTCAGCAGCGCCGTTCCCGCCGCCGCGACAAACGCCGTGCGCGAAAGTACCGTCTCCCTCATCGTTGTTCCTTTCCCGTTCTTTATCACAATGCCGAGAAACACGCCCGGCATCGATTCAGACATAGCCCGCTCACGCTATTGACGGGGCAGTTCCGTCCAGCCAAAACCGGGCTCAAAGCCATCGCGCGTGCCGATCACATCGCCCGAGCCGTTCACCCAAGCTTGGTCCGCCATCACCGAAACCTCGACATCGGTGCCGTCGGGCCTGGTGTAATGATTGACTCCGCGAATGGCATCGGAATACGAGGCCGCGCCCGTTCCCACACCTGCGCTGGAGAAATTGGCCGCACTGGCTGCCATGTTCGCGGCGTGCTGACGATCGCTGCGGTCGAACCATGCCTGCTGGTAGCTGTCGAACGCCGCCTGCTGCGAAGCATGCATCTGCTGCCAGGCTGCAAACTGCTGTTGCTGCTGGGCGATATTCATCTGCGTACGTTGGCGCTGCTCAAGCACCATTTGCTGCTTTTGAGCGCATGCCTCGCGCGCAAGCTCCGGGTTGAGCCGCAGGGTCGATGCCATTGAGGCGAGCGCCGTAGAGGCCGCCTCGTCCAGACGGCCCTCTGGCGCAACCAAGCAGAAGCTGTCCCTGATACGCCACTGCAACAGGTCGGCCGCTCCCAGCTTGAACGGCGCCTCGTCTGGGCAATCGCCCTGATCCGAGGCCTGCTCCTGCGCGACACCCTGCCCCGCCGCCGCAGCCGCCTGGCGCTCGCGCAGTCGCTTGCCCAGAACGCCGCCGATGAGCCCGCTCGAAAGGCCCGCGCCCAGCAGCGCCTCGGCCCCGGCGGCAATGCCTTTACCCATAGAGCCCGCGATTCCGCCAATCGAGGCCACATAGCCCTCGACTTTGGCAGCCACCGCAAGCTCGGTGGGTACTGGGGCGCCCGCAAGCCGATATCTACGCATGCGGCACTCATAGATCACATCGCTCGGCTCCATCGTAAAGCCCTGGATCGCAAAATCGTTTGCCGCCTCGCGCTTTACGCGGGCACGCTCGTGCTCGATATCGACCGCCGCGCTCGACGGGTACGGCTGCTCGGCCACAACCTCCGCCCGCGCGCCCAGCTGTGCCGCACAGGCCTGGGCCAGCTCGTCGCACGCTGTCTCCACGTGCACAAACGCCTTGCGCTCGGTTTGCGTGGGAATACGCTTGGCAACGGCGCCCGCATCCACGTAGCAGAGCTCGGAGCGGTACACAATCCGCTCGCCCGCGGGGCCCGCCGCCGTCACGCCAACCGAAATCGGGCAGTCGAAGCTACCGCTACGCTCAAGATGTGCCTCTTCGATACGCCAATCCCGCGGCAATGCCACCTGCGCGAGTGCCTGACCGCCAGAAACATCGCATGCGGTATGGAGCTCGAGGTCGCCGACGCGGGGAGCACCCGCCGAGGCTGTGCTGCCAGACGGTGACGCGGCCTCGGCACTCCGCGTTGGCACATCTGCCGGCACGGCCACGCTCGGCTCGCAACCTTCACCCGCGCTATCATCGTCAGCCGCATCATCCACAGACCCCGTGGCATCCGGGCCGCATGCAACGCCCTCGAGCCGGACGCCGCAACCCGGGCAAAACCGCACCGGCACACCGGCAACCCGAGGCAGTTGCGCCCCGCATGCCGGGCAGAATCTCAAGTCACTCATCCCGTACATCCCTCATTTCATTGGCTGTTCTTGATGGCGGCAAGCTGTCGCCACAGTTCCTCGGCACCGTCGAGGCGATATACCGTCTTGTCGAGCACGATATTCTTGCCCTCGAGCTCCACCGATCGCTCCGAGCCGTCCGCATAGACAAAAACGAGCGTACAACCGGCGTCGCTCATCCGCTCATCCACCTCATCTCCCACGATGCAGCCGTCGAGCGCGGCAAAGGTCGATGCGACCAGCTCGGCATCGTCGGTCTCATAGACCGTCCGTGCCTCTCCGTCCTCGATAAGCTTGACCGCCACCGGAGCAGCGGCACAATCATTGAGCGATGCTTGTGCGGCAGTCTTTCCCTGAGCGCCATGGGCGCCGGCGCCGTAAGCTCGCATGAGTGTCACTGCCGCGGCAACAACAACCACGGCGATAAGCGCACCCGCAATTTTATTAGACGCGCAACCCCGAGACGCCATAGGTGCACCCCTTCCGTTCTGCTTCGCTCAACATCACATTCATATGCCTTTGAGCGCCAAAACGGCAGGTGACAAATGTCTCATATTCACATTTTCGCAGGTAAAAACCACCACAAAGGTGCCTGTCCCCTTTGTGGTGGTTGGCTAGTCTTGGGGCGTCCAGGACCAGAAGAAGTTGATGAGGGCCACGCGCGAGGCGGCACCGGTCTTTTTGTTGATCGAGGCGATGTGGCGGTAGAGCGTAGAACGCGAGAGGAAGAGCGCCGCCGCCACGTCCTGCACGCTGTCGTCCGAAACGACCAACGCCTCCAGCACATCGCGCTCGCGCTTGGTGAGCCCAAAGGCGGTAACGAAGCCATCGAGTCGATCGTCAAACGAAAGCTCCGGAGCCTCCAAGGGCACCGCGTCGGCCTGATCGGGCGCACGGCCCACGCCAAGATCGTCGGTGGCAAACGCCAGGCCTCTGTGATCCGCTTCGTCCTCAACGCCTTGTCCAAACTGCCCCAGCAGCGAAATCGCAATGCCGACAAACAGCACGAGTACGACGCCCACCGCCATCAGCACGTTTTGACTCGAGATGATCGCCACCGCCGGAGCCGTCACAAGCATTGAGCAAATGTTGTTGATGACGCGGCCCATGCACGGCCACAAATACGACCAGCGCGCATACATCGAAATCGCGGCGAACTTCGCGGTGAAGAACACCACGAAAAAGCCCGTGCCCAGGTAAAAGATAATCGTGGCGGCGAGCGCATTACCGCCGTTGCCATCGGTGATAAGCACGAAGAACGAGAGCGTGGACAACATGGCGGCGCACGTCATGATGATATTCATATACGAGCGTCCTCGCAGGTCATACAGGGCGCCGGCGGCAAGCGCGCTCACGACCAGCAGCAAGCGCGGCCAGTCACCTAGATCGATGGCGCCGGCGGCATGCGAGGTCGTAAGACCGGCGTTGAGAGCCGCGAATACGCCGGTAAGACAGGCGGTCGCCACCGTCAAGCGCACTACGGCACCTTGGAAGGCCGCCTTTGCCTCGGGATTATCGCGCCACTTGGCGCCATGCTCCGACGCATCGACCGATAGCTCGGCAATCTCGACTTCGAACTCGGGCGCAGACTCATCGCGCAATTTAGCTCGGCGGGTACCGTGAAGCAGCCCAACCAGCGCAATCGCACAGGCGATAAGGACAAACTGTTGAGGAATGCCCGCAGGCATCACCATATGGTTGAGCACCTGTACCAAAATGCCCGCAGCATAAGAAACCGCCACGGCACGTGCCAGACAAGGCGTCTGCGCAAAACGCCGCGCCAGATTGGCATGGGCGGTCGATCCGCAGTAGCCCAGAGCGCAGCACGCCACCAAGCCGCCCGCAATCACGACCTGAAACTGCGCCGCCATAATCAGCAGCAGCAATGCCGACACCAGCAGCACGCCCGTCATATCGCTCGTTGCATCGATTGCCTGGGGACGGCGATAGTACAGAAGAGGACGCACAAAATAGCCAATCACGCTCGCGCCGACGACGATACTCTCGTAGATAACAACCTCGTTCGCTGGCACAAACTCGGCCACGCGTACGTCAAAGAAGTACTCGCCGGCCAAAAACGTGAAAAAGAAAAGCGCCAGGCACAGAATCTCCCGTATGCCCCGGCGCAAGTATGCGGTTGTGTCTCCCAGGTCCCTCATGGTAACCCCCACCCGCTTAGATGTCCGGAGAACCATTTTAATGGAGAACGGGTCTTACTACACACGCGATGCCGGAAGAATTACACATCAGACCTCAACCGCCCTCAACAGCAGTTGCGGTGGAATACGGACTGTTTACAGCCAAAAAGGCCAAAATCAATCCGTATTCCACCGCAACTTATTAAGGGGGACTAGATTGTTGGTGTAGGAGAAAGGGAAGGAGGTACCCCGGGCCGAAGGGAAAAGCTCGGGCGTTAGCGCTCGGGAGTCAGGATCACCAGGGCGTCGTGCTCAAAGGGATGCTGAGCTACGCGCACGGTGCCGTCGCCGTTATCGCGAACGGGCAGCTTGGCAATGCGCTTGGCCTCCATGTCGAGGGCCGTCGCCGTCCAGCCGCGAGCGCCATCGAGCTTAAACGTAAGCGCCGTGGTGCGCGGCAGATAGGTGACGACGCGCTCACCGACACGCGCCACGCGAATCGCCTCGCGGGCATCGTCGAGCAGCTCCTGCGCGGGAACCACGGCAAGCGCATCGTCGGCCGCCGTGGCGCCCAGCCCGGCAAGCGTGTGCCCGATCGCGCCAAAGTCCCAAACGCCCGGGAACTGCAGGCACTCCTGCCAGCGGAAGGGCATGTCGAAGCCCTCGCCCAGCACCGAACCCTGGCTGCGCGACGTCTGCCAATTCCAAACGCCGTGCGCGCCATAGGTCACGCCCGCGCTCGCGCCGGCAAGGATCGACGACCACACACTCGCACGGCAGTCCTGCGCGGTAAAACGCCAGTACACATTGCGCGATGCACCCATCTGCTCGTAGCAGGGCTCGGAGTTGACCATCGGCTTTTTGGGATAGTTGGCGATAAAGTCCTGCGGCAGGCGCCAAGCCTCGGGCTGGCCCTCGTAGTTGTGGCCGGGCTGGAACATATAGAAGTCCAGGCGGTCCAAATACTGCGCGGGAATCGTGCGGTTACCGCGATTGATGTGCATGGTACGCAGAGCCTCGGGCGCGCGCTTCGCAACCTCGTCGAGCGCATCCTCGTAATAGGCAATCGCCTCGTCACCGGCAAAGTCCGTGTCGCCCGTCACCACATAGACGGGATCGAACTCGCCCAGGTTCTCGACGACGCGGGCAACGTGGGCACGAACCTCCTCGCGCGGCATAACCTCGGCACCGCAACGCTCGGCAATCTTGGCACCCCAGGTACCGGGCACGTAGTTGCACCACATGAGCACGAGCGCAGGACGAATGCCGTGCTCGACGGCAGCGCGGCACATGGCAGCGGCGCGGTCCCAATAGGCCTGGTTGGGCTGAGACCAATCAAAGTGCACGCCGTCCTCGCTGGCATAGGGCCAAATGCCCAGATCGGGGCAGCAGCGATCCCACTGCGGCAGCGTGTTGATCTGCAGCACATTCATGCCCTGCTCGGCACGACGGGTCAGGTAGTAGTCCCAGTCGGCCTCGGTAATGCTGGTAAATGCGCTCCAGCACGTATCGGCAAACCAAAAGAACGGCTTGCCCTCGCACAAAAAGCCATCCCTACGACCGTTGACGGTCAGTTTTCCCAAACTCATCTGCATGTCCTTTCGCTCGATAAAGGAATTGCGAACCGGCAGATTCTTTCGCGCCCACACCTGGCGCAAAAGCCCCCGTCGCTTAGCAAGCCCCGGCAGGCGAGCACCACTCGCCCACTCCAGTCTACCTTGCAAGAAGGGCCCCGCCGGGCTTTCGCCTGACGGGGCCCTGTCGTGTAGGTAAGGTCGTATGCGACCGAGGTTTTGGCCTTAGGCCTCCATCTCGGCGAGCTCCTCCTTGGAGAAGCCGGTCAGGAAGACCACGATGGCGGCGATGACAAAGGAGATCGCCATACCGACGATAGCCCAGACGGTGTTCATCTGGCCACCCTGCAGGTAGTTGGTGAAGACCAGGAAGTTGGCGGCACCGCCAGCGAGGTAGTAGGTAACACCCATGAGGCCGGAGAACACGGCGCCGATAGCGCCACCGATGAACATACCGAACATGGTGCGACGGAAGCGCATGAGGATACCGAAGAGCGCGGGCTCGGTGACGCCGCCGGCGATGGCGGAGATGACGTAGCCCAGAGCGAGACCCTTCTCGTCGGGGTTCTTCATCTTGAGGAAGGCACCGAAGGCGCAGCCCCAGACAGCGGCCATAGCGCAGTTGGTGGAGACGAAGACAAAGGGATCGTAGCCGGCGGCGATGATCTGGACCTGAGCAAGCAGGATGACAGGCATGTGCATACCGCAGACCACGAAGAGCTGCCAGAAGGCGCCGAGGATGGCCATAACGATCAGGATGCCGATGCCACCAAGGTCAGCCAGGCCAAAGAGGGCGTTGGCGATGAGGTTACCGATCTCGTTGCCGATCGGGGCAAGGACGATAAAGGCGATAGGAATGGTGACGATCATGGTGCAGAACGGCGTGAAGACCGTGGACAGCACGTCGGGCATGACCTTCTTAAAGAACTTCTCGACGAAGTAGAGGACAGGCACCGAAAGGATGATCGGCAGGACGGACTGCTGATAGTTGGCAGCGGCGATCTGGATACCGTAGACGGAGATGATTCCGCCACCCTCCTGGGTCGCGACGCTCACGACGGACGGGGCCATGAGGGCGCCGCCGAGGAGCATGCCCAGAACCGGGGAGGCGCCGAGCTTCTTAGCAGCGGCATAACCCAGGTAGATGGGGATAAAGGTGAACGTGGCCTCGTACAGGGTGGTGTAGAGGAACGTGTAGGTCGGATCGGTGTCCGAGATAAAACCAAGCATGGTGGGGCCGAGAATGGCCGCAATGGTACGGAACAGACCGCCGGCCATGAGCAGCGGGATCAGCTGGGTCATGGAGCCCGACAGATAGTCGAGGATGATGTTGGGCAGGTTCTTGAGCTCGAACTTCTCCTTGGGAGCGTCGAGGTTCTCGTCAACCGCGGCACCCTGCTTGACGCCGGAGATGGCGACGAACTCGGCGAGCACCTTGGGCACGTTCTGACCGATGATGACCTGGAGCTGGCTGCCGGCGAACTGGCAACCCAGAACACCCTTGACCTTCTTGATCTTCTCCACGTCGGCCTTGTTGTTGTCCTTGAGCGTCAGACGCAGGCGCGTCATGCAGTTGGTGGCGACGGTAACATTCTCCGCACCGCCCACGAGCTCGAGGACATCGGTGGCAATCTGCTTGTTATCTACTGCCATGGGACCCCTCCCCATATCATCGTGTGCCTACTCGTTTGGGCGTAGGCACGCCTTTGGCTCGGCGACTATAACCCCTTACGGCTGCCGAACCCTTGGATACGCTGTCGTAAACATTGTGTTTACTGAACGTTTACAGGCTTTAGTTTACACGGAACGTCTAAATTGTGGCAATTTTGCCGTTTGCCGTCCGGTGAACGGTAGGAAATCGGGGGTGAACGTAATTGAATGTTAGTGTGTCGCATATTGGGTGGTTCATTTCGAAATGCACATCTACGTGGGCTTTTACTTTAATTAGCACCTCTACGTCTTGTTTGCCCATCAACAAAACCCCTGTTAGATGCCACTAAACATATGTTTAGTAGTTCATTGCATGTTCAATTTGACCTTTTACCGAGTTCACCTGCAAGTTCAGCAATTCTGCATTACACTAAACATGTTTAAATTGTCTTGCCGCAATTGTTTACTACTCGCGGCGCAAAGGGAGGCAGTCCATGGAACTCAAATCATGTACCTATGCAACCGTCACCTCGTTGGGCGATTTTGGCCCCTGGATCAGCAAGGTAGTACTCGATCTGCCCTGCACCGCGCGTGCCAACGACATCGACCCGCACTCCTTCCATATATATGTAGAGCGCCACGAGCGCTCGGGCGAGGTCCTGCTGCGCAAGGAGCGTGGCGCCGACCATGCCGCGCCGTCCGTGGGATATATCGATGTTCTCGCCGCGTACCCCTGTGATGAGGGCGGCCGCAAGCTCGCCGTGGGCACCCATGTGGCGCTCGAGGTTGCCGAGCAGCGCCTGACCAAGACCATCGAGGGCGGCGTGATGGGCTCGCGCATGCTCGATGACCAGCTGCGCATCACGCAGCTTGCAGCCCTTCCCGGCAACGACGGCGACGACCCCACCTGCGGTCTGGTTTTCGACACCTGCCGTGGCGACATCTGCCCCGCGCTCAGGGGCTGGAGCAACGCCACGCAAAAGACCGCCGTCAATGGCATCGCGCTCGAGTACGGCTTCTTTGAACCGAGCTTTAAGGCCGAGGACTCCGCCTGCTTCAATCCCTTTGCGCCCGAGGCCACAGTCGTGCCCCAAAAGGCTCCGCTCGTGGTGTACCTGCACGGCGCCGGCGAGGGCAAGGGCTCCACGCAGGGCGAGGGCGCCACGCGTGCCTATATCGGCAACCGCGTGACGGCCATCAGCCAGACGCAGATCCAGCGCTACTTTGGCGGCTTTGCCTGGGTGCTCGTGCCGCAGTCTCCCACGTTTTGGATGGACAACGGCGTCGAGCAGCTCGGCCACTCCAACCAGAGTATCTACTCCCCCGTCATTAAGGCGCTCATCGATGAGTTTGTCGCCGAGCATGCCGACCGCATCGACACCGACCGCATCGTGGTCGCCGGCCTTTCCAACGGCGGCTTTATGACGCTGCGCCTGTGCGCCGACTACCCCGATTTCTTCGCCGCGGGCCTTCCCTGCTGCGCGCCGTGGTACAACGCCACGGACGAGGACGTGGCCGCCCTTGCCAAGACGCCGCTGTGGTTTACGCACTCCAAGGGCGACGAGCTCGTGGCCCCGCAGGAGACCGTGCTGCCGCTCACGGCGCGCCTGCGCGCCGCCGGCGCCAACGTGCACCTCACGTACTTTAGCCATGTCGAGGACCTGACTGGGCGCTACCGCGAGGCCGACGGCTCGCCCAAGAAGACGTTCAACCACGGCGTGTGGATCCACCAATTCAACGACCTGTGTTATCAAGACTTCGACGGGGGCAACGTACTCATCGACGGCGAGCCGGTGGGCTGCTGGGAGTGGTCGGCCAGGGTCGATAAGTAATCCGTCCCATCGCGGGGTCGAGGGCTTACCTCTGAAAATGTCCTCGGGCATGCGGCCCGGTTGCACTACGCGCTTCGCGCTGTGCAACCGGGCCGCCCCCTGCGGAATATTTTCAGAGGTAAGCCCTCGGCCCCGCTGCGTTGACGTTGCTGTGGACCCTGGACGAGCGCTTCTAGCGGGCCGCCGGGTTGACGGCGATGAGGGCGGGGGTCCCGTCTTGCCTTGCGCGTAACTGGCTGAATTGATTTTGGTTGGAGCTTTTCTTATGACTCGTGAGTTAACTCGGGTGATTGTTACTACTGATATGGAAGTCGATGATATGAACTCGCTCATTCATTTGGCTCTGTATCTTAATGTGCTTGATGTGCAGGCTGTGGCGTATACGGCTTCGCAGTATCACTTTCTTGGGGATGGCGTGCATACGCTCGGTGAGGTGAATTCGCATTGGCGGACCAAAGGGCGTCGCTCTTATGAGTGGGATGTTGTGCCCCATGAGCCTGATCCGCTGGCTGGGGAGCTTCGTGAGTATCGACCGTTTCCTGAGCATTGGATTGAGAGTCTCTGGAGTAATGAATATGCCCAGGCTTGGCCGCAGTTGCAGGCGAATGCGGACGCTGCCGGTGAGCCGCCGTTTCCCTCGCCTGCCCAGATGATTGAGCGTACGTTTGTGGGCAATGTTGCCTTTGAGGGCGACGTGCGTGAGGAGACTGATGGCTCGCGTGTGATTGCGCAGGCGATTTTGGATGATGACCCGCGTACGCTTTGGCTGCTCAGCTGGGGTGGCATGAATACGATCGTTCGTGCGCTCATGAGTATTGCTGAGCGCTATCGCGATACGCCCGAATGGTCTTCTGTGCAGCAGCGCGTCTATCAGAAGGTGCGCGTGATGGGCGTCGCCGATGGCGTGGGACAGGACAATTCTTGGCTCGACCATGGGCGTGAGCTCTTTCCCGAGCTCGTCTTTTGGTGCGCGCCTTATATGTATGGCGGCTACGTCGACGCAAAGACGGCTCAGCCCGACACGTTGCCGTTGTTTAAGGCGCCCTGGCCCGAGCGCAACCTCACCCAGGGCAACGGCCCCCTCATGGCGCGCTATATGCTCTACGGCGATGGCAAGGTGTACGAAAACGAGCCCGAGCGCTTCCAGTTTGGTAAGCATGCTCGCCTGGATTGGGGCCTAGAAGGCATCCCCGCCATGCAGTTTGAGCGCGGTGACTTTATGGCCGAGGGCGATAGCATGACCTATATCCCCCTGCTGCCCTTTGGCCTGCGCGGCATCGATGATCGCGACTTTGATACGTTGCTCGGCCGTATGTTCCTGGACGGGCATCCCGATTCGGATGCGCCTGCCGGTTTTGCGGCTATGGGCGCGTCGGTGGAAGGCAATCCGAACCCCTACTTGCGCGCTTATCAGGAGGACTTTGCCGCTCGCGCACAGTGGTGTGCCCACGAGCCGGCGTCCTGCTCGCATCCAGCGTATGTTGTTGAGGCTACGGCCGACCGCAGTGCCGCGGCCGGTGAGCGTGTTGACCTTGTCGCAACCATCGTCGACCCCGATAGCAAGGGCTTCAACGCGCATTGGGATGTCGCGGTGGAACCGTCGCGCTATGCAGGCGCTCAGAATCTGTCACTGTGGCAGGAATGCGCCGCGAACACCACCTTCACCGTGCCCGCCGACGCCCAGCCCGGAGACCGCTTCGTGCTCACCCTCAGCGTGCAAACCAGTGCCAAGCGCCCCTGCACCCGCTACGCCCAGGTCGCTATTACTGTCGCGTAGCAGGCGACAGGCCCACATTCGGCAAAGACCGTCTCCAACGACTAGTCGTTTAAGAACGTCCCCAATGACTACCCAGAAGTTGCGGTGGAATAGTTCCTGTTTGGGCCTCTAAGGCCGCCATTTAGGAACTATTTCACCGCAAGTTATTTGGGGATGAAAAATGGGCCATGTGTCCCAGTTGTGGAGACCTCTTGAGCCGTCTGGGTATCGTGAAAGATCGCGCGCTCCCCCATCATCAAAAGTGACACACGCTACCTGTTGATGGGAGGCAACCATGGGCTTCTTTGACAAGATGTTCGAGAAGAAAGAGTGCGCGATTTGCGGTACTGAGCTGGGGCTTCTAGGTAAGACCAAGATCAACGAAGGCTACCTGTGCAAAGAATGCGTCGGCAAGCTCTCCCCCTTCTTTGGCGGTTATCGCTCTAGCACCGCGGACGACATTCGCGAGCAGCTCGCCTACCGCGAGGCCAATGCCGAGCGCTTGGCATCGTTCAATCCCACGCGAACGCTCTCGGCCGGGCGCACCAATATTATGCTCGACGAGGACGCGGGCCTGCTGATCATTACCTCGCAGACGCGCTGGCGCGACGCCAACCCCGACATCATCGAGTTTTCGCAGGTGCTCGGCTGCGATATGGACATCGATGAGCACCGCACCGAGATCTATCGCGAGACCAAGGACGGCGAGCGCGAGAGTTATGACCCGCCGCGCTACGACTTGGATTACGACTTCAATCTGACCATCCACGTCAACACGCCGTACTTTACCGAGATCGACCTGCGCGTGAACGACTCCACCATTGAGCAGCGCGGGTCCATCGAGTACCGCGAGGCCAAACGTCAGGCAACCGAAGTCCGCGACGCGCTGGTACAGCTGCGTCAGGAGACGCGCGACAGCGTCGTTGCCGCCAAGGCCCCCAAGACCGCGGTCACTTGCCCCTTCTGCGGTGCCACCACCATTCCCGATGCCAGTGGGCGCTGCGAATACTGCGGCGGCGCCATCGGCGCATAGCCCCCGGCACGGAAAGGACCGATCATGGCCTTCGAAAGCGTTAACTATCAGTGCCCTGCCTGCGGCGGCCCGCTGCATTTTGCCAGCGCCGAGCAAAAGCTCGTCTGCGACTACTGCGACTCGCGCTTTGAAGTCGAAGAAGTCGAGGCTCTCTATCGCGAGCGCCAGGACAAGGCGGACGCCAAAGCCGATGCGGCGGCCGCAACATCCAAGCCCGCATCCGACGATGCGGTGCAGGAGCTTGCCGAAAACGCCGGCTATATCTGCTCGTCGTGTGGCGCCGAGCTGATCTCGGACGGCACCGTCGCCGTCACCACCTGCCCGTACTGCGGCAATCCTGCCATGGCACCCGGCCAGCTCTCGGGCGACTTCTCCCCCGACCTGGTGATCCCGTTCAAGCTCGGGCGCGACGATGTCTTGGCCGCGCTCAAGGAGCACTACAAGGGCAAGATCTTGCTGCCCAAGAGCTTTGTCACCGGCAACCATATCGACGAGGTCCAAGGCGTCTACGTGCCGTTTTGGCTCTACGGTGCCCGCGTGGACGGCGAAGTGTGCTTTGACGCAACCAACGAGACCGTGACCGAGGAATCCGACCGCACCGTCACGACCACCGACCACTACGATGCCTACCGTAAGGGCAATATCTCGTTTGAGCGCGTGCCCGTCGACGGATCGTCCAAGATGCCCGACGGCCACATGGACGCCATCGAGCCGTTTGACTACGAGGCGCTGCGCCCGTTCTCGGTCGCGTATATGCCCGGCTACATCGCCAACCGCTACGACGAGGACTGCGAGACCTGCAAGGAGCGCGCCGAGCGCCGCATGGAGGAGAGCACGATCTCGGCCCTGCGCGAGACCGTCGTCGACGAATACGACGACGCCACGGTCGAAAGCAAGCAACTCGACTACACCTGGGAAGACAGCGACTACGCCCTGTTCCCCGTCTGGATGCTCTCCACCTCGTGGAACGGCAAGAGCTACCTGTTTGCCATGAACGGCCAGACCGGCCGCATGGTCGGCGAGCTCCCCTGCTCCAAGCCCAAGCTCATCATCGCCTCGCTGCTGTTCTTTGTGATCGGATTTGTCCTCTCCCAGATTCTCTTTATGGGCGAATACGCCTTCGATCCGGATTACCTCACTTTTGATATCGAGGGCATCCTCATCAACATCGTGGCGCCGCTGATCATCGTGATTATCGGAGACGTGCTGCTGGTAAGCCAGCTCAAGACGGCCAACGAGGCAACCCACGCCGACGAGTACTGCGGCGAGCTCGACCTGGTCGAGAAGCACGACACCTTCAGCCACACCGAGACCACCGTCGTCATGAAGGACAACAAGGACGATTAACCATTCTGACCAATACCACCCCGACTTTAACGAGAAAGGAAGATCACCATGGGACTCTTGAAAGCTGGATTGGGAGCTGCCGGCGGCGTCATGGCCGACCAGTGGAAGGAATTTATCTATTGCGAATCGATGCCCGCTGACGTCTTGGCCTGCAAGGGCGTCAAGCGCACCGGCGGCCGCAGCTCCAACACGCACGGCGAGGACAACGTCATCTCCAACGGTTCCGTCATCGCCGTCAACGACGGCCAGGGCATGCTCGTGGTGCAAAACGGCAAGATCATCGAGGTCGCGCTTGAGCCCGGCGAGTTCGTCTTCGATACCGGCAGCGAGCCGAGCGTCTTTAGCGGCAACCTGGGCGACTCCATCAAGGAAACCTTCGCCAATATCGGCAGCCGCTTTACCTTCGGCGGCGACGCGGGCAAGGACCAGCGCGTCTACTTCATCAACACCAAGGAGATCATCGGCAACAAGTACGGCACCGCCTCGCCCGTGCCCTTCCGCGTGGTCGACAACAATATTGGCCTGGACGTCGACATCTCCGTGCGCTGCAACGGCGAGTATTCGTACCGCATCACCAACCCGCTGCTGTTCTACACCAATGTGTGCGGCAACGTAACCGATAGCTACACGCGCGACAAGATCGACAGCCAGCTCAAGTCCGAGCTGCTCACCGCCCTGCAGCCCGCCTTTGCCAAGATCTCGGAGATGGGCATCCGCTACAGCGCCATCCCCGGCCACACCACCGAGCTTGCCCGTGCGCTCAACGAGGTCCTCTCCGCCGACTGGCGCGACCTGCGCGGCGTCGAGATTGTGAGCTTTGGCGTCAACTCCATCGCCGCCTCGCAAGAAGACGAGCAGATGATCAAGGACCTGCAGAAGGCCGCGGTCATGCGCGATCCCACCATGGCGGCCGCCAATATCGCCAGCGCCCAGAGCGACGCGATGCGCGCCGCGGCGGCCAACCCCAACGGCGCGATGGCCGGCTTTATGGGCATGGGCATGGCAGGCGGCATGGGCGGTATGAACGCCAGCCAGCTGTTTGCCGCCGGCCAGGCGCAGCAGCAGGCCGCCCCGCAACCGGCACCTGCCCCCGCCCCCGCACCGGCCCCCGCCGCCGCGCCCGCGGCCGGCACGTGGACCTGCAGCTGCGGCGCCACCAACACCGGCAAGTTCTGCCCCGAGTGCGGCAGCCCCGCACCCGCCCCGGCACCGGCCAAGTGGTTCTGCCCCAACTGCGGCAGCGAAAACGGCGGCAAGTTCTGCAGCAACTGCGGAACACCCAGGCCCTAGCCCCTCTATCTGGTAATTAGCGGGGGATCCGCCACCCCCGCTCCTGCTTCTATGGGTTTCGTTCGATTAAGGAGGACACCATGAAGACAACGTTCAAAAAGTCCGTACTCGCATTCCTGACATGCGTCTTGGCGCTCGCCTTTGCCCTGACGGGCTGCAGCGGCGGCGGTGGCAAGGATCCCAAGGCCAACTTCGTCGGCAGCTGGGAGCTCTCGGGAGGAACCCTGGAGGGCGAAGAGCTGACCGATGAGTACATGAAGATGCTCGAGGATTGGGGTGTCCACTGCGTCCTGATTCTCGATGAGGACGGTACGGGCGCCCTCGACCTGTTCCTTGAGGTTGTCGACCTTAAATGGGAGGCAAAGGACGCCACCACCGTAACGATCACCGCCGAAGACGAGTCGCACGACATGAAGCTCAAGGACGGCAAACTCATCCTCGAAGAGGATGACGGCAATCTTGTCTTCACCAAGTCCGACAAGGATCTGTCCGGCACGGTGAAGAAGGATCGCGAGGCTGCCGAAAAGGAAGAGGAGATCGATGAGGCCGTCGAAGACGACGACGTCCAGAGTGTCGAAATCTCCCCCGCCGTCACCGTCGCCGATGACGATCTGTGCACCATCACCATCACCGAGAAGTTCAAGGACGACTGGGGCGACATCGGCTTTGTCGTCAACATCACCAACAAGAGCGACAAGGACCTGACCTTCTACGCTCCCAGCGGTAAGACCAACGTCAACGGCACCATGAAGGAACCCTGGTTCTCGGCTCACCTGATGCCCGGCACCAACGCCACCGAGGAATTCACCTTCTCGAACGGCGCGCTCGATAGCCTCGACGACCTGGTCAACACGACCATCGGCATCGACGCCTACCTGACCGATTCCTACGAGGACGTCGCCTCCTACAGCGCAACCATCGCGTAACGGCAGACCACGACAGCCGCGGATTGGCGGACACATCCGCGCACATGCCAGACGGGGCCGCAGGAGTTGATCCTGCGACCCCGTCGCTTTGCGCCGATAGGTAACGAGCGTTAGCGCTCCATATTGGGGACGATGCTGCCTTCGGTCACCGCGTGCACGGCCAGGCGCATGATGTTGTCGTAGCCGGTCTTGTTGAGAATCTCCGAGATACGGCGCTTAATCGTGCCCTCGCTCATAAACAACTCGGCCGCAATCTCGCGACGGCTCTTGCCTTCGCAGGCAAGGTGCAAAATCGACAGCTCCACGTCGTCGAGCGCCGCCGTGCCCGAAAAGATGCTTTCGGGCGGCTTGGGAAACGTGCAGTAACCCGCCAACGTGGAACGCATCACGGCAAAGAGCTCATCGATACCGACGTTCTTGTACACAAAGCTGTCGACGCCCGCCTCGCGCGCCTGATCCACAAACGTAATCTCGGGCATGCCCGTCATGATAACGATGCGGCACTCGGGCAGCCGCTCTTTGATGCGCGCCGCCGCCACGATGCCGTTGGAATCGTGCTCGGTGCACACGTCCATCAAAATCATGTCCGGATGCTCCTTGAGCGCGACGTCCAAGGCATCTGAGGCATCGGCGATGGCGGCAACAACGGTCATGTCGGGCTGATCACCAACGGAGCGTGCGAGGCTCTCGCGCAGAATGGCCTGGTCTTCGACGATAAGGATACGAATCATGAGCTTCTCCTTTGGACCGTTGCGTTGGAGTTCAGCGGAATGGACACCGCAAGCGTAAAGGGCGGGGCGGCATGAACCTCCAGGCTGCCGCCCAGATTTTGCGCGACATGTCTCATACCAGGGATACCCGTTCCCTCGCGATACGATACGGGAGCGGGCGCACCGTCGTTTGATACCGTCATGTGTGCAATGGCGCCACCATCCGATACCTCCTGCCACAGGCGCACCTGGACCTGGTGGGCCTGCGCATGCTTGGTGGCATTGGTCGATGCCTCGCGGATAATCTGCAAAAAGGCGGCAGCGACGTGCACATCGTCCGGAAGCGATCCATCTACATCGATCTGTACGCTCACCAGGCCAAAGGCATGAACGATATCGCCGAGCTGCTCCGCAGGCTCGCTGTCGCCACCGCTACGCAGGTCGGCGGCAATCGAGCGCAGCAGCGGGTCAATCTGCTCGAGCGACTCGTCGTCTAGGCGCCCCTCTTCCAGATATCGATGGAGGATGGACAGGCGCTGGCCGATCACGTCGTGCACGCGGGCACGCATGCGCAGGTAGGCCGCATTGTCGGCAACCTTCTTGACCTCTTCGATCTGAGCCTGAAGTTCTTGACCCGCAAGCTCAAGGAGGTGATTGGCCTGCGCTAGACGGTCGTGGGCATGCGCGTACTCCGTCACGTCCAAGCCAATAATACGTTCGAACGAACGACCCGAAACCATAACATCGTCGCGCACAAATAGGCGAATCTCGGTGAAAGAAATCTCGATCACCGCACGCGCCTCACCAAAGCGGTCCAGGTCGATTCGAACGCGGTCTTTGCTGCTCTCGGGCATCTGCGCGCTGAGTTTGCGAAGGCCATTCCACGTGCCACTCATATCGCCCAGGTCGGTGGGCATGTGAAGCTCCACGAGGTTCTTGCGCATGCAGCGGTTCATGAGCAACGGGCGGCCCTTGGGATCCAGATACAGAATGCCCACGGGAATCACGTTGATAGTCTCGATCGTCGAGAACGCCGTGATGTCCTCCTGGCGGTTGCGCACATCCATCAAAAGCGCCGCGATGGAGCGGAACAGGAAGAACGCGCCCTCCGCGATAAGAACCGCGGTCCATGCCGGGCCCATGGCATAAACCACTGGCGGCGTCACGGCGGCAACGAGCAGCAGCTCCGCCAACATAACGGGGCGACGATAGTGCACCATAAGCACCGCGCCGTAGAAAAAGATCGCAGCGTTGAGCCATAGTAGCGCGCCCGCCGCCTCGGCGGCGACGTGAGGCGGCGCCACCAAATACGAGCCAGACAACGCGAACAAGATGACAGCCGAGATAATCAAGTGCAGCACAAGGCTCGCCTCGTAGGCACAAATCACTTTGCGGTTGTAGGACAAGCGACGCGATGCGATGAGCGGAACGTGAATGGTCTGCAGGCACGCCGCCAGAGCAAAGACGATATCGAGCGCAACGATTTGGGGAAGGATAAGCGGAATCTGCATCGTCACTCACCTGCCCGCGGCATCAATACGATCATGCGCAGCTGACCGGGCTCGCCCTCAAGGCGATATGCCACGTTGCGCCCCTGCAGCGCGCTTTCGAGTTCGTGGGCAGCCGGCGTCTGCGACAAGTTCTCCTCGTCATTGGAGAAGAGCGTGGCGCGCAGCTCCACGCTGCACGAATCGTGGTCGCTCAGGTGATACATGAGCGCCGGATGGTCGGTGGTGTAAGCGAAGAACGCAAAATCGTACACGCAGTCGTACAGCGCGCTCACCGCACTGGCATGCATGGGGCGCCGTATGGCAATAATCGAGGCGCAGTCGACATCGATGGTGCGCAGATCGCTTGCCATCTCGTTGGCGATCAGCTGGATACGGTCGCGGTCAAAACCGCTCTCCCCGTGCTGCGCCAGCGTGAGCGAGCCTTTGCGTTTGCAATAAGCGACAAACATCTTGGCACACTGCAGCATGCGGTACCGCTCGTGCGAGGATGCCTCGTCGGTTAACGGCGGTAGCGAGCTCAGCAGCCCATACATCTCGCCGAGTGCGCGGGCAAGTGCCTGGTCAACGTCTTTGACCAACAAGGCCTCGGCCTCTTGATCTGCCAGATGCGCTTTAAGGTCGTAGTCGGCCGTGAGCAGTTCGTTTTGGCGCTGCAGTTCCATACGCCGATGCGCCAGCTCGCGGTTGAGTTCGTTGACCTCCGATACGTCCTGAGCAAGCAGGGCCGACCCGCCCAGCAGTGGAAAGGAGCGATACATCACATCGGGATTGGAAACGACAGCAAAGGCGTGAGAGTGTCCGAGTTCTTGAGCGCGCAGCTCCTCGCGCACGCCCGCCGGAATCGGCTTTGATACCGGCGTGGCATAAACTTCCTGCAGGTCACGCGTTAGGACCTTAAGGTCGAGCGGCAGGGTATCGAAGATGCCGGCGATGTCGTGATACGACGGAATGACGCCGCAATCGAGGCAAATCTCGAGCGTCACCACGCACAGCACGCAGTAGACGAGCGAAAAGTTGAGCTTCCATGCCCACGGCACGCGCAGGGCATACGAGATGGCAAAGAACGCGCCGCCCAGCAGCACGAGTGCCGCCGTGCCCGAAAAGCGCTGAATGCGGAAAGATGCAGACCGACCCACCAAAATGAAAAAGGCGACAAAGTTAAAGGCCGTCCATATGAGCACGGCGAAATAGCCCCAGCCGTACGTGTAGTCGTTGCTCCAGGTGTCACTTGAGCGATCGAAGTGAAAGACCTGCTGGTGAAAATCGTTGGTGAGCACAAACCCAATGAGCAGGATGGCCGCAATCCACAGGGCCGTACGGTAGCGGTGGCCCGCACGATGTTGCTCCAAGCCTGCAAGACGCAGGCCGCACAGCTGATAGAGCAGCGGAACGAGCGTCATGGGGACGTAGTACAGGTACCACAGCACGGTGGCATAGAACGGCGTGAACGACTTGTATTTAAGGATGACCTCGATCATCCACAGGGCACAGATGGTGGCAACGGCAACAAGGCGCCGACGCAAGACGTAATCAAGACAGCGCAGGTAGACCAGCACGCCCCAGATTGAAAAGGCGATCGCAGCGACAAGCAGCGGAATCGAGCTCGAATGGATAAGCCCGTCCACGACTTCTTTGGACACCTCGCTATAGGCAGGCACGATGTTTGAGAGCTTGGGGTCGGAGGCGAATAACGCCGGCAAGACCGCCAAAAGCAGAAGAAATAGTGCGGTTATGACGCCGGCAATGACGAAGGCGCGGCGACGGTACACCAGGTGCGTTATGCCAACGAGGAATCGCGGCATGGCGAAGAGCCTGCCGCCCCTGGGATCCGCCACGGGTGCGGATCGGGTGGCTGTGTGTCCGATATGTCGTTCGCGGGTACCCATAGTGCTTTTAGTGTACCGACAGGCAGGCTCAAAAAACGGGCCGCATGTCCCAAAATCCGCAGACGGCAGAACGTCTCTTATCGATATTGAGTCCTATTCCCTTTCACTTCTTTTGCAAGTTTTAACTTCTTTTGCTTTCTTTCACTTCTTTTAACAAGGCGCCCGGCGAGCGCAACTGCTCGCCGGGCGTTTTGGTTAGGAGGCAATGGTTGTTGAGAAAGCCTAGGACAAATCTTCGCCGTTCGTCTCAATAACGTGTTTGTACCAGTCAAAGCTCTTCTTCTTGGAGCGCTTGAGGGTACCGTTGCCGGCGTCGTCGCGGTCGACATAGATAAAGCCGTAGCGCTTGGACATCTCGCCCGTGCCGGCCGAGACCAGGTCGATCGGGCCCCAGGTGGTGTAGCCCAGCAGGTCGACGCCGTCCTCGGTCACCGCGTCGCGCATGGTCTGGATGTGCTGGCGCAGGTAGTCGATACGGTAGTCGTCGTTGATGGAGCCATCCTCCTCGACAACATCCTTGGCGCCCAGACCGTTCTCGACCACAAACAGCGGCTTCTGATAGCGGTCGTACAGGTCGTTGAGGGTAATGCGGAAGCCCAGCGGATCGATGGCCCAGCCCCACTGGCTCTCCTGCAGGTAGGGGTTCTTGGCGCCGGCAAAGGCGTTGCCCTGAGTGCGCTCGACATCGGGGTTATCGGCACCGGCGGAGCAACGGGTGCTGTAATAGCTAAAGCTGATGAAGTCGACGGTGTTGTCGGCCAGAATCTCGCGGTCCTCGTCAGTCATGCCCACATCGATGCCCAGACGCTCGAGCTTCTTGACGGCATAGGCCGGGTAATAGCCGCGGCTCTGGACGTCGACAAAGAAGTAGTTGTCCTGGTTGTCGAGCTGTGCCTGGCGAACGTCGCCCGGACGGCAGCTGTAGGGGTAGTAGCTACCGGCGGCGAGCATGCAGCCGATCTTGACCTCGGGGTCGATCTCGTGGGCGATCTTGGTAGCCCAAGCGCTGGCGACGAGCTCGTTGTGGGCGGCCAGGTACTCGACAGCCTCCTTGTTCTCGCCCTCCTCAAAGACCAGGCCAGCGCCCATAAACGGCAGGTGCAGGATCATGTTGATCTCGTTAAAGGTGAGCCAGTACTTCACCAGGCCCTTGTAGCG
>CAKUEU010000015.1 GCA_934646865.1 uncultured Collinsella sp. | reverse complement strand
ATTCAAAAGGCCTTCCAGCAAAAGGCCCGCAAACTCCATCCGGACGTTAACAAGGAGCCGGATGCCGAGGAAAAGTTTAAAGAGGTTTCCGAGGCCTATGCCGTGCTTTCGGATGAGCAGAAGCGTGCGCGTTACGATGCTATGCGCTCGGGGAATCCCTTTGCCGGTGCACCGACGGCTTCACCCTATGGCGGCGGCTATGCTGGCAACACAGGCTATGGCAATCCCTTTGAGGGCGGTTTTCCCTTCGGCGGTGCTTGGGGCCAGCCGCGTCGCGGTCAGGCTGCGTACAACCCCGAGAACGGCGCCAACGTGGTCGTCGACATTAAGCTCGACGCCAAGGAGGCAAAGGAAGGCGCCCGTAAGACCGTGCGCTATGCGCATTACGATACTTGCGGTCATTGCGGAGGATCGGGCTCCGTTTCGTCCGAGCATGCCCATATCTGTCCGAGCTGCGGCGGTCGAGGCCATATCGATGTCGACCTGTCCTTCCTGTTCGGCGCCGGCACGTTCCAGTCGGTCTGTCCCGAGTGCGGCGGTTCCGGCAAGGTCGTGGCCGACCCGTGCCCCGATTGCGGTGGCAGCGGCCGTACCCGCGTGACCTCCGAGCAGACGATCGAGTTTCCCGCCGGCACCCACGACGGAGACGAAGTGCGTATCCCCAACATGGGCCACGCCGGCACGAACGGTGCTTCGGGCGGTGACTTGGTCGGCCGTGCACATGTTGAGGCCGAGCGCCTGGAAGGCAAAGCGCGCACCGGCTTTTACCTCATGGGCATCATCGCGCCGTTCTTGGTGCTATCGGCCATTTCGGGCGTGTTCTCGGCCTTTGCCATGATGTGCTTCATTCCGTTTGCCATGGGCCTGTTTATGGTGCTCTCGGATGGTGTGCTTCACCGAAGCCTGCTGTGGTGGAAGCGCGGCGCGATGCAGTTTGCCAGTGGTTTCGCCAACGGATTTATGTTTGCACTCGTGTCGGTATGGTTCGCAAGCTGCTCTCAGCGTGCCATGCTTTCGCCCTACGGAATGCAATAACATTAAGCGTACTGTTTGCGATCTGCCCAGCTTGGGTATAGGACGCACTGTGACAATAATGAAAGTCGGAAGGATTCGGTCGTGTCGGAAAATAGGGATTACTACGAGGTACTTGGCGTCGACAAGGATGCCGACGCGCGGACGATCAAGCGCGCGTTTCTAAAGAAGGCCCGTACCGTACACCCGGATGTTTCGGACGACCCCGAGGCCGAGGCCAAGTTCAAGGAGCTCAACGAAGCCTATTCCGTTCTTTCTGACGAACAGAAGCGCGCTAACTATGACCGTTACGGCACCGCCGACGGCCCTGGTGGCTCTGGTTATGTCGACATCAACGATATCTTTGGCGGCATGGGCATGGATGACCTGTTCTCGTCGTTCTTTGGCGGTGGCGCCGGTGGCGGCGCCCGTAGCCGTCGTGAGCGTCGTCGCGGTCGCGATATGGCTATCTCGCTTTCGGTGACGCTCGAAGAGGCGGCGCTCGGCTGCAAAAAGACGATCAGCTATGATCGCCTGGCCCCCTGCGATGACTGTAACGGTACCGGTAGAGCCGAGGGTGCGACCGAAAAGCAGTGCAGCCGCTGCCATGGCACGGGTTATGTCACCACGGTCCAGCGTTCGTTCCTGGGCCAGGTTCAGTCTTCCTCTCCCTGCCCCGACTGCCATGGTGAGGGCACGGTCATCGACCACCCCTGCGAGACTTGTGACGGTCAGGGTCGTACTCCCTCGCACGAAAAGATCGATATCGATATTCCCGCCGGCGTCTCGACCGGTCGTCAGCTTCGCGTGAGCGGTTTTGGCGAGGCCGGCCTTCGCGGCGAGCCCTCTGGCGATCTGATCGTCAACGTGCGCGTTGCCGACCACGAGCGCTTTAAGCGCAATGGTGATGACCTGTACCTGGTGAGTGATATCTCGATTGCGCAGGCCGCGCTTGGTTGCGAGATTGAGGTCGAGGGCATCATGCCCGATGAGGTCGTTAAGGTGACGGTACCTGCCGGTGCGCAGTACGGTGACACCGTGAGCGTGAACAACTACGGTATGCCCCGCATTGGCGGTGGCGGCTCGCGCGGCCGCCTGATCGTGCAGCTGCGCGTGGTCGTTCCCACCAATCTTTCTAACAAGCAGCGTGAGCTTCTTCGCGCCTTTGCCGACGAGATGGGCGATGACGTCACATCCGGTAAGAAGTCTGTGACTGACCGCATCAAGAGTGCCCTCGACGACATCCTCGATTAAGGAGTCCGTGTGCCCGCACCCCATATTTCTGTCGTCAACCTCGGCTGCCGTGTCAACCGGGTTGAGTCCGACCGTATCACTGCCGATCTTATGCGCCTGGGCTTTGCGATGGTGGAGCCCCAGGATGCCGAGCTGATCGTCATCAATACCTGCGCCGTGACGGGCGAGGCCGAGGCCAAGACCCGCAAGGCCGTCCGTCACGCGCTTGCCTATCCGGGTGAGCCCTACGTGGTCGTCACCGGCTGTGTGGTCAACCTGCACCCCGAGGAGCTGCTGGAGCTCTCGGACCGTGTGATCGCCGAGCCGTCCAAGATTGACGTCGCCGAGCGCGTCTGCGAGGTGCTGGGCGTCGAATCCGATAGCGTGCCCGCCTGCAGCGAAGGCGATGTGGTCGATGCACTCGGTCGCTCGCGCCTGGGCGTGAAGATCCAGGATGGCTGCAACCATCGCTGCACCTACTGCATCGTGTGGAAGGCCCGCGGCCCCGAGCGCTCCGTGCCCGTCGAGTCCGTGCTCGAGCAGGTGCGCGAGGCACAGGAGGCCGGCGTGCCCGAAGTGGTGCTGACTGGCGTGAACCTGGGCGCCTATGACGGCAAGAGTGCGACCGACGAGCATGTCGAGATCGACGAGCTGCTCGAGGCAATCATGGAGCGCACCGAGATCGCCCATGTGCGCATCTCTTCGGTCGAACCCATGGATATTTCCGAGCGCCTGCTTAAGGTGATGGCGCGCTATCCGCAGCGTATCGCCCCGTTTTTGCATCTGCCCGTGCAGTCTGGTTGCACGGCGACCCTGTATCGAATGGGACGTCCCTATAGCGTCGAGGCCTTTGAGGACACAGTGCGTATGATTCGTGCCAACCTTCCGCAGGCATCGCTTTCGTGCGACGTTATCGTTGGTTTTCCCGGCGAGACGGACGAGGAGTTCGAGGAGTCGCTGGCACTGTGCCGTCGCGTGGGCTTCTCGCGCATGCACGTGTTCCGCTATAGCAAGCGTCCCGGCACCCTTGCCGCCGACATGCCCGACCAGGTGGCCCCCGAGGTCATGGCCGAGCGTAGCCGTCGTATGCGTGCCGCAGCACAGGAGCTCGCTATTGCCGATGCCCGTCGTCGCGTGGGCACCGTCGAGCGCGCCGTGCTTGAGTACGGTGACAACCTGACGCTCGGCTCGTTCCATCATGCCCGTCTTGACGATACCCGTGGACTCACAGCCCCGTGCCTGCTCGATGTTGCTATCATCGGAGTCGATGATTCCGGCTTGGTCCATGCACGCAGGGAGGTTCATGGAAGCCTCGAAGATTAGACTTACCGTTCCCGAGGGGATTGACCCTTCGCGCGTTTTGGGTGCCGGCGACGGTGTCCTTCGCGCGCTTGAGAACTTAGTGCGCGCCCACGTGGTTGCCCGCGGCGATAACATTGCCGTGAACGGCGATCCGGACGAGGTCGAGCTGGCGGCGCGTTTTTTCGAACATGCCTTTCGCGAGGCGGCTGCCGGCCGCACGCTTTCTGCCGACGATGTCTCGCGCTGCCTAGCCGTCTTGCGCGACGGCGAGCATGATGCCTCGTCGCTGCGCGACGACGTGCTGTTGTCGTATCGCGGCCGCGTCATCCGCCCTAAGACGCTCGGTCAAAAGCGCTATGTGGATGCCATCCGCTCTCATACCATCACGTTTGGCCTCGGTCCCGCCGGCACCGGTAAGACCTATCTGGCCATGGCGCTTGCCGTCGCCGCGCTCAAACGCCACGAGGTGGGTCGCCTGATCCTGACGCGTCCCGTTGTCGAGGCGGGGGAGAACCTGGGCTTCTTGCCCGGCACCCTCGAGGAAAAGATCGACCCCTACATGCGCCCGCTCTACGATGCCCTTTTTGACATGATGGATCGCGAACGCACCGATGAGCTTATGGAGCGTGGCGTGATTGAGATCGCCCCGCTCGCCTATATGCGCGGCCGAACGCTGAGCGATGCCTTCGTGGTGCTCGACGAGGCGCAAAACACGACGCCCGAACAGATGAAGATGTTCCTGACGCGTCCGGGCTTTAATTCCAAGTTCGTGATCACTGGCGACCTGAGCCAACGCGACCTGGTGGGTCGTCGCGGCGGCCTGGCCGATGTCGAGAGGATTTTGGGCCGCGTCGACGATGTTGCGTTTTCGCACCTGGAACGCGCCGATGTGGTGCGCCATGCACTGGTGGGCCGTATCGTTGAGGCCTATGATGCATACGACGATGCGCGCGAGCAGCGTGCACGCGACCGAAAGGAGTCCCGTTGAGTGTATTGATCAGCAACGATGCCGAGCTCGATACGCTGCTCGAAGCCCCCGAGGTGGAGCACATCTGCGAGGTTGTGCTTGCCGCTGAGGGCGTTGAGCGTGAGGTCGAGATCTCCCTTTCGTATGTCGATGAGGACGAGATGCATGAGCTCAACCACGAATGGCGCGGTATCGATCGCACGACCGACGTGCTCTCGTTTGAGTGCGACTCGGCTTTTGACGAGGATATCCCTGCCGATGAGACGCTCGAGCTCGGCGATATTATCCTGGCCCCGCAGGTCATTGCCCGCCAAGCCCCCGGTTTTGGCAACAGCCCCGCCGACGAGTGCCGCCTGATGCTCGTGCACGGCATGCTGCACCTGCTAGGCTACGATCATATCGAGGACGACGAGGCCGAGGTCATGGAGACGCGTGAGGACGTTATCCTGCGCGATCTGGCGCTCGAGCGCGGTGAGGATCCCAAGCTCGTTCACGTCGGTCCCATCACCAACCATGCCCACGACTAGGAGCCGTCTATGATTCCCGGATCGAACAAGGACCATCCGTCCTTTTTAAAGTCGTTCTCCTATGCCATGGAGGGCTTCGTTACCGCCGTTAAGACCGAGCGCAACATTAAGGTCATGCTCGTGGCCGGTGTGTGCACTGTCATTGCCGGCTGCATCGTGGGGCTCGACATTGCCGAGTGGGGCACGGTCATCATCTGCTGCGGCTTGGTGATTCACGGCGAGCTGTGCAACACCGCCATGGAGGCAATCGTCGACCTGGCAACTCAGGAGCTGCATCCGCTGGCCAAGCGTGCGAAGGATATCGCCGCCGCTTCTGTCTACGTTCTTTCCATTACCGCCGCAATCGTGGGCCTTTTGGTATTTGCCCACGCGCTCGGCTTTATTTAGAAAGGGATTCCCATGTCCGACAATATGCAGCCTGCCGATGAGATTCTGGACGACGATGTCCTGGACGCGGTGGATGCCGAGGAGTTCGAGGAAGTCGAGGAGTTTGACCCGTTTGAGGGCATGAGCGATGAGGAGCTCGATGCCCTGTGCGACGAGGACGAGAGCCTCGCGGGTTTTGGAGATGTTGAGCCGGGCTTCCGCAGCGGCTTTGTTGCCCTGGTCGGCCGTCCCAACGCCGGCAAGTCCACGCTGCTCAACGCCTGCTACGGCAAGAAGGTCGCCATCACCTCCCCGGTGGCCCAGACGACCCGTCGCCGTATGCGCGCCGTGGTTAACCGCCCCGGCTACCAGCTGGTCTTTGTCGATACCCCGGGCATTCACAAGCCCAAGGACGGCCTGGGCTCCGAGCTTAACAAGAGCGCTCTGTTTGAGCTCAACGACGTGGACGTCGTCGCGTTTTTGGTCGATGCCACCAAGCCCATCGGCAGGGGGGACGCTTGGGTCGCCGAGCGTGTTAAGAGCGCCCACTGCAAGAAGGTTCTGGTGCTCACCAAGGCCGATGAGGCCGATCCCGCCCAGGTCATGGAGCAGCTCAAGGCCGCTCGCGAGCTGATGGAATATGACGACGAAATCGTGACGTCGTCGGTCAAGAACTTCAACGTCGATGCGTTTATCGAGACTGTCGCACACTTTTTGCCCGAGGGCCCGCGCTGGTTCCCCGAGGGCATGGGCACCGACGCGTCTGACGAGACGCTCGTTGCCGAGTTTGTGCGCGAGAAGGTCCTGCGCCGCACCCGCGACGAGATCCCGCACTCCGTGGGCGTTATCTGCGACGCGCTCGAGCAGACCAAGAAGGTTCTGCGCGTACACGCCACGATTTACGTGGAGCGCGAGGGCCAGAAGGGCATCATCATCGGCAAGGGTGGCGAGATGATCAAGCATATCGGCATCGATGCGCGTCGTGACCTTGAGCGTATCTTTGGAACCCAGGTCTTTTTGGAGCTGGATGTGAAGGTCAAGGCCGGCTGGCGCGACGACGAGGCGCAGATCCGCCGCTTTGGCTATAACGCCGAAGATTAGTCCGCGTCAATGGCAGGTTCTCGTACATATCGCACGAAGGTGCTCGTCCTCGACAAGACCAAGCTCAAGGAAACCGACCTGATTTTGACGATGCTCGACGAGCGGGGGCGGCAGGTGCGTGCCGTGGCAAAGGGAGCGCGTAAGCCCGGCGGTCGCCTGGCGGCGCGCTGCGAGCTGTTCTGTACCGTGGATATGCTGCTGGCGCATGGGCGCTCGCTCGACGTGGTCTCTCAGGCGGAACTTATGGAGGCGCCGCTCGGCGCTGCGCCCGATTACGAGGCGACGTGTGCCGCAAGCGCGATTGCCGAGGTCGCTCGCGTGTGTTCGTTCGAGGATGCCGAGGATCCCTTTACCTTTGCCATTACGCAGCGGGCGCTCGCGCTTGTCAGCAGCGGGCTCGATTCGGCACATATGGACCTGCTCGTGGCGGCGTTTGTCTTTAAGCTGCTATCGCATATTGGCTATCGGCCCGATTTCTCGGCTTGTGTCTCGTGCGGCGACCCCATGCTCTCGTATTTTTCGGCCCAGGCCGGCGGGCTTTTGTGCGGGTCGTGCGCCTCGAGCGTGCCTGGCGCCGAGTTGGTATCGGTCGGTGAGGTCGCATGGCTGCGCGCCCTTATGTCCATGACGTTCGATGCCCTTATGGCCGAGCAGATCGATCCGCATACCGCAGCGTTTTTGCTGGGGCTTTCGCATGTTTGGGCCGCCACGCATACCGATCAGCGGCTCCGTGCGATGGAATTCATGTTGGGTCGGTGATGATGCGCAGGCGCGGGCTGCTTGTGGTAACATACCGACCTGTTGGTACCTCGACCTTGGATGCTCGCTCCACCGGCGGCTTCCCAGTCCGAGGCGAATAGCGTCGCCCGCGGGCGACAAGAAACGAAAGGTGAAACAATGACTGTTTCCAAAGAGCGCAAGGCGGAGCTGACCGCCCAGTTCGGTAACTCCCCGGTCGACACCGGTAACCCCAAGGTTCAGGTCGCCATCCTGTCCGAGCGCATCAAGGAGCTGACCGAGCACATGAAGTCCCACCAGAAGGACTTCCACACCCGTCGTGGCCTGCTCATGCTCGTCGGCCGTCGTCGTCGTCTTCTCTCCTACATCAAGAAGAACGACATCGTCGAGTACCGTGAGCTCATCAAGGCTCTGGGCATCCGCGACAACATCCAGTAACGGATTTGTACATGCTAAGAGCGTCCTGCGCAGCGGGGCGCTCTTTTTGTGTAAGGGCGTGAACAATCACGCTCTGAAGCGTGGCGGGGGCAGGGGGCCCGCGTCACATGAGAAGCCCGCAGGCAAGGGGCCTGTGGGGTAAAGGAGAACAATGACACTCGTATCCAAGACCTTTGAGCTGTACGGCAAGACCTACACCTTCGAGTCCGGCGAGCTTGCCAAGCAGGCTACCGGCGCTTGTCTGGTCAAGCAGGGCGACACTACGATGCTCGACACCGTGGTCGTTTCCAAGGAGCGCAAGAACTACGACTTCTTCCCGCTGACCGTCGACTTCAACGAGAAGATGTACGCTGCCGGTCGCATCCCGGGTGGCTACCTCAAGCGTGAGGGCCGTCCCAGCGAGAAGGCCACGCTCACGGCCCGTATGATCGACCGCCCGATCCGCCCGAGCTTCCCGGACGGATTCCGCAACGAGGTGCACATCGTCGCGACCTCGCTCGTCGCCGACCAGGTTAACCCCTTCGACGTCATCAACGTCATGGGCGCCTCCCTGGCCATGACGCTCGGCGGCGTGCCCTTCGAGGGCCCGCTCGCCTGCGTGCGCATCGGCCGTAACGTGGAGACCGGCGAGTTTATCGTCAACCCCACCTATGAGGAGCGCGAGAACTCCGACCTGGACCTGGAGCTGGGCGGTTCTGCCGACTTCATCTCTATGGTCGAGGCCGGCGCCGAGGAGATCTCCGAGGACGACATGCTCGCCGCTATGAAGTTTGGCCAGGAGGCCCTTGCTGCCTTCTGCCAGGCCCAGGACGAGTTCGTCGCCGAGTGGGAGCAGGTCAACGGTGCCATCGTCAAGAAGGAGTACCCGCTCGACCAGCCCGTCGAGGAGGTCCAGGAGCGCATCTTCGCCCACTACGACGAGATGGCTGCTTCCCTGCGCGATGCCGACAAGCTTTCCCGCATCGGTAAGGTCGAGGCTCTGAAGGAGTCCATCCGCGCCGAGTTCACCGAGGAGGAGCAGGCCGCTTGGGAGCGCGAGATCCCCGTTGCGCTCAAGAAGCTCGAGAAGAAGGCCATGCGCACCATGGTCGTCGAGACCGGCGAGCGTGTTGACGGCCGTGCCGCCGACGAGATCCGTCCCATCATGGTGAAGGACAACTACCTGCCGCTCGTTCACGGTTCCGGCCTGTTCCAGCGCGGTCAGACCCAGGTGCTCTCCGTCCTGTCGCTCGGCATGCTCAACGAGGGCCAGCGTCTGGATACCATCGAGCCCACCGAGGGCAAGCGCTACATGCACCACTACAACTTCCCGCCGTTCTGCACCGGCGAGACCGGCCGTATGGGCAGCCCCAAGCGCCGCGAGATCGGTCACGGCAACCTGGCCGAGCGCGCCCTGCTCCCGGTGCTCCCCGACGAGAACGAGTTCCCCTACGCCATTCGCGTGGTCTCCGAGGTCATGGAGTCCAACGGCTCTTCTTCGATGGCTTCGACCTGCGGTTCCACGCTCGCCCTTATGGACGGCGGCGTGCCCATTAAGCGCCCGGTCTCCGGTATCGCCATGGGCCTGATCCAGGAGGAGGGCAAGACCGTGGTCCTGTCCGATATCCAGGGTCTCGAGGACTTCCTGGGCGATATGGACTTTAAGGTCACCGGCACCACCGAGGGCATCACCGCCCTGCAGATGGACAACAAGGCCACCGGTCTTACCTTCGACATCCTGGCCCGCGCTCTGCAGCAGGCCAAGGAGGGTCGCGCCTTCATCCTGCAGAAGATGCTCGATGTGATCCCCGAGCCGCGTCACACCACGCGCAGCACCGCTCCGCGCATCGTCTCCATTCAGGTTCCGACCGACAAGATCCGCGACGTCATCGGTTCCGGCGGCAAGGTCATCCGTGGCATCCAGGATGAGACCGGCGCTTCGGTCGACATCCAGGAGGACGGCACCGTCTTTGTCGGCGGTACCGGCGAGTCCGTCGACCAGGCCGTCGAGCGCATCAAGCTCATCATCAAGGTTCCCGAGCCGGGCGAGGAGTACACCGGTCGCGTTGTCTCCATCCAGCCGTTCGGCGCCTTCGTGAACCTGCTGCCCGGTAAGGACGGCCTGCTGCACATCTCCCGCGTCGCCAAGGGTCGCGTGGAGAAGGTCGAGGACGTCCTCAATGTGGGCGACGAGGTCAAGGTCGTCGTCATCGAGGTCGACGATCGCGGCAAGATCTCGCTCGATCGTCTTGACAAGCCCGAGGCCCCGGCTCGTGCCGAGGGTGCCTCCGAGGGCGACGGCGAGCACTTCCAGCGCCGTGAGCGTCCGCGTCGCGAGCGCTCCGAGCGCAGCGATCGTCCGCGCCGCCCCGGCGACAACGGAGGCCGCAAGCCCCGCCGTCACCACGACGCCGAGTAACAGCCGCACATAAGCAGCAACGCAAGGGCGACTCCGCACTGGGGTCGCCCTTTTTGCTTGCGCGCGGGGGCGGCGCATATGAAGTTTCCTGCTCTACAGTCCTGCGCAAGACGGAAAGCACATTAAGTGCTTTCCTTTGCGTGCGGAACTCGCGATAAACTTCATATGCGCCGCCCCCGCACGCAAGCAAAAAGGGCTGGTAAGTGCGGGTTGCGATTTTGTCAAATAGTCTATTGAGCGATCGGATTTCAGATCTCTAGACAATGCATGTGCAGTATTTCCCTAGATTAAACCGATCAAAATAAACCTGTCCCTTTTTGGTAGGTTTCCCGTGGGGCGGGCACTGATGAAGTTTATCGCGAGTTCCGCACGAACAGGAGGCCACTTAATGTGGCCTCCGTCGTGAGCAGGACTGTAGAGCAGGAAACTTCATCAGTGCCCGCCCCCACGGGAAACCGGCGGGATAGACGGGTCCAGATGGGGCTTTAATGCATGGGTGGTCTGTGGCTGTGCAAATGGGTATCATACTGTGGTTAATGCGTCGACTCCGTGATGCATGTTTGTACGTTCCCGACGGTCGGTTTGCCAGAAGCGCCCCGTCGGTTGTTCCAGACCCTGTTTCGAAGAAAGGAAACAACACTCACTTATGGCAGCTAAAAAATCATCTCCCTTGAAGATCATCCCGCTCGGCGGCCTTGATGGCATCGGCAAGAACATGACGGTCTTCGAGTGCGGCGACGACATGGTGCTCGTCGACGCTGGCCTCATGTTCCCCGACGACTCCCAGCCCGGTATCGACCTGGTACTCCCGGACTACACCTACGTTCTGGAGAATGAGGAAAAGCTCCGCGGCATTATCGTCACCCACGGCCACGAGGACCACACCGGTTCGCTTCCGTACCTGCTGCAGGACCTCAACAACAAGGTGCCCATCTTCTCGAGCAAGTTGACGCTCGGCTTTATCGAGGGCAAGCTCTCCGAGTTCCGCATCCGTGCGCCTAAGTTCCGCGAGGTCAAGGGCGGCAGCCACGTCAATCTCGGCGGCATCTCGCTCGACTTCTTCTCGATGACGCACTCCATCCCCGGCGCTCTGGGTGTGTTCATTCGCACCAACCAGGGCACCGTTATGCACACCGGCGACTTTAAGCTCGACCAGACGCCCATCGACGGTGTCACGCCCGACTATGCCGCCATCAGCCGCTTCGCCAAGCAGGGCATCGATCTGCTGCTCTCCGACTCCACCAACGCCACCGTTCCCGGCTTTACCAAGTCCGAGGCCGAGGTTGGCCCCAACCTGCTGCATGCCATCAAGAATGCTCCGGGCCGCGTGTTCGTCGCGTCGTTCTCGAGCCACATCCATCGTCTGCAGCAGATCTGCGATGCCGCGCGCAAGTGCGGCCGCAAGGTCGTTGTGACCGGTCGCTCCATGCTCACCAACACTCGCGTGGCGCGCGAGCTCGGTTACCTCAACATCGACGATGCGGATATCATCGATGCCTTCGATATCGATAACCTGCCCGACGACAAGATCGTCGTCATGTGCACCGGTTCTCAGGGCGAGCCGCTGTCGGCGCTGTCGCGCATGGCCAACGGCGAGCACAAGACGCTCTCCATCCACGAGGGCGATACCGTCATCCTCTCTGCAACGCCCGTCCCCGGTAACGAAAAGGCCGTTCAGCAGGTCGTCAACAGCCTGGCCAAGCTTGGCTGCGATGTGTGGGATAAGAACCGCGCCCTCGTCCATGTCTCGGGTCACGGCAGCCAGGAGGAGCTCAAGCTCCTGATGGCCATGGCCAAGCCTACGTACTTTATGCCGGTCCACGGCGAGGCGGTGCATCTGCGCGCCCATGCCCAGCTTGCTCGCAAGATGGGCCTCAAGGACGACCATATCTTTATCCTCGACAACGGTGACACGCTCGAGATGCGTGGCGGTATCGTCAAGCGCGGTACGCCCGTCGAGTCCGGCGTCGTCTATGTCGACGGCCTGCGCATCGGCGATACCGACCCCATCGTTCTGCGCGATCGCCAGAAGCTCGCCAACGACGGTATGGTCACGGCTGTCGCTATCGTTTCGCTTAAGCACAAGAAGATCGAGGCCATCGAGTTCTCGGGCCGCGGTGTCTCGTTTGCTATCGACGATCAGTTCTCCGAGGATGCTTCCGCGTCCATCATGAAGACGATTGAGAAGGGCAAGTTTAGCTTTACGAGCAGCGGCTCCGATGCCATTCGCAAGGCCGTGCGCGACTCGCTCTCCAACTTTATCTGGAGCCGTACGCGCACCCGTCCGATGATCATCCCGGTCGTCATGGAGGTTTAGTTTGGCGCGCGGATCTGCACAAAACGCCAAAGGCAATAAAGCCAACAACCAACCGGCATCTGCTAAGGGTGCCGGTTCCCATCTTCGTGCCAATAAGGGCCACGAGGCCGAGTTCGACGATTTTGAGCCTTTGGTCGAGCCTTCGGCCAACCGCGATATCGCCGGCGTGGTCATCGCCGTTTTGGCGATTGCGTCCTTCATTGCCGTGATTTCGCCGGCGACCGCACCTGTTACGGCTGCGGTTGCCGGTTTCTATCACCTGGGTTTTGGCTTGGGTGCCTACGTTTTGCCGATCGTCATCCTGCTGTTTGCCGCCACGCTCTTTTTGGGCGATGATTCGCCGCTCAACGTGCGCTCTGTCGCGGGCGGCGCCGTGGTCTTTGTCGCTGTCGTCTCTATCTTGTCGCTTATGGTGCCGGGCACCAGTGACTCGTGCGACCTTATGTTCACGCCGCAAAACCTGTCCGCCTCGGGTGGGTACATCGGTGCATTCATTGCGAGCGCGTTGCAGAACGCCCTGGGTAAGCCCATCGCGATGGTGGTCCTGTTGGGTCTGGCAGTCGTTGGCTTTGTCATCATCGGCTTTTCGGTGGGAGGGGTTTTGCGCTCTGCCCGCGACCGTGCGGCCGATTTTGCCGAGCGCCGTCGTGCCGATGTCAACGCGAGCCCGTGGGGTGACGATGAAGCCCTTTCGGTCCCCGGTATTGCCCGTCCTCACCTGAGCATTCTGCGCCAAAAGGGTTCCGATGCTGCTGTGACTACGGTTATGGGCGGCGAGGTCGATCCGATTCTGGACGATGAGGACGAGGATGAGGATCCGTTTGTCGACGTGTCCGATGCTGTAGAGGCCGAGCGCGCCAAGACGACGCTGCTGCCGCGCCGCCACGCCAAGAAGGGCAAGGCTGTGCCCAAACTCAATACAAGCGAACCTGATCCGTCGTGGTCCGAGAGCGAGATTGAGCTTACCGAGGGCGATGACGAGGACGACGAGGCTCCGATCGAGACCGCCAAGACGACCTTACTGCCGCGCCGTCATGCCAAGCGCGGTCAGGTAACTGGCCAGCTTTCGATGGAAGATGATCCGGCCAAGATTGATGAGTCCGAGCCTCCGTTTGCCGTGAACCCTGTTTCGGCAGCTCCGCAGATTCCCGACTTCCTGAAGCATCCTAAGGTTGCCGATGCGTCTGCCGCGAGCGCGGCCGAGACGCCTGCTGTTAGCGATGGGGGAGCGGACAACGCTTCCGCAGATAACGAGGGTGAAGAAGAGGACGGCCTTAAGCTTCCGCCGCTCGAGATTCTGCATGCCAACCCTCAGTCTGCCTCTGCTGCGTCATCGGACAAGGAGCTGGAGCAGACTGCCGAGTCGCTGCAGTCGACCCTGCTCGAGTTTGGTCGTAGCGCCCGCGTCGTCGGCTGGATTGCCGGACCCACGGTGACGACCTTTAAGCTGCAGCCCGGCGAGGGCGAGCGCGTGAGCAAGATTTCGAGCCTCGAGGACGATATCGCGCTGTCGCTTGCCGCCCAGTCGGTGCGCATCTTCGCGCCGATTCCCGGCACTTCGCTTGTGGGTATCGAGATTCCCAACCGCAAGCGCCAAAACGTCAACTTGGGTGACGTGCTGCCCTATGTCAAGGGTGGCCCGCTCGAGCTTGCCATCGGCCGCGATGCCGAGGGTACGCCGGTTGTCGCCGACCTCGCCAAGATGCCCCACCTGCTGATCGCCGGTACCACGGGTTCCGGTAAGTCGGTGATGATCAACTCCATTATCACGACCTTGCTCATGCGCGCGCTTCCCGAGGACGTTCGCCTGATCATGGTCGACCCCAAACGCGTCGAGCTCGCGGGCTACAACGGCTTGCCGCATCTGTACGTGCCCGTGGTGACTGAGCCTAAGCAGGCCGCCAGCGCGCTGCAGTGGGCCGTGTCCGAGATGGAGCGCCGCTTGAAGGTCTTCGAGCGCCTGAACGTTCGTAAGATCTCGACCTACAACGAAAAGCAGGCCGCTGGCGAGTTTGAGCACTACGACAACCCGCCGCAAAAGATGCCTTATCTGGTCATTATCATCGATGAGCTCTCGGACCTGATGATGGTCGCCGGCAAGGACGTCGAAGCATCGATCGTGCGTATCGCCCAGCTGGGCCGTGCCGCCGGTATCCACCTTATCGTTGCTACGCAGCGACCGAGTTCCAACGTGGTGACGGGTCTCATCAAGGCCAACATCACCAACCGTATCGCCTTTAACGTCGCCACGGGCATCGACTCACGCGTCATCATCGACCAGATGGGTGCCGAAAAGCTCACCGGCCTGGGCGACATGCTGTTCTCCAAGGTCGACTGGGGCAAGCCCCGTCGTATCCAGGGCTGCTTCGTTTCGGATGACGAGATCAACGAGATTGTCGAGTTCGTCAAGTCGCAAAGCGAGCCCGATTACCACGAGGAGATTCTTTCGGCCGTGGCTCCCGCCTCCATGTCCATGGCGGGTGGCGGCGGCATCGTGCGTACCGGCGTTGCCGAGCCGCAAGACGATGATCCGCTCATCTGGGAAGCCGCCCATATTGTGGTGGAATCGCAGCTGGGCTCCACATCTGGCCTGCAACGCCGCCTAAAGGTTGGCTATGCGCGCGCCGGGCGTATTATGGACATGCTGGAAGAAAAGGGTGTCGTCGGACCGCCCGATGGTTCCAAGCCGCGCGAGGTCCTGCTGGACGAAGAAGGCCTCGCCGCGCTTGAGTCCGTTGACGCCGAGATGGCACGTGAAGATCGTGAGTTTGGAGGATTCTGATGGCTGCACGCTTTGGTGACATGCTGCTCGAGCAGCGTCGCCGAATGGGCCTTTCCATTCAGCAGGTCGCCAACACCATCAAAATCAGGCCGCAGATCATCGAGTTTTTCGAGACCGGTAACTTTGCATCGATGCCCCCGCGCGGCTATGCGCAGGGCATGATTTCGAGCTATGCACGCTTCTTGGGCCTCAATCCGCGCGAGGTCGTCAATGCTTACTTTGACGACCTGATGGCATACGAGCGCGAGACATCGCAGCAGGGTGGTCGTTTTCAGGACGCCGCCGGATACGTCAATTCGCGCTCCTCGGTCGACAACGGTCGCTTCCTGATGGTTCAGGGCGGGCGCTCAACGCGTTATGGCCAGCGTCCTCAGCAGGCCGGCTATATTACCGAGACGGGTTCGGGCGAGGAGATTCGCTCTCAACGTGACCGGTTCCGTAGCACGCCGATGCCCGAAGACCGTGCGCTTCCGGCTGCCCGTGGAATCGCACGTGACCCTCGCGCTGGATACGGTGATGGCGGCTATTCCGATCGCGGCCACCGTGGCGTTTCTGCCGGTCGTTCTCGCGGCGGCTATGCGGATGCCGATACCACGCAGGTAACGCCGCGTCTTCGCTCGCAGTCGCAGCCCTATGGGCAGCGTTCATCGGCTTCTCGTTCGGGGCAGCGCAGCTATCAGGGTCGTGGCGAGCTCGCTCCGCGCTCGGGGCAACGTAGCCTTCAGGGCCAGGGAAGCTATCGTGGTCGTTCCGATAGCAGCCGCGGCCGAATGCCGCAGAACAGCGGTCGCGGCGGTTCCAATCGTGGGCGCGGCGGCTCGCGTGTCCCGCAGAATAACGGACTTGATCCGCGTATCGTCTACGCCGGTATCGGTGCCGTTGTCCTGCTGCTGATCGTGCTCATCGTGGTGCTTCTGCGCGGCTGCGGTTCTGCAGCGCCCGAGTCGACGCCCGAGACGCCTGCGGCAACCAAGACAACAACTAAGAAGTCTTCTAAGAAGACCGAGACCGTCGATGCGGATGAAGATGCCGATGAGGCGACGGACGAGTCGACCGATTCGGATACCGCTAAGACAACGGCCAAGAAGGAAGAAAACGAGGTCACGAAGGTCAAGGTCTCCGTTGCCAAGGGTAAGACCGCTTGGATTGAGGTCAAGGTCGACGGCAAGTCGGTCTATGGCGCCCAGGCGACCGGTCCCTTTGAACAGGAGTACACGCCCGAGTCCTCGATCGAGATCACCACATCCAAGCCTTCCGACGTCACCGTTACCAAGAACGGCGAAAAGGTCCGTTACGACACCAAGACGTCAGGCGTGGCGCGCGTGACCATCACCGTTCCCAAGAAGGAGTCGACTGACTCCGAGAATGGTGAAAGTACTGATGGTGCCGATTCCACCGATGGTACCGACAGCACTGACGGCACCGATGCCCAGTCCACTGACGGCACTGATACCGCCGCCGATGGTCAGACGACTAACGATTCTACCGACTATTCGTACGACAGCTACTAAGCCGCTCGTAAGCGAAAGGAAACATCATGGCTAAAGATTCCAGCTTCGACGTTGTGTCCGAGGTTAATATGCAGGAGGTCGACAACGCCTTCCAGCAGACCACACGCGAGATTTCCCAGCGCTATGACCTTAAAGATTCCGGCGCCACGATCGAGCTCTCGAAGGGCGACAAGCTCTTTACGATCAACGCCCCGGCCGACTTTGTCTCCAAGCAGATCATCGACGTGCTGAGCTCTAAGCTCATCAAGCGTGGCATCGATCTCAAGGCTGTTTCCTGGGACGCCCCGCAGGCTGCCTCCGGCGGCACCGTGCGCGTGCTCGGCCACATCGTCGAGGGCATCGACCAGGCGACTGCCAAGAAGATCAACAAGGACATTAAGGATCAAAAGCTTAAGGTCAAGGTGACGATTGAGGCTGATAAGCTGCGCGTTTCCTCCGCTTCGAAGGATTCCCTGCAGACCGTGATCCAATTCCTGCGCGATCAGGACTACGGCCAGCCGCTGCAGTTTACCAACTACCGCTAATTCATTCGAAAGGACCGCTCTCCAACATGGATACACCGTTGGGCTCCGTGCTCTACATCACCCTCGGGTGCGCCAAGAACGAGGTCGATACCGACCGCATGCGTTCGCTACTGACCGCTGCGGGCTACGAGGAGGCATTCGACCCGCAGGATGCCGATATCGCCATCGTCAATACGTGTTCGTTCCTTGCCTCCGCAACGTCGGAGAGCATTGAGACCACGCTCGAGCTTGCCAACGAGGTGCAGGACGGCGTCCGTTCCTGCCCCATCGTCATGTGCGGCTGCGTGCCTTCGCGTTACGGCGACGACCTGCCCGACGAGCTGCCCGAGGTCGCGGCCTTTGTGAAGGCCGACGAGGAAGACGGCATCGTGGCAGTCATTGACGGCATGCTGGGCGTCGAGCGCGAGATTGCCGCCTATATACCGCAGGTCAAGCGTACCGTCGAGGGTGCCGTTGCCTACGTCAAGATTTCCGATGGCTGCAACCGCTTCTGCAGCTTCTGCATGATTCCCTACATCCGCGGCCGTTATCACTCGCGCAATGCCGAGAGCATTATCTCCGAGGTGCGCGATCTGGTCGCCGGCGGCGTGCGCGAGATCGTGCTGATCGGTCAGGATACGGGCATCTGGGGTACTGACTTTGCCGACGAGGATCTCGCCGAGGGTTCGCCGCGCAACCTGGCGCAGCTGCTGCAGGCTGTTGCCAAGGCGGTGCGTCCGAATAACGTCTGGGTCCGCGTGCTCTACCTGCAGCCCGAGGGCATGACCGACGAGCTTATCGAGACTATCCGCGATACGCCCGAGGTGCTGCCCTATATCGATATCCCCGTGCAGCACTGCGACGCGCGCATCCTCAAGGCCATGCGCCGCTCCGGCTCGCGCCAGGAGCTCGAGGACCTGTTCCGTGACCTGCGCGAGCGCATCCCCGGCATCGTGATCCGTTCCACGGCCATGGTCGGTTTCCCGACCGAGACCGACGATGAGTTCCGCGACCTCATCGACTTTATGGACACCGTGGGCTTCGACTACACGAGCGTCTTTGCCTACTCGCAGGAGGAGGGCAGCCTGGCCGCCAAGATGGAAGGTCAGGTCGACGAAGAGGTTAAGCTCGAGCGCGCCCAGGAGGCCATGGACCTGGCCGAGTCGCTTGGCTTTGCCGCGACCGCCGCGCACGTGGGGGAGCGCGCCCAGGTAATCGTCGACGGCATCGAGGAGACCGAGGACGGAGCCGAGCTGATCGGTCACGCCTGGTTCCAGGCGCCCGATTCCGATGGCGCGGTGCATCTGGACGCCAGCGAGGCGTCCGTGGGCGATATTCTGACGGTCGAGTTTACCGATAGCTTCTGCTACGAGCTTATCGGTCATGTTGTGGAGTAGGAGAGCGTCGTGGCTAACGAGAGCAATAAGGAACTGACGAGTGTCTGGACGCCCGCCAACATCGTGACGTGCGTGCGTATCGTCTTTATTCCGGTGTTCATGATCGTGTCGGCCCTGTCCCACACGAGCGTTGCCGGTACAGATTGGAGCACCTTCGACGGCCCGCTCGCTGCCGCCGCTTTCATTCTGTATGTCATTTTGTCGTGCACCGACAAGGTTGACGGCTATTTGGCCCGCTCCCGCAACGAGATCACCGACTTCGGTAAGTTCTTGGATCCTATTGCCGATAAGCTGCTCGTGTTTTCGGCTTTGCTGCTGTTCTTGGACTTTGGCGCCGTGACTGTGTGGTCCGTATTCATCATCCTGTTCCGTGAGCTGCTGGTGAGCGCCCTACGCATGGTTGCGAGCGCTGCCGGCGTGGTCGTCGCTGCCGATAAGCTCGGCAAGTACAAGACGGCGACCACGATGGTCTCCATCTGTGGCTACCTGTGCGTCTTCGCGATGGCCGGTCTGCAGCTGGGCCCGGTGTCGCTGACGCTCGGTATCTATGGCGTCTCGCGCTTCCTGTACGCCGTGGCCGTTGTCCTGACCGTTATCTCGGGCGCTCAGTACTTCTGGAACTGCCGCAAGATCGTCTTTTCGGTCTAGGTTCTGGTAGGTATGACGGAGTCTTTTGAGCAGGTTGCTGCGCACAACGAGGAGCTTGCGCGCTATATCGTCGAGCGTGCGAGCGCTCGCGGTGTGACGGTATCGACTGCTGAATCCTTGACGGCCGGCATGATCGCCTCGACGGTTGCCGATATCCCGGGCGCTTCTGCGGTGCTTCGCGGCGGTGCGGTGACTTATTGCGATGAAATTAAGCATCGCGTGTTGGGCGTTGAGCAAGAGACGCTCGACCGCTATACCGCGGTGTCGTATCAGACGGCGCGCGAGATGGCTGCCGGCTCGTTGAAACTGTACCAGAGCGATGTTGCCGTGAGCGCGACGGGTTACGCCGGCCCCGGTGGAGGCACCGAGGACGATCCGGCTGGCACCTTCTATATTGGCTGGGCGTATCGCTCTGCCGATGGGGGAGTGCCGGTTGTGGACTCCATGCGCTGCCATTATGAGGGCGATCGCTCGTGTGTTCGTGCCCATGCGGTCGCGGAAGCATTGGGGCGCATTCTCTTTGCGCTCGACTCTATGGAATAGACGTGTTTTAAGGGGCCTTTGGGTCCCTTATTTGTGGAGAAAGGGACCTCTGGCGGATTCGTTGTTTTCGCTGGTATTTACCGTATTTTTATTTGTAATGCCTCATTAGGGGTCCCTGCGGTCAAGTGTTTGGTCAGTGTTTGGTCGGCGTTTGGTTGGGTTTTGGAAAGGTCGGCTGCATATGATTGACCTGAACGGTTGACCACGAACAGCCGTTCGTTTATTATCGATGCAGGTTGTTAAGAGGAGGGCTATTCATGGCCAAGAATTCAGGTCCCGTACGTACCGTTCATGCGCCCACGACGGGTAAAGAGCGCGATGATATGATCGCCACCACCAAGGCCGAGATCGAGAAGAAGTTCGGTCAAGGTTCTATCATGAGGTATGGTGACGGCGGTCCCGAGCTCGAGGTCGAGGCTATTCCCACGGGTGCTCTGGCTCTCGATGCCGCTCTGGGCATCGGCGGCGTGCCGCGTGGCCGTATCGTCGAGATCTACGGTCCCGAGTCCTCTGGTAAGACGACGCTGTCGCTCGAGATCTTGGCTGAGGCCCAGGCCATGGGCGGCGTCGTGGCATTTATCGATGCCGAGCACGCACTCGATCCCACCTATGCCGCGCGTATTGGCGTGGATATCGACGAGGTGCTCATTTCCCAGCCTGATACAGGTGAGCAGGCGCTCGAGATTGTTGACATGCTCGTGCGTTCCGGTGCCATCGATGCCATCGTCGTTGACTCCGTCGCCGCGCTGACCCCGCGTGCCGAGATTGAGGGCGAGATCGGTGACACCACGGTCGGTCTGCAGGCCCGCCTGATGAGCCAGGCGCTCCGTAAGTTGGCTGGCTCGCTATCTAAATCCAACACGACCTGCATCTTCATCAACCAGCTGCGCGAGAAGATCGGTGTCATGTTTGGCAATCCCGAGACTACGACGGGCGGTCGCGCCCTTAAGTTTTTCTCGTCGGTGCGTATCGACATTCGCCGTATCGACAGCATTAAGCTTAAGGACGAGGTTATCGGTAACCGCGTTCGCGCCAAGGTCGTTAAGAACAAGGTTGCCGCTCCGTTCCGCTCCGCCGAGTTTGACATCATGTACGGTACTGGTATCTCCAAGGAGGGCTCGATCCTGGACATGGCCGTCGAGTGCGGCATCTGCAAGAAGATGGGCTCTTGGTTTGCCTATGGCGAGGACAAGCTCGGCAACGGTCGCGAGGCCGCCAAGGCGTTCCTGCGCGAGCACCCAGATTGCGCTGACGAGATCGAGCATAAGGTTCGCCTTGCCTGCGGCCTTGAGTTTGATGACGACGCTCCGTCCGAGGTCGAGCTGACCGATCAGCCGTCGGATGACCTGCCTTCCGGTGAGGAGTTCGATGAGCTCTATGCCATTGACGGCTCCGCAATGCTCGATGATGACGACGAGTAGCTGATACTGACATGTCGTATACGGTGACCGAGGCCACGGTCGTTTTTCCCGATAAGAAGGCGGCCTCCTCGTTCTCGAGCGGTTATGCATCTAAAAAGCCCTGTGCGCATATCGACTGTGGACTTGAGGGCGGTTTTGAACGATCCATTTGGATTCCTGTGCGGGTGGCTCGCCTGTACATGAATAACCGCCCCGATCTTCCCTGCGATTGGGACGAGTTTCGCGAGGCCGTGCAGCTCATCGAGCGAAAATGTGCGCTCACCATGGTGACTGAGATGCTTTCGCGACGTGATCACGCAACGGGCGAGGTTCGTGACAAGCTCGCTCGTTATGGCTTTCGCACGGCTGCGATTGATTTCGCCGTTGAGCGCGCCACCGAATATCGCTTTTTAGACGAAAATCGCTTTTGCTCGTACTTTATCGAGGAACGTAAACGGCGCGGTTGGGGGCAGCGCAAGATCGAGACCGAGCTTAAACGCCGTCATGTTGTTCTTGATGATATTCCGGGCTATCCAGAGGAATATTTTGCCGCGGATGACGACTTGGCCCGTGCATCTGCTTTGCTTGCCAAACGCCGCGTTCCCGAGACGCGAGGTTTCGAAAAGCTTGTCCGATATTTGATGGCCAAGGGCTTTTCTTACCACATTGCCGCCGATGCCGTTAAGGCGCGCCTCGATGCCGAACGTGAGGAATGTGCAGGTTAGGCGCATGCGTTTTTCGGCCTTGCCGTTCACGGCGTTTTAGCCGCCGTGCTGGGGCCATTTATTTGACAGTTGTTGCGGTTCAACGTACGATAATTACTGTCATTTGCTTTGTGATATGTGCTCATCTGTGATGAGTTTGTTTATATGTTTATCTGTATCCGACCCGCATAAGCTGCGCCCATATTACTCAAATGTCGCGAGCCGTTCGTAAGGACGGTTCGCTTTGTTGTGTAACGAATCCATAAAAAGGAGTGAGCATGCCTATCATCGCAGCGCTCGTCGGCATCGTTTTGGGTGCCGTCGCCGCCATTTTCTACATGCGCACCGCCAAGCAGGGTAGTCTTCACGAGGCCGACGAAAAGATTCAGTCGGCACACGCACAGGCTGAGTCCCTGATCGGCGATGCAAAGCGTCAGGCCGAGACCCTCAAAAAAGAGGCTCTGCTCGAGGCCAAGGAAGAGATCATCAAGAACAAGCAGGCCGCCGAGGCTGAGGACAAGCAGCGTAAGAATGAGATTCGTACGCTCGAGAACCGCGTGATGCTGCGCGAGGAGTCCCTCGATCGCCGTAACGATGCCCTCGACAAGCGCGAGCATCAGCTGTCCAGCCAGGCTGGCCAGGTCGAGAAGCGCTCTCGCGAGCTCGAGGAGCTTTGCGCCAAGCAGACCTCTGAGCTTGAGCGCATCGCCGACCTGACCCGTGAGGACGCCCACAAGGAGCTGCTCGATAAGGTTCGTGGCGAGGTTACCCACGAAGCTGCCACGATCATCCGTGAGTCCGAGCAGCAGGTTCGCGCAGAGTGCCACAAGACCGCTCAGGAGATCCTCTCCCTCGCGATTCAGCGCTGCGCCGCCGACCACACCGCCGAGGTCACCGTTACCTCCGTGCACATTCCCTCCGATGACCTCAAGGGCCGCATCATCGGCCGCGAGGGTCGTAACATTCGCACGTTCGAGCAGGTTTCCGGCGTCAATCTCGTGATCGACGACACACCTGAGACCGTCGTGCTTTCGAGCTTCGACCCGGTCCGTCGCGAGACTGCCCGCGTTGCCCTCGAGAACCTTATTGCTGACGGCCGCATTCACCCCGCCCGCATCGAGGAGATGTACCACAAGGCCGCCGACCTGGTTCAGCAGCGCGTGCGCGAGGCTGGCGAGCAGGCTGCCTTCGATACCGGCATCCACGACCTGCACCCCGAGATCGTTAAGACCCTGGGCGCCCTGCGTTACCGCACTTCGTTTGGCCAGAACGTGCTCCAGCACTCTCTCGAGGTCTCCGACCTCTGCGGCGTTATGGCATCTGAGCTTGGCCTGGACGTTGTGACCGCCAAGCGCGCCGGCCTGCTGCACGATCTGGGTAAGGCCATCGATCACGACGTCGAGGGCCCACATGCCGTCATCGGCGCTGAGCTCGCCCGTCGCTATGGTGAGAAGCCGGTTATCGTCCACGCTATCGAGGCACACCATGCCGACGTCGATCCCAACACGGTGCTCGATGTTCTGGTTCAGGCCGCCGATGCCGTTTCCGCCTCTCGTCCCGGCGCCCGTCGCGAGTCGGCCGAGAACTACATCAAGCGCCTGGAGAAGCTCGAGGAGATCGCCAACTCCCATGACGGCGTCGAGCGCACCTATGCCATGCAGGCTGGTCGCGAGGTCCATGTCATGGTTCAGCCGGACAAGATCTCCGATGCCCAGTCCACGGTTCTGGCCCACGATATCGCCCATCAGATCGAGGAAGAGATGGAGTATCCCGGTCAGGTGCGCGTTGTCGTGATTCGCGAGAGCCGCGCTGTCGATATCGCTAAATAACATGAGCGACGCGAACGAGCTCATCTCATTTATCGCGTCGATGTCGGGGGAGGGCAACCTTCGCGTCGAGGAGAACCTTGGCGAGGGGTATGTCCGCCTCCGCGTTTCGGAGGCCGAGCGGCGCCAGGCAAAGCACGACATTCAGCATGTCGAGGACATTGTTATCGAGATGCTACGTAATGCTCGTGATGCCGGCGCCGACAAGGTCTATCTCGCCACGACCAAAGAGGATGGCGTCCGCACGCTCGTCTTCTTGGACAATGGTTCGGGTGTTCCGCTGGATATGCAGGAGCGTATCTTCGATGCCCGCGTCACGTCTAAGCTCGAGAGCATGAAGATGGACCGTTGGGGCGTACATGGTCGCGGTATGGCACTGTTCTCGATTAAGCAGAACACTGATGAGGCTCGCGTGGTCACATCGGGTGTCGATCTTGGCTCTTCGATAAAGGTGAGCGTCGCTACCGACCGCCTCGGCGAGCGCGCCGATCAGTCGAGTTGGCCTCAGGCCGTCAAGGACGAGGACGGGCATTATGTCTGTGCTCGCGGTCCGCATAACATTATTCGCGCTGCGTGCGAGTTCGCCCTCGAGGAACTGCGTGGTTGCGATGTGTATCTGGGTTCTCCGTCCGAGATCGCCGCGACCCTCTATGCGCAGGCGTCCAGCCGCCTCGATACGTCGCATCTTCTGTTCATCGATGACGAAAACGAGCTTCCCGTTGTCGACCGCCTGGGTCTTGCCTCGGATGCTGAGGACTTTATCCGCATCTGTTTGGGGTTGGGCCTCGAGATGTCCGAGCGAACGGCTCATCGCATTTTGGCTGGTCAAATCAAGCCCGTACGCGGCGTGACGGCGCGTCTGTTGCGCGAGCGCGATTCGACATCGCATGCCCCCGCCCCGGTCGATCTCGCAAAAGACCGTCGCGGCCTGCGTATTGCCAAGGACGACATGGCTCAGTTCTCTCGTGCTGTCGAGCGCGACTTTAATGAGCTTGCCGCCCGGTATTATCTTAATCTCTGCGGCGACCCCAAGATTCGCGTTTCGCGTGATCGCATCACCGTGACCTTCGATCTTGCCAAAGAGGAATAGTGCCTTTACCGAGTCCGCTCGGTACGATACAGTTGTTGCAGTTAAAACGTACTTTTAAACGCAGGAGTTTCTTCATGGATTGCCTGAAGGTATCAAGCAAATCATCGCCCGCGTCCGTTGCCGGCGCTATTGCCGGCATGGTCAAAGATGGCGTGCCGGTTAATATTCAGTGTGTCGGTGCCGGTGCTGTCAACCAGGCCATCAAGGCCGTTGCCATCGCGCGCGGTTTTCTGATTCCGACCGGTTTTGATATTTCCTGCGCACCGGTGTTTTCGGACATCCTCATCAATGGAGAGTCTCGCACGGCTATCCGTCTTTCGATTTATGTTCATCAGATTAATCGATCTGCTATGGATAGCGTCGTCATGGATGACGTCAAGCCTGTGGCATAGACGCATTGCCCTGCGTCCGTTCATTTTCGTGATCCCTCGATTCCACCCCGTTAGGACTAATTCATATGGACCAGCGTTCCGCACGCGATATTCTTGCCGGTAAAACCTACTTTATCCGCACCTTTGGCTGCCAGATGAATCAGCACGACTCTGAGCGCGTGAGCGGCCTGCTCGATTCGTATGGCTGCCTGATGGCGCTTGATCCCGAGCATGCTGACATCGTCGTCTTCATGACGTGTTGTGTGCGCGAGGCTGCCGATACTCGTCTGTACGGACAGTGCAATTCCTGCAAGAGCCTGCCGCCTTCGCCTTCTGGCAAACGCGTGGTTGCCGTCGGTGGCTGTATCGCCCAGCGCGACGGCGAGGGTCTGCTTACCAACGTCGATAACGTTAACGTCATCTTTGGCACGCATTCCATTGCGCATGTGGCGGAACTTATCGCCGAGGCGTTCTTGGACGGCAAGCGCCACATCCGTACCAACGAACACGAGGACACGGATGCCATGAGCATGCCATGGCATCGCGAGACGCAGTATCACGCCTGGGTGCCCATTATGACGGGCTGCAATAACTTCTGCACTTACTGCATCGTGCCGTATGTTCGCGGTCGCGAAAAGAGCCGCCCCTTCGAGGAAATCGTTGACGAGGTGACCGGTTTGGTGCGCCAGGGCGTGCGCGAGATTACGCTGCTGGGTCAAAACGTCAACTCCTACGGTCGCGACCTGTTTGGCAAACCGCGCTTTGCCGACCTGCTGCGTGCCGTGGGTGATACGGGTGTAGAGCGCATCTTCTTTACCTCCTCGCACCCCAAGGACCTGCTGCCCGAGACCATTGACGCCATGGCCGAGACGCCTGCCGTCATGCCGCAGCTGCATCTGGCCGTTCAGTCGGGCTCGACGCGCATCCTCAAAGAGATGAATCGTCGCTATACGCGCGAGGACTATCTGGGCTTGGTGGATCGCATTCGTAACCGTATGCCCGATATCGCGCTCTCCACCGATATCATCGTTGGCTTCCCCGGTGAGACCGAGGAAGATTTTGAGCAGACGCTTTCGCTTGCCGAGACGGTTCGTTATGCTCAGGCCTACACCTTCATCTATTCCAAGCGCGCCGGAACCCCGGCTGCCGAGATTGATGACCCCACGCCGCACGAGGTCATTCTTGAGCGCTTTAACCGTCTGGTGAAGGTTATCGAGACCACGGCGCATGAGTACAACCAGGGCGAGCTTCACACTGTGGTGCCCGCACTTATTGAGGGTACGAGCAAGAAGAATGATGCTGTTCTTCTTGGTAAGAGTCCCAAGAACCAGACGGTGCATGCGCCGATTCCTGCAGGCTATAGCATCGATCAGCTCATCGGCAAGATCGTCGACGTCGATGTGGATGTCGCCAAGACGTGGTATCTGTCTGGCTCCGTTGTGGGCGAGCCTCGCTAATGATTTCTCCCGGTGCAAGTCTTTCTGCTGTAGCGATCGTCGGACCGACGGCGGTTGGCAAGAGCGATGTTGCCGACCGCCTGGCCGCTCGTCTTTCGTCCGAAGTGCTGTCGTGTGATGCGATGCAAATCTATCGAGGCATGGACATTGGCACGGCAAAGATGACGCCCGACGAGTGTACGGCGCCGCTGCGCCTCGTTGACATCGTAGAGCCGGGTGTGGCGTATTCTGCAGCGCTGTATCAGGCCGATGCTCGAGCTCATGTTGAGCGCTTGCTTGGGCTGGGACGTCTGCCGGTATTTTGTGGCGGTACGGGTCTGTATCTTAAGGCTGCTCTCGACGAGATGGACTTTCCCTCGGGAGAGCTTGAGGATGATCGCCGTGTGGGCTATCAGGAGCTCGCTGAGCGTATTGGTGAGGAGGCGCTGCATACGCTGCTTGCCGAACGCGACCCTGAGTCTGCTGCGGTCATTCATCCCCATAACGTGCGCCGTGTGATTCGTGCACTCGAGATGCACGATGATGGCGTTTCGTATGCCCAGCAGAAGTCACAGTTCAGTGTTCCGCGCGAGCGCTATCATGCTCTGTGGTTTGGTCTGACGCGTAATCGCGAGGTGCTCTACGAGCGCATTAACCTACGCGTTGATCTGATGTTTGAGCAGGGTCTTGTTGATGAGGTCCGCGGTCTTATGGATCAGGGGCTGGGAGATGCCCTGACGTCGATGCAGGCGATTGGCTACAAAGAGATTATCGATGCCTTTAACGGCGTGATTTCCATGGATGAGGCTCGCGAACTCATCAAGATGCGCTCGCGTCGCTATGCCAAGCGACAGCTTTCGTGGTTTAAGCGTGACGATCGTATCGCGTGGTTCGATATGGACGAGTTTACGATCGATGAGGTCGTTGAGGATATCCTTCACCGTATCGAGGCGGCCTAATGGCTCGGTTTCCCCTTGTTCCCACGGCGCCTGAGCCCGAGCGTGCCATTCTTGTCGGCGTTGAGTGGCGCGATAACGCCTGGCCACTCGATCGTTCGCTCGACGAGCTTGAGCGCTTGGCTCATACGGCTGGCGCCCAGTGCGTGGCGCGTTTGTCGCAGCGTCTGGTAAAGCCGTATCCAAAATCGTTTATTGGCTCCGGTAAGGTTGAGGAACTTTGCGGGCTTGTGCACCGCATGGATGCCGATGTCGTTATCTTCGACGACGATTTAACGCCCTCGCAGCAGTCTTATCTTGAGAAAGCAGTGGGCGAACCGGTTAAGATTATCGATCGCACCGCGTTGATTCTTGATATCTTTGGCCTTCATGCTCAGACGCGTGAGGGTCGTCTGCAAGTGCAGTTGGCGCAACTGCAGTATCTTCTGCCACGCCTGCGTGGCATGTGGAGCCATCTTGCCAAGGAACAGACGCGCGGCGGTATCGGTTCACGCTTTGGCCAGGGCGAAAGCCAGCTCGAGGTCGATCGTCGCTTGATTCGCAACAAGATCGCCGCGCTTCGTCGCGAGCTTAAACAGGTAGAACAGCGTCGCGATGTTCAATCAAAGAGTCGTATCGAGTCGCCGGCGTTTCGCGTTGCGCTGGCTGGCTATACCAATGCCGGTAAGTCGACGTTACTCAATCGGCTGACGGGCTCTACAGTGCTTTCGCAGGACAAGCTGTTTGCCACGCTCGATCCAACGACGCGCTCGTATCGCTTACCTGGCGGTCGTGGCATGACCATTACCGATACGGTCGGCTTTATCCAAAAGCTGCCGCACGGTCTTGTCGACGCCTTTAAGTCCACATTATCCGAGGTGCTCGGCGCTGATTTGATCCTTAAGGTCGTGGATGCTTCCGATGAGGACTATGAGCGTCAGCTCGAGGCTGTCGATCGCGTGCTCGATGAGATCGGTGCCGGTGAGCGCCTGACGCTCACCGTGTTCAATAAAATCGACCTGCTCGATAGCGTTGATCGCCTAAGTTTTCGCCGGCGTTATCCCGAGGCGGTGCTGTTCTCGGCTTATACAGGCGAGGGTCTTGATGACTTGGTCGAGCGCATCGCTCGCGAGGCGGCGGCAACGGATGTATTGCTGTCTGCCGATATTCCGTATCGAGAGGGCGCCTTGATCACGCTCGTGCACGAACAGGGAACGCTTCTGCACGAGGAATACCTTGAGGACGGCGTTCGCATCGTTGCTAAGTTGCCGGCCCGAATCGCTCCGCGCCTTGAGCGCTATCGCACCGAGTAAATGAGTTCCAATACACCAAGTATTATGGGTTGGTGTAATAAATAAAAGGGGAGTGCGTGACGTCCGAGCTGGGCTAGTGCCGGCAGGGGGTTGGCATAAGCCCAGTTTGGGACTGGTTTTTCACATCTTTGAGCCGTACGCGCTGCGAAATATCCTGCTAGGTACATGAATATAAACGGAATGATCGGATAGTAGTCCCCCGAAACAAACCAGGGCCCTGGAAATCCCAACCACGCCAGATAGGGGAATGAATAGGTCGATTTTGGGATGCCCCATGTCGCTGCAAAGAGAACAAGGCATATCGCAATGCCCCACGTGCTGGACACGTTCTGAAGCGTCGGCCGTGCGATGGCCACCACCGCGGTGCACGCTGCCATGCAATATATGATGCCAAAGTTCACCGAATCGTCGACCGATACGAGTGTTGTCGCGATCCAGACGACCAATGCTGCGACAGCGTATTTGGCAGCTCGTTTGGCATTATTGCGTGAGAGCGTGCACATCCAACCCGCGATAAACAAGAATACCCAGCTGATGCTGGCGCGCCAGATATCTTGAAAGATGGTCTGGGTAAACCAGGGCATGTCCCAGCTGTACAGGTATGCGAGATCGTAGCAGGCGTGAAAGCCTGCCATCGATAGCATCGTAAACCCGCGGATGGTATCAAAGATGGTGATGCGTTTTTGCATTACGAGAACCGGCGCATTAAACCGACGACCTTACCCAGGATGACAGGATTTGTCGCATAGATAGGCTCCATGGTGTCGTTTTCGGGCTGTAGGCGCACGCGGCCCTGCTCTTTGTAGAACGTCTTGACGGTCGCGGACCCATCGATCATGGCCACGACGATCTCGCCGTTCATGGCGCTCTTTTGCTCTCGAACGATAATGTAGTCGCCGTTATAGATTCCTACGTTGATCATCGAGTTCCCATGCACCTCAAGGATGAAAGAGCCCTGATCTGTGGCGATTTCGGTCGGGATGGTAAAAGTGTCCTCGATGTTCTGCTCGGCCAGGATGGGGATCCCGGCGGCCACGCGACCAACGAGCGGTAGCGATACGGTGCCGCGGGGCGCGGTGGGCTCGTCAGACTTGGAGATCGAGACGGAGGATCCATCCTCATCAAAGAGCTCTAGGGCGCGAGGCTTGGTGGCGTCGCGCTTAAGCAAGCCGCGAGCCTCCAAGGCAGAGAGATGTGCGTGAACGGTGCTAGGGGAGGAAAGACCCACGGCCGAGGCCATCTCGCGCACGCTGGGCGGATAGCCCTTCTCCTGTTGATATTCCTTGATGAAGTCGTAAATCTGCTGCTGACGCTTGGTAATTTTGCGAGCCATCAGGGGATCCTCTCTGCCAATGCCAAACAAATGTTCTATTTTTGCTTGACAGGAACAACTGTTCGAAGATAATAATAACCGAACATTCGTTCTCGCGCTAGACAATTTTGTCCGCGCGGCTTGATAAAACAGTTCTCGTCAAAACAAGCGAGAGGAGAACATGATGAACGCAACGAAAATGGTCCAGGGCAACCTCGCCCTTAAACTCGAGACGCCCGCTGCGCCCGCTTTTACCGTCGTCAAGGGCGGACGTTCCGCCATTCAGTCTGTGGCTGTCAAGCCCGTTCGTTCCCAGCGTTCATCTGTGGTTACGGCTCCTGTTGCCCTGAAGCCTTCGACGATTGTGGCCGTTGCCGTTGCGCTCACGTTGTTCTTTGTAATCTCAACGTCAGTTTTTAGTGCCCGCCATGCGGCGTATGCCGATTCCGTTGCCAATGTCACGTACGAGACGATTCACGTCCAGTCTGGCGATTCCCTGTGGTCTCTTGCCGAGGAGCATCCGATTGATGGTCTCTCTACGCAGGAGACTTCCGATATGATCCGCAGCGTCAATCACCTTGATCATGGTTCGCTCGATGCCGGTGTTGATCTTAAAGTTCCTGCCCGTTCGTAAGATTTTGCCCGGTGCATGGTACCCTTGTTAACGATTTGGAGGAGGTACCATGCGCTGTCCTAAATGCGGCAAGGCACATACCCGCGTCGTGGATTCCCGTATGCAGGAATCGAATAACACCATTAAGCGCCGTCGTGAATGTTGCTCGTGCAATTATCGCTTTACGACATTTGAGCGTTGCGAGGATCCCATCGAGGTCATCAAGTCGGATGGAACAAAACAGCGATTCGACCGCAACAAGCTGCTCGTTGGTTTGATGCGCGCCACAATCAAGCGCGATATTGACACCAAGAAGCTCAATGAGATTATCGACGATATCGAAGTTGAGCTTCGTTCCCGTACGCTTACGGCCGTTACATCCCATGAACTGGGCGACATGGTGCTCAAGCGCTTGGCCAAGATCGATAAGGTGGCCTATATTCGCTTTGCCTCGGTCTACCGCGATTTCAAAGACGTCGATGAGTTTCTGCAAGAGCTCGACAAGCTAAGGTGATTTCATGTCCAACATTACCGTCAACATTAAACGTCTCGACCCCTCGGTTGAGCTTCCCAAATACGCTCACCCCACAGACGCCGGTCTGGACCTACGTTCTAACGAGGACTGCGTTCTGAAGCCCTTTGAGCGCCGTCTGGTCTCCACGGGCCTGGCCATCGCTCTGCCCGACGGCTACGCCGGCTTCGTCCAGCCCCGCAGCGGCCTGGCCATCAAACAAGGCCTGTCTATAGTCAATACCCCAGGCCTCATTGACGCCCACTACCGAGGCGAACTCAAAGTCATCCTCATCAACCTAGATCCCACCAACAACATCCAAATCAACAAAGG
>CAKUEU010000014.1 GCA_934646865.1 uncultured Collinsella sp. | reverse complement strand
ACGTCCGGGTGAGCCTTTTCCATCTCGTCGAGCAAGATCACGGAGTACGGACGACGGCGCACGGCCTCGGTGAGCTGACCGCCCTCGTCGTAGCCCACGTATCCCGGAGGCGCACCGATCAGACGCTGCACGCTGAACTTCTCCATGTACTCGGACATGTCGATACGCACAAGTGCGCGCTCGTCGTCGAACAGGCACTCGGCCAACGCCTTGGCGAGCTCGGTCTTGCCCACGCCGGTGGGACCGAGGAAGAAGAAGCTGCCGATGGGCTTGTCCGGATCGGAGAGGCCCGCACGGCTGCGGCGCACGGCCGCGGCGACGGCGGAGACGGCCTCGTCCTGACCGATAACGCGCTTATGCAGCTCGCCCTCCAGGCCCTTGAGCTTGTCGAGCTCGCCCTGCATCATCTTGGACACGGGCACGCCGGTCCAGGCGCTCACGACCTCGGCGATCTCATCGGAGGTCACCTGCTCGTTAAGGCCTTCGCCATTCTGCTCCTTCTGCGCCTCGAGCGCGGCCTCGGACTCCTGAATCTGCTGCTGCAGGCCCGGGATCACAGCGTAGCGCAGCTCGGACGCACGGCCCAGATCGCCATTGCGCGTCGCGCGCTCCTCTTCGCTCTTGGCCTCGTCGAGCTGGCCCTTGAGCTCCTGCACGTGGTCGATGGCGTTCTTTTGGTTGAGCCAGCCGGCCTTTTGCACGTTGAGCTTTTCCTGGACCTCGGCAATCTCCTGGCGCAGGGCCTCAAGACGCTCCTTGGAGGCGTCGTCGGTCTCCTTCATGAGTGCCTGCTCCTCGATCTGCAGCTGAGTGAGCTGACGCGTGGTGGCGTCAATCTCGACCGGCATGCTGTCGAGTTCCATGCGCAGGCGGCTTGCGGCCTCATCGACCAAGTCGATGGCCTTGTCGGGCAGGAAGCGGTCGGCGATGTAGCGATCGGAGAGGTCGGCGGCGGCCACGAGCGCGCTATCGGTGATATGCACGCCGTGGAAGATCTCGTACTTCTCCTTGAGGCCACGCAGGATCGAGATGGTGTCCTCGACGGTAGGCTCGCTGACCATTACGGTCTGGAAACGACGGGCGAGCGCCGCGTCCTTCTCGATGTACTTGCGGTATTCGTCAAGCGTAGTCGCGCCGATCGCGTGCAGGTCGCCACGGGCAAGCGCCGGCTTCAGGATGTTGCCGGCGTCCATGGAGCCCTCGGTAGCACCCGCACCCACGATGGTATGGAGCTCGTCGATGAACAGGATGACCTTGCCCTCGGACTTTTGCACTTCCTTGAGCACGGCCTTCAAGCGGTCCTCGAACTCGCCACGGTACTTGGCGCCGGCGACCAGCGCGCTCATGTCGAGCTCGATGAGGTCGCGGTCACGCAGGGTACTCGGCACATCGCCGGCCACGATACGCTGGGCGATGCCCTCGACGATGGCCGTCTTGCCGACGCCCGGCTCGCCGATGAGCACGGGGTTGTTCTTGGTGCGGCGGGACAGGACCTGGATGGTGCGGCGGATCTCATCGGTACGGCCGATGACCGGGTCGAGCTTTCCGGCGCGGGCGAGGTCGCAAATGTTGCGGCCGTACTGCTCCAGCGCCTCAAACTGGGTCTTGTCCTCGGCAGACGTCACACGGTCATCGCCGCGCAGCTCCTCGTAGACCTGCTCGATGCGCTCCTTGGTAACGCCGGCGTCGCGCAGCACGCGGCCCGCGTCGCCCTTGTCCTCGGCAAGCGCCATCAGCAGATGCTCGGTCACCACAAAGCTGTCGCCCATCTTGGTGGCCTTTTTCTCGGCCTTTTCGATGACGCGGACGAGCTCGTTGGAAAGACCCATCTGCTGGCCCTCGCCCGACACCTTGGGCGCACGGTCGATGGCGTCCTGCGTAGAGCGCGCGAGCTGGGCGGGATCGGCGCCAATGCGCTCGATGATCACGGAAATGTTGCGCTCACCGGCACCGAGCAGGGCGGACAGCAGGTGAATCGGCTCCACCGCGCCGGCCTGCGCGTCGGCGGCCGTGCTCATGGCAGTCTGCAGCGCCTCGCGCGACGTCATTGCTAGCTTATCGATTCTCATGGAATCACCTCTCTTGGGGCGGCCACCCTACGGGGCGGCTTCACGTTGTTCGAGAAGTATTGTTGCCAGCTTTACGCGTTCTTATACACAAATCTAAGTCTCTATATATAAGATTTTCTGAGTGATTGAAGGATAGGGTACTGAGACGTCGGCCCGCTGTGGCCCCGGCACGCTACCGTCTCGACCTGTAACATCTAGCAGTCATTTTTGGTCCTAGGTGTTACAGAATAAGATGGAGTGCTCGGCGGCGCCCGTTTATCTAAATCCGTAACAACAACTCGGCAAATAAGGATCCACCTGTTACAGATCGAGACAAACAGAAGGCACCCGAATCGAAAATCTAAATCTGTAACACCAAGCCCACTTTTAGCGGCCAAGATGTTACAGATCGAGACAAACCTCGGACCACCACAAAGGTGCCTGTCCCCAATGTGGTGGTTTTCGACAAAAAGAAGCCGCCCCAATAAAAGAGGCGGCATCAAGCAAGTCTATTTTTAGCGTCCCTCAAGACCCAACGAGAACTTCGCGGTAGCCCCGGACACACCTTTCCCTCGGGCGACCCTCGCGAAGCGCGTGAGCACGAGGGAGAGGTGTGTCCGGGGCGTACAGCAACGTTACTCGGCAGCGGCCTTGAACTTGTTGTAGTTGATCAGGCAGCCGGCCTTGACGATAGCGCGCTCCTCGGCCGTCATGTCGGCGATGTAGAGCTCAATCTGCTCGACCGTGCCGTCGGCGCGCACCACGTAGGCAGCGATGTCCTTTAGGTCGCCATCGAGCGCAGTGCGAATCCCCGGCACAAAGACGTAGTCGCCCACCTCAAAGCTGGGCTCGGCCTCCATCTGGAAGGGCACCATGCCCCAGTTCATCACGTTGGAGCGATAGCGCTTGGTGGCGTACTCGTGGACGATGTTGGCCAGGCCGCCGATCACGCGCTGGCAGCTCGCAGCCTGTTCACGGGCGGAGCCGTCGCCCGGCTTCTTAGCGTAGATCATGGAACCGAACTCGGTCGCCTTGGCATCGGCCGCGACACCCGCGCCGGCCAGCGCCTCAAACACACCGGCAAGCTCGGCATCGAGCGCAGCCAGATCGCCCGCGGCCTCGCCGGCAACGCGGCGCTTCTCCACAGCGTCGACCTCCTTGGAGCGACCCACATAGGCAGGGTCGCGGCGGCTGAGCGTAAACTCGGCCAGGCCCAGCGGGTTGGAGCGGAAGGAGCTCGTCTCGCCCGAGGGAATGAGTTCGTCGGTCGTGGTGACCGGGTCCATGATCTTGGAGCACACCTTGAGCAGGATATCGTCGCCAAGCGGCTCCATCGCGGGCCATGGCTTGATGTTGGGCCCCTCGACCAGCTCGTCGGTAGGCTCAGCCTTGCCAAAGCCCCAATACACGCGCTTCTTGTACGGCGCGTCGTCGAAGGTGTACTCGCAGGCCTCGTCCCAGGTCTCCTCGGGCAGGTCGGTCGCCGGCGTCAGGATGCCACCGTTGGCAGCGGTCGCCGCGATGGAGCGGGCGTCCATCAGGGCCACGGCGCTCAGCTGGCCATTGCCCGGCTTGGAACCCTCGCGGTTGGGGAAGTTGCGCGTGGTGTGGCGGATGGACAGGCCGTTGTTGGCGGGCGTGTCGCCAGCGCCAAAGCACGGGCCGCAGAACGCCGTACGCACGATCGCGCCGGCCTCCATGAGGTCGTAGATGTAGCCGCGGCGCGTGAGCTCGAGCGCCACGGGCTGGCTCGTGGGATAGACCGACAGCGAGAACTCGCCGCAGCCGGTGTTGGCGCCCTTGAGCACGCGGGCCGCCTGCACCACGGAGTCGTAGTTGCCGCCCGAGCAGCCAGCGATAACGCCCTGCTGCACGTGCAGCTTGCCGTCGACGATCTTGTCGAGCAGGCTAAAGTGCGTCTTGCCCTCGCCGATCTTGGCGGCCTCGAGCTCGACCTCGTGCAGGATATCCTCGAGGTTCTCGTTGAGCTCGTCGATCTCAAAGCCGTTGGAAGGATGGAACGGCAGGGCGATCATGGGCTTGATGCTCGACAGGTCGACCTCGACGCAGCCGTCGTAGTAGGCGACGTCGGCGGGCTTGAGCTCGCGGTAGTCGTCGCCACGGCCGTGCATGGTCAAAAACGCGTGCGTGTCCTCGTCGGTGGCCCAGATGGAGGACAGGCAGGTGGTCTCGGTGGTCATGACGTCGACGCCGTTGCGGTAGTCGGTCGTCATGCTCGCGATGCCGGGGCCCACGAACTCCATGACCTTATTCTTGACGTAGCCCTTGGCAAAGACGGCGCGGATGATAGCGAGCGCCACATCGTGCGGGCCGACGCCGGGGCGCGGAGCACCCGTCAGGTAGATGGCCACAACGCCGGGATAAGCGACGTCGTAGGTGTCGCGCAGCAGCTGCTTGGCCAGCTCGCCGCCGCCCTCGCCCACGGCCATGGTGCCCAGGGCGCCGTAGCGGGTGTGCGAGTCGGAGCCCAGGATCATCTTGCCGCAGCCGGCGAAGTTCTCGCGCATAAAGGAGTGGATGACCGCGATGTGGGGCGGGACAAAAATGCCGCCGTACTTCTTGGCAGCCGAAAGACCAAAGACGTGGTCGTCCTCGTTGATGGTGCCGCCCACGGCGCACAGCGAGTTGTGGCAGTTGGTGAGCACGTAGGGCAGCGGGAACCGCTCCATGCCCGAAGCGCGCGCCGTCTGGATAATGCCGACGAAGGTAATATCGTGGCTCGCCATGGCGTCGAAGCGGATTTTGAGCGCCTCGGGGTCGCCCGACGTGTTATGTGCCTGAAGAATCGAATAAGCGATGGTGCCGCGCTTGGCATCCTCGGGCGTCTGAGCGATACCGCGCTCTGCAGCCTCTGCCGCAGGCACAACCTCGTTGCCGTTACGCAGGTAGATGCCGTCCTCGTACAGCTTGACCATTCTGTCTCCCACTCTGCCCGAAAGGCTCGGGCGCATAGCATACATTCGTTCAATATCGTGCCATAGAACGGTTGCCAGCGGGTTACGAATCTCGGCGTTCACTTTATCTCAGTAAAGCAGAGGGCGGTATTGGTGCAAGGAGTGTCCCAAAGTGCCGGCACAAAAGGAACGTCCCCAAGTGCCGAATAAAAATGAGAGTGGATAATCTCCCGTTTCTGGCCCTCAAGCGGACCAAATGTGGGAGATTATCCACTCTCATATTGTTAGGATTTGCGTCGTGGAGCCGCGTAACTAAAGATCGGTTCCCGCTCCCAAAAGCTTGCGCATGACTTGCTCGGGATTGACTGAGCCGTCGCGCGGGGCCAGGGCGGTGATCTTCTTCTGCATCTTGTACTCGTGCAGCTCGTCCTCGAGCTGGCGCACGCGGGCGCGGAGCTTCTCGTTCTCGCGCTCGCGCTCCTCGGCACGCTCCTTCATATCGAGGATGCGCACCACGCCGGCGAGGTTGATACCCTCGTCGGTGAGCTGGTTGATGAGCTCCAGGCGCTCGATATCGGCACGCGAATACAGACGCGTGTTGCCGCCCGAGCGCTGGGGGTTCACCAAGCCCTTGGACTCGTAGACGCGCAGAGTCTGCGGGTGCATGCCGGTCAGCTCGGCCGCCACGCTGATCATGTACAGCGGTTTGTTCCTATTGTCCTCGGCCATACTCACAGACCCCTTCTTAATCAACCTCATCCCAAAGCGGCTTTCCCGCCTCGGGCTCCATTTTTAATACGTCGCCTTGTAACGGTTGACCTTCTCACGATAGTCGCGCGTGTCGGCGTCGCGCAGCTTAGTCATGGCCTCGCGCTCATCATCGGACAGGTTCGTGGGAACCTGCACCTTAATCTCGACGAGCAGCGCGCCCGTGCGGCCGCGATGCTTAACGTCGGGCGCACCCATCTCCTTAAAGCGGAACTTCTTGCCCGTCTGGGTACCCGCGGGCACCTTCAGACGGACCGTCGCGCCGCCAGGCGTGGGCACGTCAACCGTGCAGCCGAGCGCCGCCTCGTAGACTGAAATCGGCACTTCCATGGTCACGTCAGCACCCTTACGCTTAAACAGCGGATGCTCCTCCACATGCGTGGTCACGACCAAGTCGCCGCGCTCGCCTCCGGCAACGCCGTACTCGCCGCGGCGCTTGTAACGCAACTTGCCGCCGTCGACCGCGCCCGCGGGCACCGAGACCGTAATGGTCTGCTGCTCGCCCGTCGAGGGAATGCGGTAGGTGACCTTGTGCGTCACGCCGCGAAACGCGTCCTCGGCGGTCACATCGACGGTCAGCGACAGGTCGCCGCCCTTACGTGCACGGTTGCGGCCCGCGCCGGCACCGGCAGCGCCCGCGGCCCCGGCAAAGCCCGAGCCCCAATCGCTGCCCCAGGCACCGTTGCCGCTAAAGATGCTGTCGAAGATATCGCCCCAGCCGCTTGCGCCAGCGCCGGCACCGTAGCCGCCGCCATACGCACCGCCCGCGCCCGGCATGCCGCCGAACATGAGCATCTGGTCGTACTCTTTGCGCTTCTTCTCGTCCGAAAGCGTCTCGTAGGCCTCGCTGATCTCCTTAAACTTGGCCTCGTCGCCGCCGGCATCGGGGTGATATTTTTGCGCGAGCTTGCGAAACGCGCTCTTGATCTCTTTGTCGGAGGCGCTCTTGGATACGCCCAGGATGTCATAGAAGGTTTTGCCTGCAGCCATCGTAGCTCCTCTCCTGTTTCATCCGCCGTCCCCGCGGACGGCGGCTCATGCTTTCATATGGCACTAGGCCAGAAAGGGCCCCGGGTGTTGCCCCGGGGCCCTTCTCAATTACTCCTCGGTGCTCTCGACCGCATCGGCCGCAGCATCCTCGGGCGCCGCTTCGGGCTCCGGTGCGGGGCGCTTCTCGCCACCGTAGGTCACCGTCACCATCGCGGAGCGCAGGATGCGGTCCGCCATGCGGTAGCCCTTCTGGTACACGTCGTTGACGGTCTCGTCGTACTGCGCGGCGTCCTCGACACGTCCCACGGCCTGGTGCTCGAGCGGATCGAACGCCTCGCCCTTGGGGTCGATAGGCTCAACGCCCTCGTGCGCAAACACGTCGAGCAGCTTGGCATGCACCGCGTCAACGCCGTCGACGAACTGCTTAAAGTCGTCGGAAAGCTCCTGGCTGCGGGCATGGTCGATCGCACGCTCGATATCGTCGACCACCGGCAGCAGCGCGGTGACGAGCTTCTCGGTCGCGCGCTCGCGCTCGGCGATACGCTCGTTGGCGGTGCGGCGGCGGAAGTTCTCCCAGTCGGCCTGCAGACGGGCGGTGCGCTCGGTGGCGTCCTTCGCCTTGTCCTCGGCGGCTTTCTGAGCCTCTGCCGCAGCCTCGAGCTCATGGCGCACGTCGGCAAGCTCCTTCTGAGCCTGCTCGAACTTAAGCTTAAAGTCGTTGTCGGCGGCTTCCTCACCGGCGCGGATAGCGGCTTCCACCATCTCGTCCTCGGTCATCGTCGCCTCCTTGTTGGAATCCTCTACCTGGTTCTCGGCAGCCTCGGCGGCCTCGGCCTCATTGGCCTCGGTATCGTCGACGGCCTCTACGGGAATCTTCACGTCCTTCTCCTCAGAGTCAACGGGGGCGGCGCCAGCGGCAGCCGCCTCCGTGCGAGCTTTACGGGCGGACATGATTACTTGTCCTCGTCGTCCACAACCTCGTAGTCGGCGTCGACAACGTCATCGTCGGCAGACTGGGCACCGGCGGCACCGTCGGTCTGCTGCTGAGCGTCGGCGTAGACAACCTGAGCCAGCTCGTAGGCAACGGACTGCAGGGACTCGCCGGCGGCCTTGATGGCCTCGACGTCAGAGCCCTCGAGCGCCTTCTTGGCGTCGGCGATAGCGGCCTCGGCCTTGGACTTCACGTCGGCGGAAACCTTGTCGCCCAGCTCGTTGAGGGTCTGCTCGGTGGAGTAGCACAGGCTGTCGGTCTGGTTGCGGACCTCAACCTCTTCCTTCTGCTTCTTGTCCTCCTCGGCATGAGCCTCGGCGTCCTTAACCATGCGATCGACTTCGTCGTCAGACAGGGCGGTGGAGCCGGAGATGGTGATCTGCTGCTCCTTGCCGGTGCCCTTGTCCTTAGCGGAGACCTTGACGATGCCGTTGGCGTCGATGTCGAAGGTGACCTCGATCTGCGGCACGCCGCGGCGGGCGGCCGGGATACCGGTCAGTTGGAACTTACCGAGCGACTTGTTGTCGCGGGCAAGCTCGCGCTCGCCCTGGAGCACGTTGATCTCGACGCTGGTCTGGTTGTCGGCAGCGGTGGAGTAGACCTCGGTCTTGGAGGTCGGGATCGTGGTGTTGCGGTCGATCATCTTGGTCATGATGCCGCCCATGGTCTCGACGCCCAGCGACAGCGGGGTCACGTCGAGCAGCAGGATGCCCTCGACGTCACCGGTGAGCACGCCGCCCTGAACGGCAGCGCCGTCGGCAACGACCTCGTCGGGGTTCACGGACATGTTGGGCTGCTTGCCGGTCATGGTCTTGACCAGGTCCTGGACAGCGGGCATACGGGTGGAGCCGCCGACGAGGATGACCTCGGTCAGGTCGGAGAGCTTGAGCTTAGCGTCGCGCAGGGCGTTGGTGACAGGCTGCTTGCAGCGCTCGAGCAGGTCGCGGGTGATCTTCTCGAACTCGGCGCGGGTCAGCGTGTAGTTGAGGTGCAGCGGGCCGGACTGGTTCATGGTGATGAACGGCAGGTTGATGGTGGACTGCTGGGCTGCGGAGAGCTCCTTCTTGGCGTTCTCGGCAGCCTCCTTCAGGCGCTGCAGGGCCATGGGGTCCTGACGCAGGTCGACGCCGTTCTCCTGCTGGAACTTGTCGGCCATCCAGTCGATGACGCGCTGATCCCAGTCGTCGCCGCCCAGGTGGTTGTCGCCCGAGGTGGACAGAACCTCAAACACGCCGTCGGCGAGGTCGAGGATGGAGACGTCGAAGGTGCCGCCGCCCAGGTCGAAGACCAGGATGCGCTGGTCGGAGCCCTGCTTGTCCAGGCCATAGGCCAGAGCGGCAGCGGTCGGCTCGTTGACGATACGCTTGACGTTGAGGCCGGCGATCTTACCGGCGTCCTTGGTGGCCTGACGCTGGGCGTCGTTGAAGTAGGCCGGGACGGTGATGACGGCGTCGGTGACGGTCTCGCCCAGATACTTCTCGGCGTCGGCCTTCATCTTGGCGAGCACCATGGCGCTCACCTGCTCGGCGGTGTAGTCCTTGCCCTCGATGTTGACGACGGCACGGCCGCCCTGACCCTCCTTGACCTCATACGGCACGGTCTTGAGCTCGGAGGTGCACTCGGAGTACTTGCGGCCCATGAAGCGCTTGATGGAGAACACGGTGTTCTTGGGGTTGGTGACCGCCTGGTTCTTAGCGGCCTTGCCCACGACGCGGTCGCCGTCGGCACGGAAGCCAACGACGGACGGGGTGGTGCGGTCGCCCTCGGCGTTCACGATGATGGTCGGAGAACCGCCCTCGAGGACGGCCATAGCGGAGTTGGTAGTACCAAGGTCGATACCAAGAATCTTACCCATTAGAAATTCCCTCTCTCTTGTGCGTTCGCGCCGCGTCGGCGGACTGCCGCGCGACGCTTCGGCTTGTCTTTCAGGATGTAGTGTATCCCCTTATGGGCCGGAATATACAAAATCTAAGTCAATTCATATAAGATTTCTTATCTCCGAGAGTTTAGGTTCGCAAAAGCGCAGGTAGATGCACTGTTTGAGTTCTCGGCAAATCTATTGAGATCTATGTAGAGATGACTGAGGCTTGGATCTGGAGGCGCGCGGGGGACCTTGGGGCGACCCCGGGGAAGGCGCGACCCGTTTTGAGCGCCGATTCCGGGACGCAGTTTCCGCAAGCACGCTCAATCGCCCAATAATTCAAGTCACCTTTAGCTAACATTTGCGCAGCTCAACGGCCTAACCTGCGTGTTTTTTAGTAAGCCGTGGCATACTCGGCGAACGGTATGAAGATGCCGGTCAGAGGGTATTGCAAACGGTCGCTGCCGTGGTATGTTTTTGCCCGAATCAAACCGACGCGCATCGCCTGTAGCGTCGGTCAACAGAGAGGAAACTACCATGGCTCATCCCGTAATTGATGCCGACGAGTGCATCGCTTGTGGCGTTTGCGTCGACTCCTGCCCCGCTGGCGTTCTGGAGCTCCAGGACGTCGCTACCGTCGCTGACGAGGACTCCTGCGTCGCCTGTGGCGCTTGCCAGGACGCTTGCCCCGCTGGCGCGATCACCGAGATCGTCGAGGAGTAACAACTCCCCCACTTGCACACTCAAAAGTACACCGTGCACAAAAAGGAGGCCTCCGCATCGCCGCGGAGGCCTCCTTTTGCATTCGTTACTACGATAAATCATCCTCGTAGGGCATGATCTCGGCCAGGTAGCCCTTCTCTTTGAGCATGGTCTCGATCTCGTCGAGGGTCTGCTCGTCTTCCGCCGCGATGCGGTGGAAGTGATAGCCGCTGGTCACCGTCAGCAACGGAAAGCTCTTGCCGCTGGCGATGTCGTGCAGGTAGCGCTCGATATCGCGGCGGTTGCGGATGTCCAGGTCGGCCGTGATCTTGCCGTACACGCGATGGTTGACGATTACGTTGAGCACGGCGCCGCCCGCATCGACGATGCTCGTGAGCTCGTCGCCCGCCTGCTCCACGCTGTGGCGCACCTTAACCAAGCGCGTGGGCACAGCCGGGCTGCTCTCGGCTTCCTGCAGCACGTAGCCGCGGTTGGTAGCGACGATATCGTGCCCGTCGGCGCGCAGCAAGGCAATGTCTTGCACCACGACTTGACGGCTCACGCCCACCTCGCGGGCAAGCGCGCTGCCCGAAACGGGATCTTTGGCCCCCTCGAGCACGGCCATGATGGCACGGCGACGCTCGCGGGCGTTCATTATTTACCGTCCAGCAGACGCAGGTGCTTAAGCGAGAGGTCGAGGATCGGCGCGGAGTGCGTCAGGGCGCCCGAGCTAATAAAATCGACGCCCAGGTCGGCCAGGGCGCGAATGTTGCCGGCGTCCACGTTGCCCGAGCACTCGGTCTTGGCGCGACCGTCGATAAGCTCGATGGCGGCGGCCATATCGTCGTGGGTCATGTTGTCGAACATGATGATGTCGGCGCCAGCCTCTACGGCCTCGCGCACCATGTCCAGATTCTCGCACTCAATCTCGACCGTCGTGGTAAACGACGCATGGGCGCGCGCCATCTCGATCGCGCGCGTCACGCCGCCGGCGGCGTCGATATGGTTGTCCTTGAGCATGACAGCGGTCGACAGGTTGTAGCGGTGGTTGCTGCCGCCGCCAATCTCGACTGCCGCCTTCTCGAAGACACGCATGCCCGGCGTGGTCTTGCGCGTGTCGACGAGCACGGTCTTGGTGCCCTCGAGCGCCGCGGCCATCTGGTGCGTATAGGTGGCGATGCCGCTCATGCGCTGCAGGTAGTTGAGCGCCACGCGCTCGCCCGAAAGCAGTACGCGCGCGTCGCCGCGCACCTGGCCCACGTGGTCGCCGGCGTGCACCTCGTCGCCGTCCGCGACATCAAACAGCACCGAGCTCTGCGAATCCAGTAGCTCGAAGGTGCGGGCGAACACATCCAGGCCGGCGATGATGCCGTCGGCCTTGGCGATGAGCTCAACGGTGGCGGGGCGCGCCGTGGGGCACACGCTCGCCGTGCTCACGTCCTCAAAGGTGATGTCCTCGCGCAGGGCCTGCAAAATCAGATCATCGACGACGAGCTTCATGGTAATGGGATTCATGGTCTACTCCTCCACGGCCTGCGTGCCGGCGGCACGGGCCAAATCATCGATTGCAAGGGTATCGGCGCTCAGGGCGCGGTGACGTCCGTCGAGCGCGGGCTCGCCCGCCTGCTCCACGGCAAGCGACTCGCCGGTGCGCATACGCCAGGCGGCGCGGCGACCCCAAACCAGGGACTCGAGCAGGCTGTTAGATGCCAGGCGATTCTTACCGTGGACGCCGTTGCAGGCCGTCTCGCCGGCGGCGTAGAGCTCGGGCATCGAGGTGCGGCCGTCCTTGTCGACCCACACGCCGCCCATAAAGTAGTGCTGCGTGGGCGTGACGGGGATGGGCTCGTCCAAGATGTCGCGGCCGTCCTCCAGACAGCGCGCGCGGATGTTGGCGAAGTGCCCAGTCACCACGTCGCGCTCGACGGGGGCAAAGCTCAGCCACTCGTGCTCGGTGCCGTCCTGCTTCATCTGCTCGCGAATGGCGGCGGCGACCACGTCGCGCGGCTGTAGCTCGTCGGTAAAGCGCTCGCCAGCAGCATTGAGCAGAATCGCGCCCTCACCGCGGCAGCTCTCACTGATCAGGAAGGTGCGACCCGGCTGCGGCGAGAACAGGCCCGTGGGGTGGATCTGCACGTAGTCCAGGTGCTCCATCGTAATGCCGTGCTCCTGCGCGATATAGCAGGCGTCACCGGTGAGCTGCGGATAGTTGGTCGAGTGGTCGTACACGCCACCGATGCCACCCGTCGCCCACAGCGTATGGCGGGCATGAATCTCAAACGGCTCGCCGGCATGCACACCCTCGGCAGCATTTGCAAGCTCATCGGCGGGACGGACCGAGTCGTCCTCGTCCACGGGAACGGCGATGACACCGGTGCAAACCGTGGCGCTGTCGCGCTCGTCGGTCAGGATATCGGTCATGGCCACGTGCTCAAGAATCTGCACGTTGTCCAGCTTGCGCACGGCCTGAAGCAGCTTGGTCGTGATCTCCTTGCCCGTAATGTCGGCATGGAAGGCGATGCGCGGACGGCTGTGCGCTCCCTCGCGAGTAAAGTCGAGGCTGCCGTCGGCCTCGCGCTCAAAGTCCACGCCCATCGCCAGCAGGTCGTTGATGACCGAGCGGCTCGAGCGGATCATGATGTCGACGCTCTCGCGCCGGTTCTCGTAGTGGCCGGCGTGCATGGTGTCCTCAAAGAAGGCGTCGTAGTCCGACCCTTCGGGCAGCACGCAGATGCCGCCCTGCGCGAGCATGGAATCGCACTCGTCGACGGCGCCCTTGGAGAGCATGATCACGCGCGTGCTCGTCGGCAGATTGAGGGCCGCGTACAGGCCCGCCACGCCGCAGCCGGCAATGACGACGTCGCACTCCATGTCGGGGTATTGCTTGGTTTCCACAGGAATCCTCTCCCTTGAATGTGGCATGCGGGACTGTCCCTTTGTCACATTGTTTTAGCGCGCTGCGTACTCGAGCATGCGGTCGAGCGTGAGCTTGGCCTGGTCGGCCGCCTCGTCCGACACGCCGATCTGCACCTCGCCCTCGCCCGTCTCCAGGCAGCGCACGAGCTTTTCGAGCGTGATGAGATCCATGTTGACGCAGGTGGGCTGCACCGCGGGGAAGTAGAACTTCTTGCCGGTGCCCTGGCAGCGGCGCTCGAGCTCGTAGAGCACGCCGCGGACCGTCACGATAATGAACTCGCTCGCGTCCGACTCCTCGGCGTACTTGATGATGCCGGCGGTAGAGCCGATGTAGTCGGCCTCGGCAAGGACATCGGCCTTGCACTCGGGGTGCGCCAGCACGAGCGCGTCGGGGTGGGCCTCCGTCGCATCGACGATCTGTTCGACCGTGATGATGTGGTGGCGCGGGCAGTAGCCCTTGTTAAGGATGACGTGCTTTTGCGGCACCTGCTCGGCTACGAAGCGGCCCAGGTTTTGGTCGGGAATGAACAGGATATGCTGTTGCGGCAGCTCGGACACGATCTTGACGGCGTTGGAGCTGGTGACGCACACGTCACTCCAGCTTTTGATCTCGACCGTCGAGTTGACGTAGCACACCACGGCCAGGTCGTCGCCGTACTCGGCGCGGGCGGCGTCGACCGTCTCGCGCTTGACCATGTGCGCCATGGGGCAGTCCGCGCCCGGCTCGGGCAGCAGCACGGTCTTGGTGGGGTTGAGCAGCTTGGCGCTCTCGCCCATAAACTCCACGCCGCACAACACGATGGTCTGCTGCGGCAGGCTCTTGGCGAGCTTTGCCAGGTAGAAGCTGTCACCGACGTAGTCGGCCACGGCCTGGACCTCGGGCGCCACGTAATAGTGTGCCAGGATCACCGCGTCGCGTTGGGTTTTTAGTTGCTGAATGGCCTCGACCAGCTCTGCGGGCACCAATGCCGCGCGCTCCGTTGCCGTCGTTGCCGATGCCAGGCCGGCCGCAATATCGCGTGCAAGCTCCGATGCATCCATGTTCGCGCTCTGTGCCATCAAGGCCCCTCTCTTTTGGCGAATCTTGGGGCTTTAGTATGACACCTAGGTTTACAGCTGACAAGACAGCTGTAAACCTAGGTGTAAAGTTGTAATAAAGATTCAATTTATAGGCGGTTCCTTAAATTATAACCCCCTGCTTTGTGCCCTCGCCAAAGGGTAGTGGGCAAAAAAGGGCAAATATGAGTACTGTTACCAAATTAGTAGCAGCGATTTTCGGTCTGTCAGGCCCAAAAATGGCCCTTTTGGGCTCCAAATCCAGCGACGGACGCCCCAAAATCATGCTCACGCGACCTACTGAGCCCGTTTTTGGCCCTATTTCGCTGTTACTAAAATAGTGACAGTACTCATATTTGCCATTTTTTGCCCACGAGGCTTCGCGGCGGCACAAAAAAGGGGCCCGGATGGCGAAATCCGGGCCCCAAGGGGATGGGGAGGCGACTAGGCGCGGCGCCTCATGGCGTATGCCAGCAGCAGAACTGCCACGCCGGCTGCAAGTACGCCACCAGCCATGGCGTACCCGCTGTCGCCGACCGAAGGCATGGTCGCCTTGCCAGCCTTCTTCTTGGACTTAGAAGACGTGGTCGTGGTGGTCGTGGTGGTCTGGCTCGAGCCGGGCGTCGGCGTCGGCTTGGCGGCCTCGGCAATGGTAAAGGTCGTCTCGGCCGTGCCCGTGGTCGAAACCACGCTCAGCTTGTGCTCACCCACACCAAGCGTCTTCACGAAGCTCGTCTTGAGCGTCACGATTGTAGAGCCCGAGGTAAGAACGAAGTTATCGGCACCGACTTCCATGTCATCGACCAGCACCGTCTTGAAGTACTTGATCGGCGCGTTCGAGCGGAAGCTCAGGTCCTTGGCAGTGTCGACCGTAATCGCCTGGCCTGCACCCTCAATGATCGTGGGGGCCAGAATTGCGATTTCCTCGGTCTTGCCCTTCTCGCCGCAGACAGTGCACTCCTGGTGCCTCTCGCCCTTGGCCTCGGTGGTCGCCGGCTTGTCGACGACCCACTCAAAGGTGTGCTCAGCCTTGTCGAGGATCTCGCCGCAGCGGCAGATGTGCCAGTGAGCCTTGGCGTCATGTGCCCAGCCGGAGCCGTCGGGCTCGTGCTTGAGGACGCCATCGACCGTCACGTTCATATCGCCCTCGACGTCCTTGAGTTCATAGGTGCCGTCGTCGGAAAGCTTAACGGCCTTGCCGTTGACGTTGACGGCGTAGTCCTTGCCCGTAAAGTACGCGCTATCGATGCTGATGGCTAGCTTTGCGGATCCGTGCCAGTCGAGCTCGGTCGCAGTCGAGGTGAGCGTGTAGCCTACCTGGTTGCCCGGCAGCGTCACGACGAGCTTGCGGCCCGCCTTCACGGTGACCTCGGTGGCGGCAGAGGCATCGTAGTTGGTCTTGGCCTGATAGCGTACCTCGTACACACCGGCGGCAAGGTCCTTGAGCTCGGTCACGTCCTTGCCCACGGCCTGATACTCGGTGGCGCCCTGAGCGCGCCACTCCATGGTGGCATCGACGCCCGTGATCTTGCCGTCCTTCTTGCCGCTCACGGTCTCGGCGGTTGCCTGAACCACCGGCGCGTCCTGTGCGGCGTTCTTGATGGAGAACTCGCAGGTCAGGCCCTCGGCGGGCAGCACGTAGTTGCCCGCAGCCTTGCCCGTCAGCTCGGCGAGGGTCGCCGTATGGGTGCCGACCTCGGTCTGAGAGCTGTCAACAAATGCACCAAGGTCGTCCTTGCCGATGACATTGCCGAGCGTGGCCTCGGGGCAGTGCTCCTTGCCGTCATAGGTGAACTCGGTGGTACCCCACGTCACGGTGAGCAGACGCTGGTTGATGGTGAACGTGCCGTCGACAAACGTGATGTTGTAGTTGGGGTTCGCGCCCTCGGGCTGCGTCAGGTGCAGGGCATAGCCGCCGTCGCGCACGTTATCGTTATCCTCGCGCTCGATCTCGAGCTCAAGCGTATCGTTTCCGACGAGTTCGCCAGCGGTGACCGACCACTCAAAGACGGGGTCTTTCTCACCGTAAATCTTAGAGGCATCCTGAGCGGTGACCGTGATCGCGCGAGGCGTGACCTCGAGCGTCACCTGACCCTCGACTGTCGCACCACCGATCATCACCCTATAGGCAACGTCCAGCGTGCCAGCGTCCTTGATCTCGGGGGCAGCAGTGGACCAGGTCTTGCCGTCATCGGTGCTATACTCGGCCGTCGCGCCCTCGGGCAGCGCCGAAGCATTGACCGTGTGATACGCGCCGTCGTATTCGCCGGAGTAGCCAGCGATAGCGGCAGCCGGGATCTCCTCGGGAGCAAGGGCGTGCCCGCAGACAACGCACTCACGATGCCCGAAGCCCTTCTCGGTCGCCGTGGGAGGCGTATCGACAATCCACGTAAAGGCGTGCGCAGCCTCATCGATCTTGCCGCCGCAGGTGCAGTCACGCCAATGTCCGTTGTCGTCGGAGTGCCACGTATCGCTCACGACCTCGTGCTTGCGCACGCCCTCGACCGTCACGTTCACGTCACCCTCGACGTCCTGGACGGTGAACTCGCCGCGGTCGTTGAGCGCCACGAAGGAATCGTTGACCTTAACAATGTAGGCAGTGGGGTCGGCGAAGTAGCCGTCCTCGATGCTGATAGTAAGAGTAGCGAAGCCATGCCAGTCGAGCTCGGTCGAGTCGGCCGTAAGCTTGTAGCCGACCTGTTCGGCGGGCAGCGTCACGGCGAGCTTACGGCCTGCGGCAACCGTGACCTTAGTCGCGGCAGAAGCTTCGTGGTTGTCATCGGCGCGGTAGCGCACTTCGTACGTGCCCGCGGCAAGGCCGCTGAGCTCGGCCACGCCTTCGGGCACAGCCTGATACTCGCCCGAGTCCTTGGCGCGCCACTCCATGGTGGCGTCGACGGCCGTGATCTTGCCGTCAGCCTTGGCGCTGACGGTCTCGGCCACACCCTGAACCACCGGTGCGCCCTTGGGCGCCTTCTTGATAGAGAACTCGCATGTCAGACCCGTGGCCGGCAGCTTGTAGTTGCCCTTGTCGACGCCCGTCAGCTCGGTGATGGTCGCCGTATGGGCACCAGCCTTGACCGCAGCGCCGTCGACGTACGCACCGAGCTTATCGTCACCGACGACGTTGCCGAGGTCCGCCTGGGGGCAGTGCTCCTCGCCGTCGTAGGTGAACTCAGTGGTGGCGTCCCACTTCACGGTGAGCTCGCGCTTGTTAATGGTGAAGGTTCCGTTCTTAAACGTAATCTCGTAGTTGGGGTTGGCACCCTCGAGCTGCGTCGCCGTCACGGCGTAGCCGCCCTTGCGCACGGGCTCGCCGTCCTCGCGGGAGACGGTGATGCCCTGGAGGCTCTCGCCCTCGACGAGCTCGCCCTTGGTGACCTTCCAGCCCAGGGCAGGGTCATCGTTACCGTACGCCTTGGAGGCGTCCAAAGCGGAAACCGTGATCGCGAGCGGCTTGACCTCGAGCGTCACCTGGCCCTCAACCACCGTGCCGTCGATCGTGACGTGATAGTCGACCGTCACCTTGCCGGCGTCCCTGATGCCAGGAGCAACGTTCGTCCAGCTGCCGTCGGCAGCCTTGTACTCAACGACGGCGCCTTCGGGCAGCTCCGAGGCATCGACAAAATGGTCCTTGCCGTCATATACGTCGGAGTAGCCTTTAACAGTCAGAGCGGGGATTTCGACCGCACCCGACTCATGGCCGCATACGGAGCACGTACCGTGCTTGGAGCCGGCCTCGGAAACCGTCGGCAGCTTGTCGGTCGTCCAGCTGTACGTATGCTCGGCGTACATCTTAATCTTGCGGGTTTCCGCATTGCCGGCGGCGTCCGTAGCCACAATTACATGCTCAGTGCCAGCATCGCCTTCGGCAGCCGTAACCGTATACCGGCCGTTCTCATCAGCCTTGAGCTCCACGTCGTTATCGGTAACCGTCACCGTTTCGTCGCGATCATCGAATACGTCAAACGAAACGCTCTCGCAATAGGCACTATCTTCTTCCCAGATGTCATAAATGGTGGGCGCTTCGGTGTCAACGTAGGTATAGGACTCTGTGAGATACCACTTATTGCCGCAAACCCTGCATACTTTTTGACGGACACCGTCGGAGTCGGGCGTTGCCGGCAAAACAATCTCGTGTTTCCACCTGCAGTTCTGACGGTCTAGAACCTGATCGCAGTACTGGCAAACCTTAACGTGCTCCCCTGGATCGTTCTTTTGCCAGGCAGCATCGTCAGCATCGGAATGGGGTCCCTTCTCAATCTTAACCTCGGCGTCGGTCGACGCATTGTGGTTGTAATCCTCGGCATAGCGAACGTAGTACGTTCCCGACTTCGCAAGATCGGTCAGCTTATCGTCAGACGTTATCTTCTGGTAGTTCTTGCTCAACTCGTAGCGGTATTCCATCGCCTTGGTCACGCCCGAGATGGAACCGTCCTTGCTGCTGCACGTAGTCCAATTATTGCCCACGAGGTCAGCCGGCGCCTTCTGGTCGGCCTTGGAAATCTTCACGGTCGCTTCGCCCGTGACAGTCAGGTAGCCAGGAGCCGTCACGCGATATTTGGTCGTGTACTCGGCGGCATTGTGATAGGTCGGCTGCTTCGTCTTCCAACTGCCATCCTCTTGGCGGTACTCAATCTTCACATCCGCTGGCTGGGGGTCATTCTTGACGTTGACCGTAATGCCGTGTTCGTCGCCATCATAGGTGCCAACGAAGCCAGTGACCTCAAGGTCGAAACGTGCAACGTCAACAATCTCCCACTTGAGCGTCAGAACACTTGTGGTACCGGCATCGGTCGTGAAGTTGCCCTTACCGATGACAATGCACTCGTATTGTCCCGGCTCGGTCTGCTTCAGTCCGGATTCACTTCTAGCGCTGAGCTCGTAATCCTTGCCCTCAACGAGATCGACCCACTCGCCGGCACCGTTCTTGAACTTTGCACTTTCAACGACAGGCTGGTGTTCCTCGCCATCATAGGCGTACTTGCCCGCACCCTTGCCGCCGTCTTTAAGGGTGAACTGGTAGGATTGGCCCCTGACCAGTCGGCGCTGCGAAATCGCGAAGGCCTTCTTGCCCTCGAGCGTTTTGCCAGAGTCGGTCTTAAAGGTCGTAACGACATAGTAGTAGCCGGCGTCCGTCGGGGCGTCGTTGAGCTTGGTGCCATTTTGATACGCCTCGGCGTCTGCCTGGGACTTGCACTGATACCACGTGAACTTATTGCTAGCCGTCACGCCCATCCACTCTAGATTCCACTCGCTATCCCTATCCAAGGCAATCTTGACCGGGCAGCCGTCATAGACAAGTTCGGCGCTCTGAGAGCTCGTTGCCTTGGACATGGAGAGCTTGTACGTGGCCCTCAGGTACTTTTTGGGCTCGCCCGTCTCGGCGTCCTTACCATATTCGCACTCGCTGTTGCGGAACGGGCCTACGCACGATGCCTTAACACCTATGCCGTCAGCTTCAACGTTCCACTTGTGCTGGTGGATGGTCTCGCGGAAGATGAGGTCGCCGTTGAGATTCACGATCTCATACTTATCGGAGTTGTCGTCGCTCTCAGACGAGCCATCCGGCACAACGCCTTCGATCTCGCTCGAATCGCAGCTACCAAGGACACGCGATTTCAGACCGTTGCTGTCCACAGTCTCCTCAACCGAAATCCAAACATCGGCTCCATAGCCTCCACGTACGGAAAAGCCAGATGCGATGTTCAGTACGGGGACATTGGGATTGGAGTCCTTCCTCTTAGGGATATACAGACTCTTAGCGGTTCCCGTGGCTTTATCTGCTTCAGTGTACTTGTCGCCATAATTTTTATCGTCGGCGTGGCTGTTCTTCCAGTAGCTCGCGATTTCCGGCGATCCGTTGAGGGTAAGGGTTCCGGCGGCGTAAACCACACACGTATTACCACGCGCGCCGTAGCGATATATTTTACCGCCGGTTATATTACAACGTGCGCTTCGACCAACATTGAGGGCATCGACCGTCAAAGTGCTATCAGTCGAGTCTGAACGCGTGCTATGGAAGTTCTCCATCGTACAGTTGTTGAGGTTGACCGTGGCATTGGTGACACCCATAACGCCAGCAACGGCGCACTTTCCAGTCTCCTGAACCTGGGCGAACTCAGTGGTCTCTTCGACCGTCGGATATTTTTTATTGGTCTGCCAAATGCCGCTGTCGGCATCGGAACCAAACTGGCAGTCCTCGAACGTCGCGGTCAGCCTCGAAGCAACATCCGAATTCACGCCGCCACGGGGATTGCCCACAATTGAAACCGCACCGTTGTAATCGCCAGATGTGTTCCAGAACACGCATTTGTTAAACGTAGCGTTGAGCTTATTAACATTCCCCTTGCCGTCATCGGAGAAGCTGCTGCGGAACAGGCGGACCGGCACAGCATATTCAAGAATACTGTATGGTGAAACCTCGCCCAAAGAGTTGTGCGACTTGCCAACATAGTCCTCAATCTTCAAGTTGTTGAAATTGGCAGACAGCTTGCCCTTGGTGTTGCCGAGGGAAATCGAAGGCACCCTTTGTTCTTTCGCGCTGTTGTACGAGAGGGAGAAGTTTTTCGAATCGTCGCCGAGCTTTAGGCCAACCGAGATGTCACCCGATGCCTTTTTGTAGCCCCCGTCGTAATAACGGTCGGTCAAAAACCCGCTTACGGACCGACGCACTTCACTCTTATCATGGAAGCTGACGCACGGATTGTTGATACCGATGAATTCAATATTGCTGCCCTGTTTGATGTTGAACAGCCATCGCTCTTGGCCGAGAGCTTCGTTCGTATAATCGTTCACGTAGACCGTGCCATCGATGTAAATCGTAACGGGGTTATACGAAGTCGCGTTCGGGACGTCGATGACGTAGCCCGCAGACGGCGTAGTCTGATTCTCGCTCGTCCTGAGGACATAGCAACCAGCCTCGGTGATTTTAACAGGCTCTTTGCCGGCCTTCCCAAGCGACAAAACCTGCGTATTAGCAGGCACCTGCGTCTCGGCGTTTGCCACCGCCGGCGTTGCCACGAGCGCACACGCCACGGTGGCGATGCCCAGCAGGCGCGTCAGAGCGGCGCGCATCCCCATCTTCTTCTCCCTCATCGTAGCTCCCCTTATCCCTATGCTTCGGCGACGCTTGGCATCGCCTGGCGCTGGCGGCTGGCATAATCCCCGGCCAGCCGCCAGCATCTGTTGACATGTTTATCCACGGATTATTTTGCGGCGGTTCTTTCTAACACCCTGCCGCTCGGCGCGAGTTGCACGCCGTGGGGCGCAAATGGGATGCGCCTCCGCAAGCGGTACGCGCCCGATATGGCAAAATCGAACTACAAAGGGGGCTCAGAATGCTCAAGATTATTGCCTGCGACGACGACGTCGCTTTTCTAGATAGACTGCACCGGATGATCGACCGTTGGTCGAGCGAGACGGGCACGGCGGTCGACCTTGCGCTCGTCACGCGTGGCGAGGACCTGCTGGCCCGCCATGCCGCATCGCGCGCCGACATCATCCTGCTCGATATGATCATGCCGCTCGTCAACGGCATGGATACCGCGCGCGAGCTGCGTCAGGCCGATACCGCCGTGCGCCTGGTGTTCCTCACCTCGTCGCCCGAGTTTGCGCTGGAGTCCTACGAGGTCCGTGCCTTCGACTACCTGCTCAAGCCCGTGACATACGAACGCCTAGCACAGCTGCTCGACGAGCTTTCGAGCATGCGCCCGTCAGCGACCGACGAACTCGTCATCAAAACGTCCTTTGGCTACCATGCCCTGCGCCTTTCCGACATCGAATATGCCGAGGCACGCAACAAGCACGTGGTCTTCCACCTGCGCGACGGACGCAATATCGAGGCGCTCGAATCGTTCCGCAGCGTCGAGGACCGCTTGGCGCAAAACGCGGTCTTCTTTAAATGCCATCGCAGCTACCAGGTCAACCTGCGCAACATCGATCATTTCGATCGGACGGAGATCGTCATGCGCTCGGGCGCGAGCATTCCGCTTTCGCGCAGCAGCAAGCAGGGATTCCAGGACGCATACTTTGCGGTGCGATTTGAGGGCGGGAGGCGCTGATGACTTCTTCGGTCGAAATGGCTCTTTGGGCGATTCACCACGCCACGACGCTGCTCTTTGGCGTTTTTGCCTCGGCAGCGCTATGCGGTGTCGAGCTCAACCGACGCCACGCGCTCGAGCTGGTGGTCGTCACCATTCTGACCGGCACTGCCTTCTCAATCGCCAATACGGTCGGCGGCGAGTTGTTTGCCCGTCAGGCATATCCACTCGTCGTACACCTGCCGCTTATCATCTACCTATGCGCGCGGTATCGCTTAAGTCCGCTGCTCGCGGCATTGGGCGTCACCAGTGCCTACCTGAGCTGCCAGTTCAGCAATTGGATGGGTATCGCCGCATTTGCCGCAACCGATTCGCAGATCGCGTACTATCTGGCGCGCATCGTCACCACGGCCGCCGTCTTTGTCATCCTTTTGCATTGGGCCCGTGACATTGGACCCCGTCTGGCAATTAAAAGCCCCACCGAGCTGGAAATCCTGCTGATCCTGCCGCTCGTCTACTACATCTTTGACTACGCCACCAACGTCTACACCACGCTGTTCCACTCGGGTTCGGTAGTGACCGTTGAGTTTTTGGCCTTTGCCCTTTGCGCCTTCTACCTTATGTTTCTCGCCGTCTATCTGCGCGAATACGAAGCAAAGGAAGTCGCCGAGCGTGAGCGATGGATGCTCGAGACGCGCGACAACGCCGCCATCAAAGAGCTCGAGGCCTGGCGTCAGTCCGGACGCGAACTGTCGATTCTTCGCCATGATATGCGGCACTTTCTGCGCGGTTTGGCCGTTTTGATTGAGGAGGGCCACACCGACGAGGCGCTCGATCGCATCGATGAGCTCTGCGAGACCAACGACCGCACCGCCGTGCGCCGCTACTGCGCCAACGAGACCGTCAACATCGTGCTTTCGTCATTTAGCTCGGATATCAACAAACACGGTATCACCGCTGACCTGCGCGCCGCCGTGCCCGGAACCGTTCACGTGGGCGATGCTGACCTGTTCAGCGTGCTTTCGAATGCCCTGGAAAATGCCATCATCGCCACAAGCGCCGCCCCCGAAGGCAAACGCTTTGTCGACCTTGACCTGCGGCTTGAGGACGGCCAGCTGCTGCTTTTGGTTTCCAACACGTTTGGACGCGCGCCGCGCATGGTCGACGGCATGCCCGTGACCCAACACGCCGGTCACGGTTTTGGCACCAAGAGCATTAAGCTTGCCGTTGAGCGCATGAACGGCAACTGCCAGTTCCGCATCAACGGCGACCGGTTTGAGCTGCGCGCTGTGATGTAGGGGCGCGACACCGGACTCGCGGCGCGGCTCAACCGCCCTGGTCGCCTTGCCGGTGCAGGCCTGCTACAGCGGCGCGGCCGCCGGGGTCAGCTGCTTAATGTAGGCCCACATGCGCTGCTTGGCCGCCTTGTCGGTGAGCGCCGCCTCAAAGCCATCGAGCGCGAGCACGCGGCGGCCCTGCACGTGGGCGACCAGGCCGGGCTTGAGCATGGCGGTGTCAAAGTCGTCGATCGCCACGAGCATATCGGCATAGGTTTCGCGCATGACATCGGCCGCACTGTTGTCCAGCAGCAGCACCGCCTCGGGGTCCAAGGTCTCCAGCGCCTCGCGGAACAGCTCACACGGCAGGGCCTCGCCCACCGCGACCGTCCCGTCGCCCGCACCGGCAACGCTTGCCAGCGCACAGAAATCCTCGGGCGCGTAGCCAATAGCCCCGAGTGCCTTGCGCAGCGCGGCGCCATCCGGGCCGGCGGCAAGCTCGCCGCCCGAGCGCTCGGCCTCGTCCAAATCGCCTTTGACCAGCACGATCGGCGAGCACGCATTGCCCGCGATGCGCACGCCACGCGCCGCAAGCGACGCGAGCTCCTGCTCGGTGGCCTGGGCGATGGCTTCTTTTTTCTGGCTTTGTGACGTGGGCATGCGCTCTCCAATCGTTTGCGTGCCCACCATTATATAAAAGAGCCGCCCGCGAGTGGTTGCTTTGCGGGCCGCTGGGTATAAGCACGGTCGTACTGAGTTTTACGCGGCCGAGCCGCGTCGCATTATGGAGGTCACCATGGCTGACATTAAGCAGATTACCCCCGAGAACTTCGATTCCATCGTTAACGACAACCTGCCCGTGCTGGTTGATTTTTGGGCGCCCTGGTGCGGACCCTGCCGATCGCTCTCGCCCATCGTGGACGAGGTCGCCGACGAGCTGTCCGGCAAGCTGGCCGTGGCCAAGTGCAACGTCGACGACAACCAGGACCTGGCCATGAAGTTTGGCGTCATGAGCATCCCCACGCTGATCATCTTTAAGAACGGCGAAGAGGTCGACCGCTCGGTCGGCGCGCTGCCCAAGGCGCGGCTGCAGGCACTGCTGGAGAAGCATCTGTAATACGCTTGTTACGTATCTGCCGTCCATGAGCGGTTTTGCACCGCTCGCCGGAGCGCCGGGTGCAGGGCGCGCGACCACGGATAGTATGGTAGACACAAGCAGCCCCCAGTGAACGGGTGCGGGTCAGACGGACTCGCACCCGTTTTCTTATGCGGCGGCGCTCAGGGCGGGCGTAGTAGAATCTGAACCACTGGATTGCCCCGTATAAAAGGAGATTCCCATGCATGACGTTGGAATGAACATGAGCCAGCTTGCCATGAGCGTCAAGCAGGTCGACGACACTATCGAGCTCGCTCACGAGTGGAGCCATCAGTTGCTGCATGCGACCGAGAACTTTGACATGAAGCGCATTGGCGCCAAGCTCGAGGCCGCCATGGCCGCGCTGCACGAGGCACACGATGCGCTCGAGGGCTACGAGGACGCCATCGAGGCTGACCACAACTCCGTCGGCTCTGTGAAGCTGGTGTAACGTGGCCGAGCACGAGCACGCGCACGGCTGCGAGCACGCACATGTTCACGGCGCGGGTGCCGAGGCGAGCTGCCGTTGCGCCGGCTCCAGCTCCGAGCTGGTCCGCTTTTCGGTCACCGCGCCCGATGACCTGCTTCGTCGCTTTGACGAGCAGATCGCGCGCCGCGGCGACGTGGCCAACCGCTCCGAGGCCGTGCGCGACCTGATTCGCGCCTCGATCGCCAAGGAGCAGATGCGCACGCCCGATGAACAAGTCATCGGTTCGCTCACCATGATTTACGACCATCACACCGGCGACCTGACGCGCCGCCTGGACGAGGTGCAACACGACTACACCGACGAGATCGTCTCGACCATGCACGTGCACCTGGATCACCACAACTGCTTGGAGATTCTGGCGCTCAAGGGTCGCGGCGAGCGCGTTTACGAGCTGGCCGACCGCCTGCTGGGCCTTCGCGGCGTTAAGCACGGCGAGCTCACCTGTGCCGCCACCGGGCAAAGCTTGGGGCTGTAGCGCACCTGCCAAAAAGGGACAGGTTTGTTTTGGCAGGTCTAACGTTTTACCTACCAAAATAAACCTGTCCCTTTTTGGTCGGTTTTGATGAGGGAGAGCCGCATGCGACATGTGCATATTCATGTGACGGGCATTGTGCAGGGCGTTGGCATGCGACCGTTTGTGTATCGCGAGGCCATGGCGCACGGCATCTGCGGTTGGGTGCTCAACGCGGGCGACGGTGTGCATGTCGAGGCGCACGCTTGCGCCGAGGCGCTCGACGGCTTTGTCGCCGCGCTGTCGGACCACGCGCCTGCGGCAGCCCGCGTGGAGTGCGTTGTCGTTGCGGATTTGGAACCCGGCACTTGGGATGCCACCGACGAGCAGGGCTTTCGCATCGTGGCGTCACAGGATCAGACTGCGCATACGACGCTCATCTCGCCCGATATCGCTACCTGCGACGACTGCCTACGCGAGCTGTTCGACCCCGCCGACCGACGCTATCACTACCCCTTTATCAACTGCACCAACTGTGGGCCGCGCTTTACCATCATCCGGTCGTTGCCTTACGACCGAGCGGCCACGTCCATGGACTGCTTTCCCATGTGTCCCGAGTGCGCAGTGGAGTATGCCGACCCACTTGACCGGCGCTTTCATGCGCAGCCCGATGCCTGTTTTGATTGCGGGCCGCATATTACCTGGCGTGAGGCGGCGCGCGGCATGGAGCTCGGAAACTCGGGGGCGATGCCGGCTGTCGGCGACACGCGCGAGGCCAGCGACGCCATTATCGAGCGCTGTGTTGAATTACTTGCGGCCGGTGGCATTGTTGCCATCAAGGGCCTGGGCGGATTCCATCTGGCTTGCGACGCCGCCAACGAACAGGCAGTGACCGAGCTGCGCCGTCGCAAGCGCCGCAGCAACAAACCGCTTGCTGTTATGGTGCGCGACCTTGGCGGCGCCGAGCGCCTGTGCCATGTCGATGATGCCGAGCGCGACTTGCTGGCCGGCAGCATCCGCCCCATCGTGCTGCTGCGCCGGCATGGTGCTGGCGAGGGAGATTTCTCCGATGCTCTCGAACTCGCACCGTCCGCTGCGCACGATCTGCCCGAACTCGGCGTCATGCTCCCCTATACCCCGCTTCAGCATCTGTTGCTTGCCGCGGCAGAAACCCATGGCATGCACGCACTTGTCATGACCAGCGGTAACTTGAGCGAAGAGCCTATCGAGACCGACGACGATCTTGCTTGGAAGCACCTCGTTGCCACCGGCATCGCCGACGCGCTGCTCGGCAATGACCGCGCGATCCTCTCGCGCTACGACGACTCCGTAGTACGTGTGGTCGACGGTGCCGTTATGCCCGTGCGCCGCGCTCGCGGGTACGCCCCGCAGCCGTTGCCGTTGCCGGCACTCGCCAGCGCCGCGCCTTGCGTACTCGCCTGCGGCCCGCAGCAAAAAGCCACGATTGCACTCACACGCGAGGACTCGGACGGTCCTGCGGCTTGTTTTGTGTCGCAGCATATTGGAGATGTCGAAAACGGCGCGACTTTCGATGCGTGGAACGCCGCGCGTGCGCGCCTGGAAGACCTTTTTGACCTAGTGCCCGCCGCGCTGGCCTGCGACCTACACCCCAGTTACCTATCGAGCCAATGGGCGCGCGGGCAGGCGCGGGAACAGGGCCTGCCACTTATCGAAGTCCAGCACCATCACGCGCACATCGCGAGCGTGATGGCCGAGGCCATCGCTGCAGGCCAGCTTGTGCCCGATGCACGCGTTCTGGGTATCGCCTTCGATGGCACAGGCGCCGGCACCGACGGGACCATTTGGGGCGGCGAATTTCTTGTCGCCGGTCTTGCCGATTTTGAGCGCGCCGCACACTTGCGTACCTGGGCACTCCCCGGCGGGGCCGCATCCGTGCGCGACCCCCGACGCAACGCCTTTGCCCTGCTGAGCGAACTCGGCCTACTCGAACATCCGGGCGCCGCCCCACTTTTGGATAGCATTGACGAGCAAACACGTAGCGTGACGACCACGATGATCGAGCGGAACATCAACAGCCCGCGCACGAGCAGCATGGGCCGCTTGTTCGACGCTGCGGCCGCAATCCTGGGCATCTGCGGCACCGCAACCTACGAGGGCGAACCCGCCATCGAGCTCGAGGCCGCCGCTTGGCGCGCTCTTGACGACGAAAACAGCCATTTCACTGGCAATCAGACGGGTGTATCCGCATCCGTCTCAACATCGCTGGACAGTTTGCTCAGATACGTATTATCTACAGACCCCCTATCCGGCATTTTTGGCCCCATTTGGACTAAAAAGAGCTCTCCAGACACCCCGTTAGCGGCGAATATGTCTGCCGAACACCCCAAATCGACCCATTTGGGGTGTTCGAAGACGGCTTTTGCCACCCAGAGCCCATCACAAAAATACGTATCTGAACTAACTGTCCAGGCGGCCTCGGATAGCTCCCTCGTTTTGGACCAAAGACCATTTTTTGAGGCGCTTTTGGAGGGAATTGAGGCCGGCGCGCCGGCCGACAAGCTCGCGCTCGACTTCCATATCGCCATTGCACGCGCATCGGCCCAAGTCGCAAGCGAAATCTGCGCTCGTAAAGGCATCGACACCGTCGCGCTCTCGGGCGGCGTGTTCATGAACCGACTTTTGCTTCAGCTCCTCACTCGTAAGCTTGAAGACGCAGGGCTTACTGTCTTGGTTCCCCGCACCGTGCCCGTCAACGATGGCTGCATCGCCTACGGCCAGGCGGCGGTCGCCCGCGCTCGGCTCGCGCAGGTCATACCGCAGTAGGCTGTTTGGCTAGCCCATGCGCCGCCGTCTCACAGGTGTAACGCGTTTGCCCGCAACCCCCGCGAGCGCTACCATCAACTGATAGATAATTAAGCGCCTATCCAGCGCTAAGCGTATAAAAGGGGAACATTATGTGCCTTGCCGTTCCCGGTAAAGTGGTCAAACGCGACGACGACCTTAAGGCGACCGTCGACATGATGGGCATCGAGCGCCTGGTGTCACTGCGCCTCGTGCCGACGGCGCAGGTAGGCGACTATGTTCTCGTACACGCCGGCTTTGGCATCCAGATTGTCGACGAGCAGGAAGCTCAAGAGACGCTGGAGCTCGTCAACACCATGACCGAGCTGGTCGAAGAGGATCAACTCGCCACCAACCCGGCCGAGGCATACTAGTGGCGGCGGCGCAGCCGGCTCGCCCCGGTATCGATTTTTCGGCATTCCGCGATCCCAAGCTCGCTCGCGAACTCATCGACCGCATTCATGAGCTTGTCGGCGACCGCACCATCAACCTGATGGAGGTCTGTGGCACACACACGGTGAGCATCGGGCGTTATGGCTTTCGCTCCATTATGCCGACGGGGCTCAAGCTGCTGAGCGGTCCGGGCTGCCCCGTCTGCGTCACCGCCAACCGTGACATCGACCACGCAATCGCACTCGCCAAGATGGATGGCGCCATCATCACCACCTTTGGCGACATGATGCGCGTGCCCGGGTCGTCTACCTCGCTCGCCGCACAAAAGGCGGCGGGGCGTGACATCCGCATCGTCTATTCGCCGCTCGACGCGCTCGACATTGCCGAGCAAAACCCCGGGCGTCCGGTCATCTTTATGGGTGTGGGCTTTGAGACCACGACGCCCACCATCGCCGCCGCCATTTTGGAGGCCGACGCGCGCGGGCTCCAGAACTTCTCGGTCTATTGCTCCCACAAGACCACGCCACCGGCGCTGCGCGCGATTGCCAACGACCCCGAGACGACCATCGACGGCTTTATCCTGCCAGGCCATGTCGCCACCATCGCAGGGCTTGCGCCCTTTGGCTTTTTGGTCGACGAGTTTAAGACCCCGGGCGTGGTTACCGGATTTGAGCCGGTCGATATTCTGCAGGGCATCTGCATGCTAGCGCAGATGGTTGTTGAGGGACGACCCGCAATCGACAACGCGTACCGCCGCGGCGTCAATGCGGAAGGCAATCCCGTGGCGCGCCAGCTGGTCGAGCAGGTGTTTGAGCCGTGCGATACCACGTGGCGCGGGCTGGGACCGATTGCCGCCTCGGGCCTCTCCATCCGCCCCGAGTTCTCGCGCTTTGACGGCGGCGCCCGCTATGACGTGCCGATCGAACCGACAGTCGAGCCGCGCGGATGCCGTTGCGGCGACGTACTGCGTGGGGCCATCACACCGAGCGACTGCCCGTTGTTCGGCCACGCCTGCACGCCCGAGCATCCTGTTGGCCCGTGCATGGTGAGCTCGGAAGGCAGCTGCGCGGCGTACTACCGTTACCAAGGCTAGCCCGAACATCCTCGATTGGAGTTTTCGATATGTCCCATAGCGTCACCGATAGCACTGTCCTGCTGGGCCACGGCTCCGGCGGGCAGATGATGAAACGCATCATCGACGAGGTCTTTCTGGATGCCTTTGGGTCGCCCGAGCTGCTCGAAGGCAACGATGCCGGTGTCGCCGCCCTGCCCGGCAGCGGGCGCATCGCCATGTCGACCGACAGCTTTGTGGTGACGCCGCAGTTCTTCCCCGGTGGCAATATCGGCAGGCTCGCCGTGTGCGGAACCGTCAACGATGTCGCGACCTCGGGCGCCAACGTGCGCTATCTGTCGTGCGGCTTTATCCTCGAAGAGGGCTATCCCATGGATAAGCTGCGCCAGATTGTGCAGACCATGGCCGAGACGGCACGCGAGGCAGGCGTCAAAATCATCACCGGCGATACCAAGGTGGTCGAGCGCGGCGGGGCCGACGGCGTCTACATCAACACCGCCGGCGTGGGCGAGGTGCCTGCGGGCGTGGCGCTCAGCGGCGCCAACTGCCAGCCCGGCGATGTCATTCTGGTCTCGGGCACGCTGGGCGACCACGGCATCGCCATCATGAGCCAGCGCGAGGGCCTGGCGTTCTCGAGCAGCATCGAGAGCGACGCCGCGCCCCTCAACCACCTGATTGCCGACGTGCTGGCCACCGCCCCCGACACACGCTGCTTCCGCGACCCCACGCGCGGCGGCCTGGCGTCCACGCTCAACGAGTTTGCGCAGGCCAGCGACGTTGCCATGGAAATCGATGAGGACGCCGTGCCCGTGCGCCCCGACGTGCAGGCCGCCTGCGAGATGCTCGGCTACGACGTGCTACAAGTTGCAAATGAGGGCAAGATGGTCGCCGTGGTACCAGCCGAACAGGCCGACGCGGCGCTAGCAGCCATGCGTGCCGCCCGCTACGGCGAGAACGCCGCCATCATCGGTCGCGTGCTGCCGGTCGCCGAAGGCGCTCGACCCGCCGTGCGCGTGCGCACCGGCTGGGGCTCCACCCGCATCCTCGACATGCTCGTGGGAGAGCAGCTGCCCAGGATCTGCTAGCGGCAAAGACTTGCGGCTGGCGCAGTGCAGCTCGAGGCTGCTACAGATATTCAGATTCCAAACGCGCGCGACGCGCAAGCCCAGTATCATGGGGTGCGCTTTACAACTCAAACGGCAGGAGCACCCATGGCAGCAGCCTATTCCCATGTGATCTTTGATCTGGACGGCACCATCCTCAATACGCTCGAGGATCTGGCGGCCGCCGGCAACCATACCTGCGAGATGCACGGCTGGCCCACGTTTGCCGTGGACGAGTATCGCTACAAGGTGGGAAACGGCATGCTCAAGCTGGTCGAGCGCTTTATGCCCGCCGAGTACGCAGGCGACGGTCGCATGTTTGAGCAGACGCTTGCCGAGTTTAGGGCTTATTACGGCGAGCACAAGGAAGACCACACTGCTCCCTACGACGGCACGATCGAGATGCTCGACCGCCTGCGTGCCGCGGGCGTTCAGCTTGCCGTGCTCACCAACAAGGACCACATTTCGGCCGCTCCGCTTATCGAAAAGTACTTTGGTCCCGATCGTTTTGCGCTGGTGCAGGGTCGTGTCGACGCGTTTCCGCCCAAGCCCGAGGCGCCCGTCACGCTGCATGTGATGGATGAGCTGAACGCCAACCCGGCGACCACGCTCTACGTAGGCGATTCCAATGTCGATGTTCTGACCGGCCACAATGCCGGCCTTAAGAGCGCAGGCGTCACCTGGGGCTTCCGCGGCCGAGCAGAGCTGGAGGCCGCCGGCGCCGACTACGTGGTAGACACCCAGGACGAACTCACTGCGCTGATCTTGGGCGTGTAGCGAGCCGCTCACCAATAAGTTGCGGTGAAATAGGGACTGATTGGGGGTGCGGACGATTTCCTGGACCGCCTAGGCGTATCCAAGCTTCCTGCGGTACTCCATCGGGCTCAGCCACCCGAGGGACTTCTTTATCCGCTCCTCACGATAGTACACGAGGTAGGCCTCGAGCCTCCCGATGAACTCCTCGGGCGTCACGCCCTCCCAGTCCCTGTAGTGGAAGAACTCGTTCTTGAGCCGCCCGAAGAAGCCCTCGCAGGCCGAGTTGTCGGGGCTGCAGCCCTTGGCGGACATGCTCCTGACCAGGCCGTTCTCCCGGCAGATCCCGATCCACTCGGGCTGTGTTCCGTCAAGTAAAAATCGACAAATACGTCTGTCGAATTTCGACACCCTCATGCTGACCGCCTCCGGGCGGA
>CAKUEU010000013.1 GCA_934646865.1 uncultured Collinsella sp. | reverse complement strand
TATACCACCAATGCCGGCACGGATTTGAGCGATGCCGAGGCCGCGCTGCTTGCCGACCTGGTTGCCCGCCACGGGCGCGCCGTATTGCTGGCGCCTACGTTTGCCGAGCTCGACCTCTGCCGTCATGATGCGGCGGTGGCCGATGTCTCGCTGGGCGTAGACTACAAGACTCCCTCATCGTGGCTCCGTTCGCTGTGGGAGCTTATGGGCGATGGCCGCAGCTTCGTCGACAACCTGCAGCGTCAGATGCTGTTCTCGGATATGGTCGCCCGTCGCGACGATGCCGACCTGCAGCCGCTTTCGCGCAGCCAGGGCACGGTGCGCATGCTCGCACGCATGGCCCGCGATGTGCTTCCGGGCGTGGCGGGAACGGGTGCCGAGCGCCGCTGCGACAGCGTTTGCCAGCCCGAGCCCAAAAGCGACGCCGAAGCTCGTGTGTTTGAGCTTTTGCGTGCCTATGCGAGCGGCTTGGACCGCCGAGATTTGGTCGAGCCCTGCGAGGCGGCCGACATGATGGCCGGTGCCTTGGCCGACAGTCTGCCAACCTGCGCCCGCGCGGTGTTCGTGCGCGGCGTCACGTCGTTTGCGCATGGCCTGCTTGAGCTGCTGTCTGCCGTGGCGAATGGCGGGGGAGAGGTCGTCGTGCTGCTCGCCCGCGAGCAGGCGGCAATGCGCGAGGAACTTGCTGCGGCCTTTGATGCCCGCGGCGTGCTGTTTGAGGTCGCGCCGCTGGGGGAGGATGCTGCTGCGTCTAAGCCCGCCGCTCAGCCTGCCTTTATAGAGGTGGCCGGTCCCCATGCCCGCGCCTATGCCTATGCGAATGCTATTGATAAGTTGGTAAAGGCGCGCGAGGGCGCCGCACCGCGCGAAGGCGCTACAACACTCGCCGATCCTGTGCGCGTGCTCGTAGTGTCCGCTCGAGCACCCCAGTTGTTCGGCGAGCTTGCCGCCCGTTTGGCGGCGCGCCACATTGCGGCCGAGACAACCGAGTTCACGGCGTTTTCCCAATCCATCGCGGGCAGGCAGTTCACGGCGCTCGCCGATCTGATAGAGCGCATGAAGGCTGCCGACGAGGGCAATGCTTCCAAGACCGAGTGGTGGCCCGCCCCGGAGCTTACCGACTGGATCTACAGCCCGCTTTCGGGTGCCGACGCCGCCAGCGCGCGAACCTTCGATAAGAACATGCGCCTGTCGCGCAGCAAGACCATTGCGGGCGTGAAGAGCCTGCTACAGAGCGTGCAGGGCCAGGTGAGGGGTGTGCGCAAGGCGGCCAGCGACCAGAACTGGTTTAAGAACGTGCCGTGCGTGGTCTCGGATGTGTTCCAGGCGCTATGGCGTGACAAGCCCGTGACGGCACTCAAGGCCATGCTCGCGGTTGCCGAGGCGCTGCCCGATCGCGCCCTGGGCGGCCTTGACGGTCAGGCCCGTCGTCAGGCCGAGACCGCCTTGCTGCGCCATGCCATCGACATTCTCATGAACGACGCCCGCGCGCTCGATGTGTCGCAGGCCGCGACCGTACCCGTGCTCGACGGCGTCCGCACCAAGGTGGATAAGCGCAGTACCGCTTACGATTACGAGACCTACGAGGTCGACCGCACGCCGCGCGCCCAGGTGCGCTTTGTATCGCTTGCCGATGCGGCAGCGCTGCGCCCCGCCAGCTACGATGCGGTGCTGTTTGCCGATGTCGACCTGGACAGCTATCCGCTCTCGCATGAGGAGGGCCCGTTGGCCACGTTGACGGAAGAGTTGGGTCGCGGCGGCGTGACGCTTGAGCCCGCGGCCCTGCTGCGCGTGCGTTTTGGCCGTGCGATTCAGACTGCGCGCGGCCCCGTTGTGCTTGCCCGCGTGACCCACGATCGCCAGGCGCGTGAGTGCTATCCGGCGGCCGTGTGGACCGAGTTGCGGGCGCGCGCCGAGGCCGCTGGCGCCGCCAAGGTTGTGCGCGTGGGCGAGGGCGATATCGTTGCCGATTTTGATTCCGCGGCCGGCGAGGGCCTCGAGTGCAAGCGCGTCGCGTGCGAGGCCCCTCAGCATCTGAGTGAGGCGGCCGTGCCGTACCTGGTCCTGCGCCGTCGCGACCGCGAGGGCGAGGACGCGCCGCTCGTGCCGCGCCTGACGTCCGCCTCGCAAATCGAGGCGTACTCGACGTGCCCGCTGTGCTGGTTCGTGTCGTATCGCGTGAAGCCCCAGTCCATCGACGCGGGCTTTGGCAACATGGAGAAGGGTAACTTTGTCCACGACGTGCTGGAGCACCTGCATGCCCGTCTGCCCCAGGAGGGCATGGAGCGTGTGACGCCCGAGAATCTGCCACGCGCCCAGGAGGTGCTGCGCGAGGTCTTTGACGAGACGCTGTCTGAGCACGCCGGCAAGCGCGGCACGGAGGGTCCGCTGGTGCCGCTCTCTGCGGTGGAGGAGCGCCAGGTGGCCGAGATCTTGCCGCAGCTGGAGGGCGTGCTCGCCTATGAGTCCGAGGCGCTTGCGCCCTTTGTCCCGCGCTATCTGGAGTTTGCGTTTAACGAGCTTAAGGTCGAGTATGCCGGCTGGCCGCTCGGCGGGCGCATCGACCGCGTGGACGTGGATGCCGAGAACCGTGCCGTGGTGATCGACTACAAGCATCGTTCGGGCGTCGAGGAGTTTAAGCTCGCCGACCCCACGGTGCGCGACGAGGAGACGGGCGAGGCGCCTATCGACAATCCGCGTTGGTTGCCGCCGCATACCCAGACGCTCATCTACGCGCAGGCCATGCGGCGGGCGCTGGATTTGGACACCCGCGCCGCGCTCTACTTTTCGACCAAGGGCGGCAAGCCGGCGCTGCGCGGCGCCGCGAGTGACGAGCTGCTCGAGGAGGAGCGCGGCGACGGTCGTATTCCGGGCCTAAAGAAGGGATTTCCGGGCGAGGGCGGCAATATGGACTTCGACACCCTGCTCGACCGCGTGGAGGCCGGAATTGCCGAGCGCCTGCGCGAGCTCGAGGCGGGCGTCGTGGCTGCCGTCGATCCGACATCGCCGCAGGCAGCGCACGCGCGCTGTTCGTATAACCACGAAGGAACGTTTGTAAGGAGGGACGTGTAGACCATGGATCTTTCGACTTTGATGCCGCAACAGCTGCAAGTTGTCAAAACGCTCGACCGCCCGCTGTTTGTCTCGGCGGGCGCCGGTTCGGGCAAGACCTTCACCCTCACGCGCCGTATCGTCTACGCACTCTCGCCCGAATCCGGTCCGTTCGTTGAGCATCTGGACCAGGTGCTCGCCATTACTTTTACCAAGGACGCCGCGGCCGAGATCCGCGACCGCGTGCGCCGTGCGCTTATCGAAGAGGGCATGGATGAGGAAGCCCTGACGGTTGACGATGCCTGGATTTCGACCATCCACGGCATGTGTTCGCGTATCCTGCGCGCGCATGCGCTGGAGCTGGGCATCGACCCCGAATTTACGGTGCTCACCGATACCGATGAGCTCATGGACCAGGCTGTCGAGCATGTGCTGGGCCGTGCGACGGTACCCGATGCCGCTCCCGAGCTCGCCGCTTCGCTCAAAGCCCTCTATGCCTGGTATCCCATGGCGGGCGAGGGCGGTCCCTTTGGTGCCGGCACCACCATCAAGGGCCTGGTGCGCGACCTGCTGGAGCTTTCGAGCCAGTTGCCGGGCGGCATGGACGACGTGTGCGTGGCGCGCGGCCAGGCAGATACCTCGGCACTTGCCGACGCCTATCGTGCGGCACTCGGCGCGAGCAAGGCCGCGACCGAGAAGGCGCAGGTGGCACTCGATGCCATCGACGCGTTCGAAGCCAGCGGCAAGACCATGGCCGATGCGGCGCGACTTATGATGTCGTGCACTATGCCGCGCGCGAGCAAGGCGTTCCCCAAGGAGCAGGTCGAGCTGCTTAAGGCCGAGGCTGCCGATGCATTTATCAATATCGTGCTGGCTTGCGGTGGACCTGCGCTCGATGCGCTGGTGGACCTGGCCCGCTCTGTAGAGACTGAGTATCGCGCGCTTAAGGCCGACCAGTCTGCCCTCGACAACAACGACCTACTGCGTATGGCCTACGAGGCCCTGCGTGACTATCCCGCCATCCGGGCTGCCTACGAGGGCCGCTTTAAGATGGTCATGATCGACGAGTTCCAGGATACCGACCAGATGCAGGTCGACCTGATTCGCTATCTGACGGGCGCGGGCGAGCGCGCGCTGTGCACCGTGGGCGATGCGCAGCAGTCGATCTATCGCTTCCGTGGCGCCGAGGTCGAGGTCTTCCGCCGTCAGGAGCGCAAGGTGGGTGCCTCGGGCGCGATCGAGGCAGCGGCCGACGCTGCGGCTGCCGCCGATGCCCCCGCCGGCGAGCTCGTCAAACTCGTGCGCAACTTCCGCAGCCACGACGAGGTGCTGCGCTACGTAGCGCGTGTCTTTGACGGCGATACCGGTGGTTTGATGCAGGGGTTCTTGGATCTTGAGCCGAGCGATAAGCGCGAAGACAAGCTCGAGGCAGAGGCGTCGCGTCGGCAGGCGCTGCTCGTTGCCGGCGGCAGTACGCAGGAGCGCACGCAGGCCAAGGCCCGTGCAATTGCCGAGCGGTTCCATGCGCTCGTCAAGGCGGGGCAGCCTCAGGGCGATATGGTGTTGCTGCTGGGTCGTATGACCAATGCCGACGTCTACGCCCAGGCCTTCCGCGACCAGGGGCTCGACTGCGTCATTGCGGGCGGATCGGTCTTTGCGCAGGCTGCCGAGGTGCAGACGATTCGTGCCCTGGTGTGCGCGCTTGCCAACCCGGCGGACACGGCGCAGGGCCTTATGCCCGTGCTGGCCTCGCCGATGTTTGCGCTCGGTGCCCAGGAGTTCTTGGCGCTGGCGACCAAGCTCGACGAGCAGACGGGGGAGACCTCGCGCCGCAATATCGATGCGGGTATTATGAGCGACTGCGACGTGCCCGGCCTGCAGAATCTGCCACTGGTGACGCGTGCCCGCGAAGTACTGCGCTATGCGTTCCGTCGCGTAGGCCGCGATTCGTTTGCCGTTATCGCTCGCGATGTGGTCAACGCCTCGGGCTGGTTTGTGCGCCTGGCGCAGCGTGGCCCCGAGGGCAAGGCCATCGCCGCCAACGTGCTCAAGGCGCTCGATGCCGTGGCCGAGGCGGAGGTCGAGTACGGCAACTCGCCGCGCTCCATTGCACTCGCCTTCGATCGTTTCTTGGCGGGTAAGGAAGCGCCGGGCGCACTCAACGAGGATGGCAACGGCGCGGTGCGCATCATGACGGTGCATGCGTCCAAGGGCCTGGAATATCCGGTCGTGGCGGTTTCCGAGTGCTTTGGCGTACGCAAGTCGACCGGAGCCGCCCAGATGGGGCGTGTCGAGGGCGGCGCGCAGGTTGTGGCGCTGCCGGCACGCTTCGATGGCGTTAAACTCGCGGACGGCACGTTCGTCAAGGGTGACGACGTCAAAAAGCAGTTTGAGCACGCATTTAAGGGCAAGGGTACGTCGCTGTGGCTTTCGCCGGAACTTATGGACGACGTCTGTGCGACGGGTTCTCCCGCCGGGGCATTTGTGCGCCTGCGCAACGACGACCTGCAACTTTCGCTCGAGGAGCGGGCCCGCTTGCTCTACGTCGCCATGACGCGTGCGCGCGAGCTGGTGATTTTGGCGATGGACGTCGCCGTGAGCCGCGGTAAGGTGCCGGCGCCGTCTTTCGACGTCGAGTCCGACCTGACCTATGACGTGATGCGCCGTATTCTGCCTGGCCAGGGCCTGGGTATGCCGCAGCTCGATGCCGACCACTTGGTGTTCGACAATTCCCAGCCGGGCGACTATGAGCTTATCTCGCTGGCAAACTTTACCTTTGGCGAGCAGACGTTTGAGGCTAACGCTTCGCTGGATGCCGAGGGAAGGCTTGTCCGTGGTGATGCGGAAGCGGAGGTTGTTGATGCGGGTGCCCGCGCAACCGCGCCCGGCCCTGCCGACCCCGAGCCCGATGCGTTCGAGCTCGTGTATCCCCAGGCCGTGGGCGTGCGTATGGGCACCTGCCCGTATCCAGCGCGCGATTCGTACAGCTATTCGTCGATTGCCGCGGCGTTGCATGCCGAGGCCGAGGACCATGCGGCCGAGGCCCGCGTGCCCATGGATGAGGCTGGCGACGATGCGGAGTCGGATGGCTCCGAGATGACGGATGCGGGTGTGGCCGCTATCGAGCTTGCCGCCAATCCCATGGCCTTGGGCTCGGCGTTTCATGCCGCCTGTCAGTGGCTCATCGAGATGGGCGTCGACGAGCTTCCTGCCGAGCGCACTGATGCACTGGCGCGTCTGTGGCATCTGACGCCGGAACAGCGCGAGCGTTTTGACGTCGCCCTAAATCGCTGGCTCAGGTCGGCGGTCCGTGCCGAGCTGCTCGCGTGGCCGTGTGTCCGCGCCGAGGTGCCGTTCTTCTCGCTGGGCTGCGGGGATAAGGACATTGCCCGCTACGGTGCGTATGCCGAGGGCGCCATCGATGCGCTGGCGACCGATCCGGCAGATCCCACGCGCGTGCTGGTTATCGACTACAAGACGGGCGGCACGCCGGACGAGACGCCGGAGCAGCTGCAGGAGAAGCATGCCCTGCAGGCGCGCGTCTATTCGGACGTTCTGCACAAGGCGGGCTTTGTGACGGTAACTGTCAAGTTCGTCCGCGTGGAGCAGGCAGATCCGGCCCTCTTCGTCGAACCCGCCGAGCCCCAAGTAGTCACCTACAACCTCTAGCCTCAATAACTTGCGGTGGAATACGGACTGTTTTGGCCAGAAAAGCCGCCAATCAGTCCGTATTTCACCGCAACTGCAGTAGGAGCCGTGTGGGTTTGGCTAGGTTCGGGTGCTGTCCGTGCCGTGCGGTAAAATCGTTCAGTCAGAACACGAACCCGCATCGGAGCTCATCACATGGCATTCGTCCATCTGCACAACCACACTGTTTTCTCCATGCTCGACGGCGCAACCCGTATCCAGGATATGGTCAATCGCGCTGTTGAGCTGGGCATGCCCGCCGTGGCCATTACCGACCACGGCTACATGTACGGCGTGCCCGACCTGGCGCTGGCCTGCGACGCCGTCAACCACAACACGCCCGAGTACAAGACGTGGAGCCACGACAAGGCCTTCTTGGAAAAGGACCGCCGCGACGAGCTGGTGGAGCCCGACCCCGAGGCAAACCCGCGCGAGCATGCCCAGTACGTCAAAGATATGGCCATGTGGGACGAGAAGGGCAACATCGACGAGCTCAAGCCGCCGCTGGTCATCAAGCCCATCTTTGGCTGCGAGGTTTACTTTACGCCGGACGAGACGCTCGCCCGCGACCACAAGCCCGAGCTCTACCACATGATCCTTTTGGCTAAGGACCAGGAGGGCTACGTCAACCTGATGCAGACGGTCTCCGAGGCCGCCGTACAGGGCTTTTACTACAAGCCGCGCGTGACGCTCGACAACCTGCGCCGCCACGCCAAGGGCATGATCTGCACGAGCGCCTGTATCGCCGGCATCATCCCCAAATACATCGACCGCGGCGACATGGAAGGTGCCATTAAATGGGCCGAGACCTTCCGTGACACCTTCGAGCCCGGCGACTTCTACATCGAGATCCAGGAACACGGCATCACCACCGATAACGGCCTGACCGACGAGCAAATGGACCGCACGCTCATCGACATCGCCAAGCAGGTGGGCGTCAAGGTCATCGCCACCAACGACTTCCATTACCTGCGCCGCGAGGACGCGCCCGTGCAGGACGTCATCATGTGCATCGGTATGAATGCCAAAGTCGACGACCCCAACCGCATGCGCATGACCGGCTCGGAGTTTTACATGAAGACCGAGGAGGAGATGCGGGCGATGTTCCCGTATTGCCCCGAGGCCTGCGACAACACACTCGAGATCGCCGACAAGTGCTACGTCGAGCTCGACTGGGACTCCATCATCCTGCCGCGCTTCCCGCTGCTCGATCCCGGCGAGACGCACGAGAGCCAGTTCCGTCGCGAGTGTGAGAAAGGCCTGCGCCAGCACTACGGCGATGACTGGGCCACGCGCGAGATCGGTGGCGTCAACATCAAAGAGCGCTTTGAGTACGAATACAAGGTCATCTGCGACAAGGGCTTTGCCGCCTACTTCTTGATCGTTGCCGAGTACGTGCAATGGGCCAAGGACAACGGCATCGGCGTCGGCCCCGGCCGTGGCTCGGCCGCCGGCGCTATCGTCGCCTACGCCATGAACATCACCGCGTTCGACCCGCTCGAGAACGGCCTGATGTTCGAGAGGTTCCTGTCCCCGCAGCGTACCGAGATGCCCGATATCGATATGGACTTCGACGATGAGCGGCGCCTCGAGGTCGTGGAGCACGTTCGCCAGCTCTACGGCCCCGAGAAGGTCACCCACGTCATCACCTACTCGACCATTAAGGCCAAGCAGGCCATCAACGACGCCGCGCGCGTTCTGGACTACCCGGTCTACATGGGCCAGCGCCTGTCCAAGATGGTCTCGAGCGACCCCAAGGTCAAGCTCAAGCAGGTGCTCGACAAACAACCTGGCAAAGAGGACCTCTTTAACCCCGATTTTGCCGAGGCCTATAAAAAGGACGACGACGCCCGCCGCATCATCGACACGGCGCTCTCTATCGAGGGCCTCACCCGTGGCGAGGGTGTGCACGCGTGCGCCGTTCTGATCTGCCGCGACCCCGTCAACGAGCACGTGCCCACCAAGCTCGATACCAAGGGCGGCGTCGAGATTACCCAGTACGAAGGCCATACCGTCGCCGACATGGGCCTGCTCAAGATGGACTTCCTGGGCCTGCGTACGCTGACGGTTATCTCCAAGGCCAAGGCCAACATCAAAAAGAACTTTGGCATCGACATCAAAGAGGAAGAGATTCCCTTTGACGACCCCGAGATCTTTAAGCTCATGGGCTCCGGCCACACCGCCGGCGTCTTCCAGGTCGAGTCCGCCGGCATGACGGCCACGATCAAGAACATGAAGCCCACCGAGTACAAGCACGTCGTAGCATTGATCGCCCTGTACCGCCCGGGCCCGCTGGGCGCCGGCATGGTCTCGTCCTACATCAACCGTATGAACGGCAAGGAGCCGGCCGTCTCCTACGACGACCGCCTGGACGACATCCTGGGCGAAACCTATGGCACCATGGTCTACCAGGAGCAGGTTATGCTCATCTCCGTCGAGATGTGCGGCTTCTCCAAGGGCGAATCGGACTCGCGTATCCGTAAGCCCGTGGCTAAGAAAAAGATCAAGCTGCTCACGTCGACGGTGCTGCACTGGGAGGATGGCTCGGACGAGACCACCTACGACCACTGGATGAACGGCGCCATCAAGAACAACTACACGCGCGAGGTCGCCCAGAAGATTTGGGACGATGTTCTCGAGTTCGCATCCTACGCCTTCAACAAGTCGCACTCCGCCGGCTACGCCATTCTGGTTATGCAGACGGCATGGCTCAAGGCGCACTATCCGCACGAGTACATGGCGGCCGTTCTGACGTCCTACACGGGCAAGACCGACAAGATCGTGCACTACGTCTCGGCGTGCCGTCACGACGGCATCCCCGTGCTGTCGCCAGACGTCAACGAGTCCGGCACCGAGTTCACGGCTACCAAGGAAGGCGTGCGCTTTGGTCTGGCGGGCATCCGTGGCGTGGGCACCGGCGTGGCGCAGGCGATTATCGCCGAGCGCGAGGCGGGCGGTCCGTTTAAGACGCTGCACGACTTTGTTGAGCGCGTGGACTCGAGCCAGGCTAACCGCCGCGTGATCGAATCGCTGATCAAGGCAGGCGCCTTCGACTCCACGGGCTATCCGCGTCGCCAGATGATGCACTTTGTGGACAAGAACAACCCCGAGAACATCATCGATGCCGCTGTAAAGCGCCAGAAGGATCGTGCGAGCGGCCAGACCTCGTTCTTCGATATGTTTGGCGATGTTGAGGGCTCGGGCTTTGAGGTCAGCGTGCCCGATCCGGACGGCCAGGAGTGGGACCGCCACCTTAAGCTGAGCCAGGAGAAGGAGGTTCTGGGCATCTATGTCTCGGACCACCCGCTGCGCCCGTTTGAGTATGCGCTCAGCAAAGCGCGCGACTTCTCGTTCTCGCAGATCGATACCGGCTACGAAGTGCAAAACCCCACGGGCGGCACCATCAACCAGGAGATTCCCGAGGGCAAGGCACTGTGGTGGGCCGGCATGGTCTCGAGTGTGTCCAAGCGCGTGACCAAAAATGGCGACCCCATGGGTATTGTGCAGCTCGAGGACATGGAAGGCGAGGCCACCGTCGTCGTTTTCCCCAAGACCTATAAGGAGGCCGAGGGATATCTGTACGGCGAGGTCGATCCCGAGACCGGCGCGCAGCTGTCCGACGCCTTTGTGCGCATTAAGGGCAAGCTCGAGCGCTCGGACCGCGGCGACCAGATCATCGCGCAGGAGATCGTGCCGCTGGAGCTCAACGAGGAGAACAACAAGCCCAAGGTGTTTGAGGTCATGGTGCCCAACAGCCGCTTTAGCCAGGGCAACATGGCACGCCTGGCCACGGTGCTCACCACCAATCCGGGCGGCGACCGCGTGGAGATCTTCATTGAGCAGGTGGACGGGCGCGTGCTGCGCGCCGAGGTGCCGGCCAAGGTCAACGCACGCTCGATTCCGCTGCTAGCCGAGGCCAAGGCGATTGTGGGTAACCAGGGCAGAGTAACGGTGATCTAGCGGCGCCTTTGCTTAGGGTAGCTAATTTGGGACGGGGCTATTTTAGCTACCCTTCGGCTGACGGCGGATTGGCTGGGATTTTGAATAATTCTCAACCGACATATGGGGGTAGCTAAAATAGCCCCGTCCCAAATTAGCTACCCGGCGCGAGATTGGAGGAAGTGATGGCGCAGAGGACGTTTGTGCAGGTGCTTCGCAAGGAAGCGGCGCTCAGCGGCACCTTTATGAAGGGGCGTTCGCTCATGCTCAACGGCGCCGTGCTGTCGTTTGAGGACTCCGGCTCGCGCTTTTCCAAGAACGTGACGGTCGAGGGCACGGTGCGCGGTTCGCGCGGCGACCTGTACAAGACGCATGTGGAACTCGATGTGGACGAGCACGAGGTTATCGACTACGACTGCGATTGCCCCGCCGCCTACCGCTACCCCGGCATGTGCAAGCACGCCATCGCCACGGCACTGGCGTATCTGGATGCGAGCGGCACCGAGCCCGTCGAGGGTCTGCGCACGCCGGTCCGCACGTTCACGGTGCCGCCCAAGCAGCCTGCGCGCCCCGCGCCCGCCACGCCGGCGGTCAACCCTAACTTTCCCTTTCCGGCACCAGTTCCCACGAGCCCGAGCCTCATGAAAGCACTCTCCGATCTTTCGGACGCGCGCATGGACGAGCTGGCGGGCATGCGCCGCAAGATTGCCGCCACCGTCGGCCCCGATGCCCCCAAGGCGGTATTGGAGCCCTCGCTGGTGCCGTACTACAATCCGCTGTTTGCCGACCGTTTTAGCTGGGCGCTCGAGCTTCGCATCCGCTGCGGCTCGGTATCCTACGTGGTCAAGGACATCGACGGCATGGCCGGCGCCTACGTGCGCGGGGGCACGTTCTCGTACGGCAAGAAGCTCACGTTCCTCCATACACCCGAGGCTTTTGACGAGGTTTCGGTGCGCCTGCTCGACCTTGTTGCGACGACGGTTGCCTATCTTTGCGACATCACGAGTTCGCGCTCGGCGTCGTACGACTTTGCACGCAGCGGTTTTATCGCCGAGCGCCAGCTGCCCTTGTCCGAGCATGACATCGTATACATGCTGGACCTGCTGCGCGGCCGGACCATTTCCTTTGAGCCCGCCTGGTCGCGGGGGACGACGACGCATCGTTCCTACGAGGTGGCGGTTGAGTCGGCACCGGAGGGGGAGGACGAGGCCTCGGCAAAACGCCCGCCGCTCCTTGCCGCCAAGATCGCGCCGGCGGCCGGCGGCAGCTATGACCTGCGCCTGCCCGCCGATGCGTACTGTTTTGCCTCGGGCGACGTTGCCTATCTGATCGACACGCATCGCGCGCGCCGTGCCGATGCGGCGTTTGCTCAGCATGCCGCGCCATTCCTTTCGCGTCTGCTGCCTTGCCGCACGCCGGTCCATATCGCCGCCGAACAGGTGGGCGAGTTCTGCCGCATGGCGCTGCCCGTGCTGCGCGAATACACCGACCTCACCGCTCCTGCCGTGCTCGACACCGTGGCGCCCGAGCCGAGCTTTGCAATGTCAATCGGTGTCAGTGACGGGCTTGTGACCTGCGAGATCTCGGTCGCCTACGGCGATTGGTCGGCAGATCTCTTTAGCCTGGGTGCTCCGGGGAGCCCCTTCGAAGACCAGCGCCCCGGCGTGCCGCCCCGCGACGTTGTGGCGGAGTTTCGCGTTATGGACACGGCTGCCATGTACTTCGATTTCTACGAGGGTGGCCTGGCGTTTGAGGAGCGCGATGACGAGAGCCTGTTCTGCCTGCTGACCGAGGGTCTTGCTGCCCTGTCTGAGCTGGGCGAGGTCATGCTCAGCGACCGTCTGCGCCAGATCTCGGTACGTCCTGCGCCCAAGCTTTCGGTGCGCGCGACCGTCAAGAGCAACCTGCTCGATGTCGAGTTGGGTGCAAGCGGGCTTTCGGCCGCAGACCTTGCCATCTACCTGGACTCGTACAAGCGCCACCAGACGTTTGCGCGCCTGACGTCCGGCGACATCGTGCGCTTGGACGAGGGCGCTCGCGCCGCGTTTGGCCTTGCCGAGGACCTAGGCGTCGATGCCGTCGACCTACTCGACGGCGTGTCGCTTCCCGCGTCGAGCACCTTGTTTGTCGATAGTATGCTCGCGCGCACGCCCGCGCTCGAGACCGATCGCGATGCCGCGTTCCGCCGCACCGTCGAGCGCCTGGACACGCTCGGCAAGATGGACTTTACGGTGCCGGCGTCCCTTAAGGCCACGCTGCGCGGCTACCAGGTCGATGGCTACCAGTGGCTTGGTTCGCTCGAGCACCTGGGGCTCGGTGGCATCTTGGCTGACGATATGGGCCTGGGCAAGACCCTGCAGATGATTGCGCATATCCTGGCGCGCGTGGAGGCGGGCGACACCAAGCCCACGCTCGTGGTGTGCCCCGCGTCGCTCGTGTACAACTGGACTGCCGAGCTGGAGCGCTTTGCGCCCTCGCTCGACGTGTGCGCCATCGTGGGTGCCAAGGCGCAACGCCGCGTGCAGATAGCCGGCGCCGCCGAGCATAACGTGGTCGTGACCTCGTATGATCTCATGCGCCGCGATATCGACGAGTATGCCGAGCAGGACTTTGCCCGCGTGGTGCTCGACGAGGCCCAGTACATTAAAAACCCGCTCACGCAGGTGGCGCGCGCCGCCAAGCGCCTGCCCGCCGGTGTGCGCTTTGCCCTGACGGGCACGCCTATCGAAAACCGCCTGTCCGAGCTCTGGAGCATCTTCGACTTTTTGATGCCGGGCCTTTTGGGCACGCGCGAGGCGTTTGCCAAGCGCTTTGAGAGCCCCGTCGAGCACGCCGAGGGCGATAGCGCCGCTCGCCTGCAGGCGCTCGTGTCGCCGTTTGTGCTGCGCCGCGTTAAGGAAGACGTGGTGGCCGACCTGCCCGAGAAGATCGAGGACACCGTCATGGCACAGCTCACCGGCGAGCAACGCAAGCTCTATCTGGCCAACCAGGATCGCATCGCCCAGCAGGTGCAGCATCGCGAAGCCAACGAGTTTAAGAAGGACAAGCTCAAGGTGCTCGCCGAGCTCACCAAGCTGCGCCAGATCTGCTGCGACCCGCATCTGCACTACGAGGACTACAAGGCGGGGAGCGCCAAGCTCGACGCTTGCATGGAGCTCGTGCACGGCGCGCTCGACGGCGGGCATCACATTCTGCTGTTCAGCCAGTTCACGGGCATGCTCGATATCATCGGCAAGCGCCTGGCCAAGGAGGACATCGGCTTTCTTAAGCTCACGGGCGCATCGTCCAAGGAGAGCCGCGCCAAGATGGTCGCGCAGTTCCAGGCGGGCGAGGTGCCGGTGTTTTTGATTTCGCTCAAGGCGGGCGGCGTCGGCCTCAACCTGACTGCCGCCGACGTGGTCATTCACTACGACCCGTGGTGGAACGTGGCGGCGCAGGACCAAGCGACCGACCGTGCCCACCGCATTGGCCAGCAGCACACCGTGACCGTGTACAAGCTCATCGCCAAGGACACGATCGAGGAGCGCATCATGCAGATGCAGGAGTCCAAGCGCGACCTGGTCAACAGCGTACTCGGCGGCGACGGTATCTCGTCGGCGCTGTTTTCCCGCGAGGACGTCCTGGCGCTGCTGGGCGGTGACGGGCGCTAGCCTCGCTCGTTATGTGTTCATTTGCGATGTCGTGGATGGTTCGTTTGCCTTTGGGCATAAGAGACATCGAGAACACCGGCACATCAGCAAAGGAGAACATCATGGCGAAATTCTTTAAGGATCCCGACGGCAAGCTCATTGCCGCCCTTGGTGACGACGTTGCAACCCCCGCTGGCTGCACGGAGCTGACCGCGAACACCGAGGACGCGGCGCACGAGAAGCACGTGCCCGTCGTCGAGAGCGAGCGCGATGGCCATGTGATCCGTGCGCGCGTGGGATCGGTCGAGCACCCCAGCCTGCCCGAGCACTACATCGAGTGGATCGCGCTTGAGGCCGAGGGTCGCCTGGAGGTCCATTACCTTGAGCCCGGCATGAAGCCCGCGACGTTTTTTGCCGGCGGTTCCAAGACCGGCACCGTCTATGCCTATTGCAACCTGCACGGGCTGTGGTCCGCGACGTTCTAGGAGCGTGCCCCCGCTCGGGGTATCATAGCTAGCATATGCACATGCAAGCGCCGACTGCATCTTGCGGCCGGCGCTTTTACTACGACAACGACGGTTTACGACGGAAAGGGCTGAGCCATGAAGCTCGCACTTGCACAGATCGATATGCGCCTGGGTGATATTGAGGGCATCTGTTGATAAAAACTCGATATTCAGCGCGCTTTTGCGAAAGGTGTGTCGAATATCAGCTGCGGAATGATCGTTGGCCCATTAAGAAAGGCTCTGCGTTGCTAGGCCTTGTCCGAATTCGTCCTTCGTTACGGTGCGCCGCGTTTGCTCGATAAGCTGGACAAGTGCGCTAAAGTTCGTCGTTTCGGTTTTGCGGAAAATGCTGTTGAGGTGTTTCTTCATGGTGTTTTCTGAAACCAAAGCACTGTCGGCGAGGCGTTTTCGTGTACAGCCATCAGCGATGAGCTTGACGATCTCCGTCTCACGTGATGTGAGCTGGTATCGCGACGCGAATAGGTCTCCGCCGGATGCGAAGTGCGCGCTATCGAGTCCGTTGGGAAAGAGGTTGCGGTAACAGATGCAGAGATGCGCGTTGACAGTGCGCAGTATGAGAAGGTCCCGCTCGGTGAAATCGCCCTCCTCCAGGCTCCGATAGAGGCAGATATTGGCAAACGACTTGCCGTTACCAGCGATATTAATCCCCGCTCCAAAATGCACGCCCATGGGCTCAAGCCATTCCCGCATAAATACCGATGAGCTGAAATAGGGCTCGCTGATGACGTCAGATTCCCTGAATGTGAGTTCAACCGGCGTTGCGCAGTACCAGAGGATGAAGTCATGGTAGATATAGTGGTTTCGATATGAGTCAAGCTGCTCATCGTTGATATCGGAACTCTGGTATTCGAAGAACTCGACGCTGTCGCCCCGTCTGCCGATAAGGCAGGTCAGAGATTTCGAAAAACCAACTAGCACACGGAGGCGCTCGATGACGTCTTTCAGGTTGGGTGTGGGACGCGAGGAATAGATAGACGCCACAATCTCGTTGATGTCCTGCCAGTCCGATGCCACAAGTTCAGTGCCAGACATATATACCGTCCTATATGTGAAAACTAATAGAGTTCTACTTTAGTTAGAACCTCGGTACCAAATAAGCAAATCATAGTTCTAGGTAATTGTCCACCTACCGACCTCTCGGCGATGCTTTAGATGTGTTGAGCGTTGGAGACGAAGCCAGCGCCTGTTCCGTAGAGGAGGAGCCATGCTTGAACATCATGAGTACCGCGCGGTCGGAGAGTTCGAGCCCCAAGAGTCCGTCCTGATCACGTGGCCGAGCACGAAGTACGTGTATCCCGGTTTCGACTGGGAGACCACCGCGGTTGAGATTGTCAGGGAGCTCCGGGAGGTCGTGAAGGTATACGTGCAGGTCGATTTCAGGTCTCCTGAGGAGATTGCGGGCATATTGACCGCCGCGGGCGTGCCGCTCGACAACATCGAGTTCGTCAAATTCACCTCAGATTTCATCGATATGCCCAAGGATCAGCAAGAGGCCTATGAGATGAATTACGAGGTCTCGTATTTCCGTGACTACGGTGCCGAGGTCGTTATGGACGACGAGGGCCGTCGCGCCAACGTTGAATTTGATCAGGCGTGGTTCATGCTCGATGGCGCTAACCGTTACGATCGCGCGGCTGCGATTCAGACTGCCGCTCAGCGTTGGCATGCGGAGCTTGTGGGTATCGACAAGCATTTCCCGTCTATGTTCACGAGCGAGGGCGGCGACCGTGAGTTCAACGGTGACGGTGTTTACATGGGGGTTAAATCGACTGAGTGTGACAAGCGCAATCCGCAGTTCACCCAGGAAGAAGTTGAGCGCGAGTATTCCCGCCTGTTTAACGTGAAGAAGTTCGTGTGGCTGCCGAATGGTTCCTATGAGGACGAGGACTATGCGCTCGGCGCCATTCCTGGTCCCGATGGTGGGTTCAACGCTTATCGCTCTCAGACAGCGAACGGCCATGTCGACGAGATCGCCCGCTTCGTATCGGCAGATACTATCTTGCTCGCCGAGGTCACCGAGGAGGAAGCTGCTCGCGATAACCTCGCTGCCCTGAACAAGGAGCGCCTTGATGCGGCTTACGAGGTCATCAAGGCCGCGACGGATGTGCACGACAAGCCTTTCAATATCATTCGAATCCCCGTGCCCGAGCCCATTTACGTCGACTTCGATATGGATGTTGATTCCGTTGTCGGCACGGCATGGGCCGATGTTCGCGACCGCGAAACCCTGTTTGACGGAACGCCGGCGCCCAAGGGCGTTGTCAAATTCCTGCCGGCGTTGAGCTACGCCAACTTCCTTATCACCAATAATCTGGTCGTGGCGCAAAAGTACTGGTCCGAGGGCATGCCCGAGTCTATTCGTGAGAAGGACGAGGAGGCTCGTCGTGTGCTCGAGTCGTGCTTCCCCGATCGTCGTGTTGTCCAAATCAACACGCTTGCGCTCAATCTCAACGGCGGTGGTATCCACTGCTTCACCCGCCACGTCCCGGCTTCCCGCAAGCGTGCATAACGATTTTAACAGCGGGACGTTCTCCCTCGTCCCGCTCTCACCTGAGGAGGTGGAACTATGGCTAAAGAGAAAACCATGACCTTTGTCGACATGATTGGCATGGCACTCTCGGCGTTCGTGTCGATGGAGCTGATCTCATCGCAAGCGACGTTGGGTCCCTCAATTGTTGGTTCGTTTCTGCTTATCGGTGGCATTTACGTTGTCACGCACTGCCTTATCTGCGCTGAGCTGGGCGGGACGTATCCGGATCAGGGCGGGATCTACGCTTGGGTTAAACGTGGCCTGGGAGAAAAATGGGCAGCTCGAACCAACTGGTGGTATTGGTTGAACGTCGTGGGGTTTGTCCCTTCGGTTATGATTCCCATGGTATCGGTGTTTAAGCAGCTGTTCTGGCCTGAGATGCCGTTCATGGTGCTTATTGCGCTGTGTATTGCTGGGACGTGGCTCATAGCGCTCCTAACTATGATCCCATTAAAGAGCTCGAAGATGCTCAACAATGCCGGTACAGCGGCAAAGATCCTGTTCTGCATCGCGCTGATTGCCGGCGGGATCAAGGTTGCTTTGGACGGTGGGTCATGCACTGACCTTTCAATTCAGAACATGACTCCTTCGTTCAACCTAGCGCTACTTGCCCTGATTCCCACATTCGCCTACGGGCTGACTGGCATGGATGCCATCGCAACAGCGTCTGATGAGATGAAGGATCCGGTTCGAGACATGCCACGGGCCATGATCGTCTCGACGGTTATCGCTATGCTGCTGTACCTGCTCTCCATCGTCGCTGTCGAAATCATCCTTCCGCAAGGTCAGATCGATAGCACTACAGGCCTGATTGATGCCGTGCTCAAAATATACGGCAGCGATGGCGTCGTATCGGTACTGGTCGGTATTGCCCTCGCACTGCTCTACTTCTCCAATGCGTTTGCCTGGCCGCTTGCGGCGAGCAAGACAGCGCAGGAGGCCGCCGAACAAGGTGAGTTCCCCAAGGTGTTCGCAATCTCAAATAAGTACGGATCCCCAGTGGGGGGTGCGATCGTGCTCGCAGCTGCTTCTACGGTGCTTATCGTTCTGTACGCTTTTATCGCGGGATCGAATGAGAACCTGTTCTGGACCATTCTTGCGTTCACTGGAGTCATTTTCTTGCTGCCCTACATTTTGATGGATATCGCCTATATCAAACTGCGTCGCGAGGATGCTCGGACACCCCGTCCCATTAAGATTCCAGATTGCATCGCAACCGTTTCGTTCCTGCTTAATGTCGTGATGTTGATTGTTTCCGTTATCGCATTCCTGCTTCCGCCGGAGGGCGAGGGTGCAAGCTACATGGTCATTCTCGTCGGGACGCTCGTGGGAACGCAGATCATCGGCGAGATTATCGTTGCCCGTTCCAGCAAAAACGCTTGAGCATGAAAACAACTGTTTTCCAATCGTTTTGAAAAATATTAGATAGAAAGGAAAGAACCATGGCAATCCGCCACTTCATCGATACCAACGACCTCACCAAGGAAGAGATCCTCGACATTGTTGAGCTTTCCGTCGCAATTAAGAAGTCGATTAAAAACGGTTACAATCCGCCCCTGATGCAAGGAAAGACGCTCGGAATGATCTTCGAGCAGGTATCCACGCGCACGCGAGTCTCGTTCGAGACTGCTATGACGCAGCTGGGCGGTCATGCCCAGTACCTGGGGCCGGGCATGATTCATCTGGGTGGACATGAGACCGTTGAGGATACCGCCCGTGTCCTTTCCCGCCTTTGCGATATCGTCATGATGCGCGCCGACCGCCATGAGACCATCGAGAGCTATGCGGAGAACAGTTCGATCCCTGTTCTCAATGGAATGACCGACTACAATCACCCCACTCAGATGATTGCGGACATCATCACGATGGTCGAGCATATGCCGCGCGGCAAGAAACTCGAGGACCTCAAGGTCGTCTTTGTGGGAGACGTTACCCAGGTGTGCTTCAACTTGGCAACGATCACCACAAAGCTCGGTATGCGGTTTTGCCAGTTTGGTCCCGAGGGGTATGTGCTTACCGAAGAGATGCGTGCCGTGTTGGATGAGAATTGTGCGGTGTCGGGTGGAAGCTACTACGTCACGGAAGATGAGGACGAGGCGATGGCTGATGCCGATTATGTCTATACCGATCTCTGGGTCGGCCTGTTTGACGACGAGCGTTCTCCCGAGGAGCGTCGTGCGATCTTCTATCCCAAGTACCAGGTCGACCGAGAGATGATGCAGAAGGGCAACCTGGGATGCAAATTCATGGACTGTCTGCCGGCATTCCGCAACGAAGAAGTAACCGATGAGGTCATGGACTCTGAACTCTCTGTAATCTTCGATGAGGCCGAGAACAGGCTGACCGCCATGCGTGGTTTGCTCGTGTACTTCACGAAGGATCTGCCCAAGCCGGATGAGGCCCAGTGCACCTTTGCCAAAGCGGAATTCGATGCCTATCTGGCCAACAAGGTCTGGGCCTAACGAATAAAACGGTCTTGCTTTCCTGCCTGGCCAAAAACTTGTCTTTAGAAAGAGGGACTCGTCATGATTCTAGTGTCATGGCGAGCCCCTTTGCTTTTCCGGAGGGCTCTCGATGGGACAATTTGTCCAGACAAGAATGTCCCGGTGGGGAGGTTCGTGCTGTTACATGGGCACGGACGAATTCGTGGATGTTGCGACGCCGTTCATGCGGGAGCGCTATTAATTGCGCGAGGCATGTGCGCCGGGACCGATGAGGCCGTACCGGATACCATGGCCGGGGCGAATGGGGTGAATGACCGCCTATACATCGGGAACCGGTCGGCAACGTTAACCCGCTCGGGGTATCATAGCTAGCATATGCACATGCAAGCGCCGGCTGCATCTTGCGGCCGGCGCTTTTACTACGACAACGACGGTTTACGACGGAAAGGGCTGAGCCATGAAGCTCGCACTTGCACAGATCGATATGCGCCTGGGTGATATTGAGGGTATCTGCGGCCGCATCGAGGACCAGGCGCGCCTGGCCCACGAGCGCGGTGCGCGCGTGCTGTGCGTGCCGGCCCCGCTCTTTATGGGAGCCCTGCCCGGCGGCCTGGTGGGCGCTGCCGACTTTGAGCACGATATGCTCGCCGGCCTGACCGGCGTCGCCGAGCGCATCCAGGAGCTCGACATGATCTGCATCGTGCCCGCGGCGGTTTCGTTTGAGGGCCAGCCGCTGCTCGACTACATGATGCTCAAGGACGGTCGCGTGGTGCCCGCGCGCGCAAGCATTGCCCTGCAGCGCGGCGAGAACAACGACGCGCGTTGGGCGCCGCCGGTGTTCGATGTGGACGGCGTGCGTATTGCGGTGATCTTCGACCTGGACCGCGAGCTCGAGATGCTGCCGACCGGTGTCGACCTCATTGCCTATTTCCAGTTCAACGCATTCGATATGACCGACCGCGAGACCGCTGCCGTTGCCGCCGTGCGCAGTGGAGCCTACCGCAAGATCGCATCCAAGCGCAGCGTGTGGTTTGCCTGCATGGCGCCGGTCGGTGCGTACGACGAGTCGGTGTATACCGGCGGGTCGTTTGTGCTCGACGACTGCGGCCGCGTGGTGGCCCAGGCGCCGTGTTTTGAGGAGAGCCTGCTGGTTCAGGAGATTCAGCGCGGCGTGATGCTCGATGCCTTGGAGGACCATGAGCTGCCCGAGTTTCGCTCCGAGGAGTGGCTGTGGCAGGCGCTGGTACTTGCCGTGCGCGACAACGCGCGCGCCCACGGTGCGTCGCGCGCCGTGGTGGCACTCGAGGGCGACCTGCCGTCGTCCCTGCTGGCGGCGCTTGCCGTCGACGCCTTGGGTCCGCGCAATGTGATCGGCCTGGTGCTGGGGCGCAACCGCATCTTTACGCCGGCGCAGGAGGAGGCGGAGGCCGCTCGCTGTGCCGCCGTCCGTACCATTGCCGAGCGTCTGCATATTCGCACGGTTGAGCGCGATGCGCCGGATGCATCGCGTGTGCTCGACCGCAACGTGTCGGCGGGCGACGCCGAACGCCTGCGCTCGCGTACGCTGGGCCTGATGCTCGAGGACACGGCGCTCGAGCTGGGCGCTATGGCGTTGAGTCCGTTGTCTAAGACTGAGTACGCGCTGGCGGCGCCCGCGCTTTGCGGTGGCTACCAGGGCGATTTTGCGCCCTTTGGCGATGTGTATCTATCGACGCTCGAGTTTGTGGCGCGCGTGCGCAACCGTACGTCTGCCGTGGTGCCGCAGGAGCTCGTGACGCTCAACGCGGTGGAGGATTGCATGGAGCGCGTGCTGGCGCAGACGCTCTCGACGCTCGACGGTCCGGTTGACATGCTCGACCGCGCGGCGCAGCTGCTCGGTGGGCTTGAGCCCGGCGAGGTCGATGGTACGCTCGAGTCGCATGTGGACCGCAACCGTCCTTTCGACGACATCCCGATGGCTGCCGGCAAGCCCGAGGCCTGCTCGTTGCTGTTGATGCTTGTGCGCCAGGGCGAGGCTGCCCGCCACCAACTGCCGACGGCGCCGATTGTCTCGGCCCGTTCGTTTGCCGAGCGTTCCTGGCCGTATATGCTCGCGTGGTCCGATCTGGGGCTCAGCGGCAAAGAGCGCATGACGGTCGATTCGCTGGCTCGTGCCGAGGTGCGTCGCTTTGCCGACGAGGATACGAGCGAACGCATGCGAAGCGAGATGATGGGTGTGCTCGGTGAGCTGCTGGGTATTTCGCCCGAGCAGATGGAGGAGCTGCGTTCCGAGGACGGTCAGCGCCGTCTGCACGAGGGCATGAAGAAGTTTGAGGGCGAGGTCCAAGACGCCATCGACAAGATGATGGGCGGTCAGGGCGGCCCGCAGGGTGGTCCGCAGGGCGGACCGATGCCGCATCCGCCGGTGGACCCAAGGCAGTTCCCGTTTTTCTCGCAGAACTAGACTGGGGATAGGATTCGCTCCCAACCCCGATGCTTCAACTAAGCATCTTGGCCCTGTTGTGTTATTCTAGAACAGACGTTCGTGAATGATGCGCGGGGCCTTGCCTTGCGCTTGGCAAAAGGCGAGGGGAGGCTGGCTTGGTTATCTTGGGTATCGACCCCGGTTTGGCCCATACGGGTTGGGGGATTATCGAGGAACGGCGCGGCGAGGTTCGCTGCCGTGCCTACGGTTGTATCGAGACCAGTGCCGGGAGTCCGCTCGCGGTGCGCCTGTCGCACATTGCCCGCGACCTTAAGGATGTCGTCGAGCGGTACCGCCCCGATACCGCCGCCATCGAGAGCATCTACTTTGGCGCCAACGTCCGCTCGGCCATCCCCACGGCGCATGCCCGCGGCGCCGCGCTCGTTGCGCTTTCGGAGTGCGCGCTCGAGATCGGTGAGTACACGCCCATGCAAATCAAGCAAGCTGTGGTGGGCACCGGCGCTGCGGACAAGCGGCAGGTCGCCTACATGGTGCGCACGCTCACGCAGCTCGACCACGACCCGCATCCCGACCATGCCGCCGATGCCCTGGCTTGCGCCATCTGCCACGTAAACCTCAGCCGTACCCGCACCCTTACTGGCGGCGAGTTCTATCAACAGAGAGGAACCGGATACTGATGATCTCCCAGCTCCATGGAACGCTTGTCGAGGCCACGATGAGCTCGGCCGTCGTCGATGTGTCGGGCGTGGGCTTTGAGCTCGGCATCTCGGGCAGCACCGCTGCCACGTTGCCGACGCCCGGCGGCGAGGTCCGCCTCTACACGCGCATGCAGGTGCGCGAGGACGCCATGACGCTCTTTGGGTTTGCCTCCAAGGACGAGCGCACGATGTTCGACCGGCTCGTGTCCGTCTCGGGTGTTGGTCCGCGCCTGGCACTCGCCGTGCTTTCCACCTATACCGTGGGACAGCTGTATTCCCTGGTAATGGCCGAGGACGACAAGGGCATGGCCAAGGTGCCCGGCGTGGGCAAAAAGACGGCGCAGCGCCTGATCTTGGAACTCAAGAGCACCTTTGCCAAGGACAAGGGCTTTGTGCCGGTCGACGTGATTCCCGGGCAGGTTGCGATGCCCGTGCCCGCCGCCGCTCCCTCTGCCATCGACGATGCCCGTGCGGCACTCCTTTCCATGGGCTTTAGCCCGCAGGAGACCGATGTTGCCCTGAGCGGGTATGATGGGCAAGGTATGCGTGTCGAGGATCTGCTCGGCGCGGCGCTTAAGCGACTTGGAATGGATGCGTGATGTGGGAAGCCGATGACTCTCAGGACCTGTGGGCGACGCCCGGCAACTCGCCGGCGGCATCCATGGCGCATGGCGAGCGCATGGTGGGCTCGGAGCTGACGCCCGAGGACCTCGATGTCGACCGCACCTTGCGCCCTCAGCGCCTGGATGACTACTGCGGTCAGGAGCACATCAAGCAGAGCCTGCGCGTGTTGATCGAAGCGGCGCAGAGCCGTGGCGAGACGCTCGACCACGTGATCTTCTCGGGTCCTCCGGGCTTGGGTAAGACCACGCTGGCTACGGTTATCGCCAACGAGCTGGGCGCCCAGATTAAGACGACGAGCGGTCCGGCCATCGCGCGTACCGGTGACCTGGCGGCTATCCTTACCAACCTGCAGCCGGGCGATGTGCTGTTTATCGACGAGATCCACCGTCTCAACCGTTCGGTCGAGGAGGTCCTGTATCCCGCGATGGAGGACTTTGCGCTCGATATCGTGATCGGCAAAGGTCCGGCGGCGCGCTCGATTCGCCTGGATATCCCTAAGTTTACGCTGGTGGCGGCAACGACCCGCTCGGGCATGTTGACCGGCCCGCTGCGCGACCGCTTTGGCATTTCGTATCGCCTGGATTACTACACGGTCGAGGAGCTCGCCCAGATCGTGACGCGCTCGGCGACTATCCTGGGCGTGACGATTGACCATCCCAGTGCGCTCGAGATCGGCTCGCGCTCGCGCGGCACGCCGCGTCTTGCCAACCGTCTGCTCAAGCGCGTGCGTGACTATGCGCAGGTGCGCGGCAACGGTCCCATCGAGCTCGATATCTGCCGCCAGGCGCTCGAGTTCTTCGAGATCGATGAGCTTGGCCTGGACTGGATGGACATTCGCATCTTGGAGACGCTTGCCAAGACGTTCTCTGGTCGTGCCGTGGGCCTGACGACGCTTGCCAGTGCGGTGGGCGAGGACCCGGGCACGCTCGAGGATGTCTACGAGCCATATCTGCTGCAGTGCGGATTGATGATTCGCACGCCGCAGGGTCGCCAGGCAACGCTTCGCACCTTTGAGCACCTGGGAATCGAGCCGGCCCTGTAGGGGCCTTTGTGCCGGCGCATCTGTAAGCTATCACTGGGCATTGGATAAACATATCGCCGTTCGTCGGTTACGGGCGTTTTACTATTGCGCGCGCGTGCTATGCTGGATTGGTCTTTTTCTCATCCGGTAACGAAAGGACCGCCCATGCCTACTGACATCGAAATCGCACGTTCTGTTACGCCGCTGCCTATTACCGAGGTGGCCAAGAACGCCGGCGTCGACGTTAAGCATCTGATTCCGTACGGCTTTGACAAGGCAAAGGTCGACTACTCCCTGCTCAACGAGCCAACTGATCACCAGGCCAAGCTTGTCCTCGTGACCGCTATCAACCCCACGCCCGCGGGCGAGGGCAAGACCACCACGACCATCGGTCTGGCCGACGGCCTGCGTCGTCGCGGCGTCAAGAGCGCCGTGGCCCTGCGCGAGCCTTCGCTCGGTCCTGTGTTTGGCGTGAAGGGCGGTGCCGCCGGCGGCGGTTGGGCCCAGGTCATCCCCATGGAGGACATCAATCTGCACTTTACCGGCGACTTCCATGCCATCGGCGCTGCCAACAACCTGCTGGCAGCCATGCTCGACAACCATATTCAGCAGGGCAACCAGCTCGGCATCGACGTTAAGCGCATCACCTGGAAGCGCGTCGTCGACATGAACGACCGTCAGCTGCGCCACGTCATCGATGGCATTGGCGGTAAGGCCCAGGGCGTGCCGCGCGAGGACGGCTTCGACATCACCGTTGCCTCCGAGGTCATGGCAATCCTGTGCCTGTCCACGAGCATCAACGACCTCAAGGAGCGCTTGGGCGAGATTGTCGTCGGCTACAGCTATGCCGGCGAGCCCGTCCGCGCCCGCGACCTTAAGGCCCAGGGCGCCATGGCGGCCCTACTTAAGGATGCGCTCAAACCCAATCTGGTCCAGACGCTCGAGGGTACGCCTGCGTTTGTCCACGGTGGCCCCTTCGCCAATATTGCCCACGGCTGCAACTCTATCATGGCCACGCGTATGGCCATGCGCTTTGGCGATGTCGCCATTACCGAGGCCGGCTTTGGCGCCGACCTGGGTGCCGAGAAGTTCCTCGATATCAAGTGTCGCATGACGGGTGTTCGCCCCAGCGCCGTCGTGGTCGTTGCCACTGCCCGCGCGCTTAAGTACAACGGCGGTGTCGCCAAGGCCGATCTTAACGAGGAGAACCTCGAGGCCCTCAAGGCCGGCATGCCCAACCTGCTGCGCCACGTCGACAACATCCAGAACGTCTACGGTCTGCCCTGCGTGGTCGCCATCAACCGCTTCCCGACGGACACCGAGGCCGAGCTTGCTCTGATCGAGTCCGAGTGCCAGAAGCTCGGCGTCAACGTTAAGCTGTCCGAGGTTTGGGCCAAGGGCGGCGAGGGCGCGCTTGAGTTGGCCGATGAGGTTATGCGCCTGATCGAGCAGCCGAGCGAGCTCAAGTTTGCCTACGAGGACGGCGCCGATGTTGCCGACGCCCTTGAGGCCGTTGCCACCAAGGTCTACCGCGCCGACGGCGTCGACTTTACGCCGGCTGCCAAGCGCCAGCTCGCCGAGCTGCGCGAGAACGGCTTTGGTAACCTGCCCGTGTGCGTGGCCAAGACGCAGTACAGCTTTAGCGACAACGCCAAGGCCCTCGGTGCCCCCGAGAACTTCCGCATCACGGTGCGCGAGCTCAAGGTTTCCGCCGGCGCCCACTTTGTGGTCGCGTTGACCGGCAGCGTTCTGACCATGCCGGGCCTGCCGAAGGTTCCCGCGGCCGAGAACATCGACGTCGACAACGACGGCAACATCACCGGCCTGTTCTAAGCCGACTGCCTCATAGCTGCTTGCCCGCCCCGCCGTGCCACCAAGGCCCGGCGGGGTTTTTGATCTCGAATGCCGCGCATGTCTTGTGATGCCGGCGGGCTTTGCCCGTCATAGGCTTTTGCGCGGGTAGAATGCATGGATAACTTGATGCTTACGGGCGACGGAAAGGAATCGTTGCATGGATCAGGACAAGACGACCGTGATGGGCGGCTATGGCTCCGCGCAGGCTGGTGACAGCGCCGATGCGACCCGCGTTGTGCCCGGTCCCGGTTATGCCGACCCTGCCGCGACGCAGCCTTCTGCCGAGCCTACGCGGGTTATGGGTTATGGCGACGCGGCGCAGGACCCTTATGCCGCCTCTCCGCAAAGCCCCTATGGCAACGCGGTGCCGGACCCGTTTGATTACGCGCCGCAGAATCCCTATGCCGCCTCGGCGCCGGATCCCTATGATGGCCCGCCGCAAAATCCCATTCCACAGCCTCAGCAGACGACGTATATGCCGCGTACGGCGCAGCCTCGCTATGAGTCGCGCGATCCCTACGCGCGCGAGCCGTATCGCGAGTACCCCAAGTCGATTCCGCAGTATGGCGAGGACGAGGAGGAGAAGCCTTCGCGTTCGGCGGGTGTGATCAAGAAGATTCTGATCGTGCTGGCGATTTTCTTTGCCTTGTCGGTTGTGTTTGCCATCGTGTCGGGCATGCTCAACAAGCGAGGCGCCTCGACCGACACACAGGCCGAGCAGGCTGCGGCCACTCAGTCCAGCGTTGTCGACCTGAGCGATATCCCTGGGCAGTACTGGTCTAACGCCAAGAAGCTCCTCAAGTCGCGCGGAGCCGACCTTTCGAATGCCGTGATTCTGACCGATGACGGCTCGACGCCCGTCGTCGATGCCAACTGGGTTGTTACTTCTGCCTACTACAACGACAATGGCAGTCTCGAGATCCAGCTAACGCACAAGGGCAACTCGTCGGGCAACGCGTCCAGCGAGCAGGGCACCACGGACAGCTCGAGCTCCAACACGCTGGAGGACCTGAGCAACAAGGCACAGGAGTTGGGTGATAAAGCCCAGCAGCTGGGCGACACGGCCCAGAATCTCGGCGACACCGCGCAGAACCTGGGCGACATGGCAACGGATGCCTGGAACGCGCTGCAAAACGGCATTTCGGGCGCGCAGGGCAACTAGCGTCTAGGCGGGCTACAGCTTCTCGGCCGGTCGGTCGGGCGAGCTAAAGCCCGAGTCAAACGTGACGACGCACGAGGCATCGGGCCGGCGCTCGTGCACGATGCGCGTGACGAGCTCCAGCAGCTCCTCGTCGGATATGTCAAAGCCGTCGGGGCGCACCAGGTCAAACGAGACGAAGCCGTCGTGCTCGTGCAGGTCGTGGATGGAGAGCGCGGGGTCGATCTGCATGATGCCGCGTCTGACCCAACCGCGCAGGTCGTCGCCGGTTGTGGCGATGGGGTCGCAGTGCAGCGTGATACCGATGCCCATCTGGCGCTTGATATCGTGCTCGATGGTATCCAGGATCTCGTGGTGCTCAAATGCGTCGCCCTCACCGGGCATTTCCACGTGCGCACTGGCAAATTGGCGACCGGGACCGTAGTCGTGCACCATTAGGTCGTGCGTGCCCAGGACCTGCGGATACGACATGATCTTGTCGCGGATTGTCTGGACAAGCTTAGGGTCGGGCGCCTGTCCCAACAGTGGGCTGATGGCATCGCGCACCAGACCCATGCCGCTGATACAGATGAAGATGCCGACGCCCAGGCCCGCCCAGCCGTCGAGGTCAAAGCCGGTTGTTTGCGAGACAAGCGCCGCCGCCAAAACCGATCCCGAGGCGATGACGTCGTTTTTGGAATCCTGCGCCGTGGCGATGAGCGTCTCGGAACCGATGCGGTTGCCCAGCGCGCGGTTGAACGCCGCCATCCAAAACTTGACGAGCATGGACAGAATAAGAGCTGCCATAGAGAGCGCCGAATACGCGGTGGGGGAGGGCTTGATGATTTTGGTGACCGACTCCAAGATCAGGTTGATGCCGACGGCGCAGACTAAGACGGCGACAAACAGCCCTGCCAGGTACTCGTAGCGGCCGTGGCCGTAAGGGTGTCCCTCGTCGGCCGGGCGGCTGGCAAGGCGGAATCCGAGCAGGCTCACGATGTTGCTCGAGGCATCGGAGAGGTTGTTGAAAGCGTCGGCGACAAGCGAGACGGAGCCCGCGAGCAGGCCCGCGATTCCCTTGGCCAGGCACAGCGTGATGTTGAGACCGATGCAGATGAGGCTTGCGGCAAAGCCAGCGTTGGTGCGGCAGGAGGTATCGACCGGCTCGCTTTCACTGCCGGGAACAAGCGTATGTACCAGCCGATTTACAAATAGCATAACGGTCGTCCTCACAATCGTGTTTAAGGGGATAGTGTAGCTCGGACGGGTGCGCTATGGGCCGATGCTCAGAAAATGCAGCAATGGTCTGCCAGTGCTAACGAGCACGTGGCGGAGAAGGGTGACTGTCCGCGCGGCTGCAAGTCCACTGCGCCTTCTCGTCCGTTCGGGTGCTCCATTTTGGGCCACATGGGTATGGGCATGCGCTTGTTTGCTCGACATACTTAATGTCGACAGTCCCTGTGCAAAGGAGGACGTTTCCATGGACGAGATGTTTGCCATTAAATGCCAAAACTGCGGCGGCCCCATGTATTCGCACCAGGCAAAGCGCAGCTTTGAATGTGCCTATTGCGGAACGGTCGTCCCGTGGCAAGCGGACGCCGGGGAGCCTAAGAGTGCTCTGGGCATTCGCCATACACCGCTGACGGTGGTTGACGGGTTGCTCAAGCTCACGCATGTGTCGCAGCTCGAGCGCCCAGAGGACCCGGACTGGTATTTCTTTAATTCGCACTGGCGTAACCAGTCGGTTCTGGAGCATCTGCTGTGGGAAGATCGCGGGACGGCGCAGGAGTTTCAGGAGGCCACACACGTGAGCATTCCCTGCCCCTTCTGTGGCGCGTCCTTTGAGGGCGAGTCCACCCAGCGCGTGTTTGAGTGCCCGTCGTGCGGCAACAAGATTGGTGTGGCAGACTTGCTCAAACCTGGCACGTTTAGCAAGCGTCTGACCATGGGCGTGGGTGCCGAGTACGTGCCAGAGCAGGGTGTTCCGTGTGAGATTTCGCCGCAGCAGGCGCGTGCCAATGCGCTGCAGCTGGTGCGTCAGTATCCGGACGCCTTTGCCGGGCACGATGTGGAAGATGCGATCCAAAACGACATGATGCTCTTCTATTTCCCCATGGCGCTGGCGGACCTGCGCATGATGGCGTCCTTCCCGGGCAAGGGCCTGAGCAAGGAGACCCTGGTGTACTACGAGGTGCTCGATTGGGCATATCCCAGGGCCAACTACCTGGACGTTCGTCTTATGGGCATTTTGGAGCCGTGGGACTTTGCCAAGGTGGGACCGTTCGATCCCGCCATGCAGGAAGGCGACTTCCGCGTCGTTTCCGTCGATGCGTCCACCAAAGACCAGGTGGTCATCGACAAGCTGGCGCTCGACGTTGCGGGCAACGATGCCGAGGCGACCCTGGGGCTCAATAAAAAGAGCATCCGCACCTGGGCGCGCAAGGCCCGCAAGCACAAGGATGGTCTGGTGATGGTGCCGGTCTACTTTGTCGATCGTCCGGCTTCGGATAGTCGCGACGGCGAGCAGGTGCGCATCGCCGTAAACGGCCAGACGGGCCGCGCGGCCGCGGTGGTGTTTGGCGACAAACGCGAGACGCATATCGTGGCACCGCTCAACCCGAGCCTGCACCTGTCAAACGAAAGCACCGTGCACGCCACGCCCATCGAGGTCAAATATGTCAAATCGCCGTTCCTATACCAGATCGTACGCCGCGGAGGCGGTGAGCAGCCGCGTCAGGTTGCAGCCGCAGCCGCGGGCTCCTATCGAGAAGAAAAGCCCAAACGTAAGGGCCTGTTCGCGGCGATCTTTGGGAAGTAGAGGAGTGAGAGCTGCTGCCCGGTCGTTTAACAGGTGCTAGATGTAAATAAACGGTGGAGCAGCTGCAAAAGAACCGCCCCACTGGGTAAAATCAGGGTGTGCCGCGGAACCCGCTCCTCGGTTGGTCAACTTTGGAGATGCGGGCAACGCAGGTACAGACGTCTTAAGGGGCCGGGTGCAACCGGCCCTTTTCTGTGACAGCCAATGGGCCCACATCAGACGAAGGTCGCGTTTTTACCTGTCGGGTCACGCTTGCCAGCCACGGCAAGGATGTCGTCGCCGGCGTCCATGACTGGTATTGTTTCGTGGCGTGCGTCACAACCGCGAGTACGCCTGCGATGGCTGCGGCGGTGTCGGTCGCACCGTGCTGTTACCCTTGCGCTTCGCCATTCGCCGCTTCGTTGATGGCGCGGTACTCGGCGCTCAGCTCGCGTGCCAGCTCTTCTTTGCTCGGAAGATACGGCAGGTATTTGGCGGCAAACACTTGGTCGTTGTCTTCGGGCAGCGTGTACTCGACAATCGAATCGCTTTTGTCTGCGCAGAGCACGATGCCTATGGGTGGATTGTCGCCTTCGCTCATGAGCTCGCGCGTGTAGTAGTTCACGTACATTTGCATCAGGCCCAAGTCCTGATGCGTGAGATCATCGGTTTTAAGGTCGATGAGTACAAAGCAGCGCATCAGATAGTTGTAAAACACAAGGTCAATATAGAAGTGGCGACCATCGAAGGTGATGCGCTTTTGGCGCGCCTCGAAAGCGAAGCCACGGCCAAGCTCCAGCAGGAACTTCTGAAGATGCGTGATGAGCGCCTGCTCTAGATCGCTCTCGCGAAACGTAGCATCGTCCGAGAAACCTAAAAACTCCAGTACATATGGGTCGCGGATGATATCCTCGGGGCGATGAGCTGGGGCGCTCTTTTGGATTTCTTGGACGACGGTCTCCTTGTCCTTGCTGGCAAGTAGACGCTCGCGGAACATGGTGTTGATTTGGCGCTCGAGCTGACGTGTGCTCCAGCGAGAGTCGGCGCATTCGTTCATGTACCAAGTGCGCGCTTCGGAGTCGGGAATGCGCATCAACCTGCGGTAATGAGTCCAGCTCAATTCGGGACGCAGTGAGTCCCAAATTGGAAATGTGAGATATAACTGGCGCATTTTACGCAGCTCCCTTGCCTCAAAGCCTTTGCCAAAATCCTTGGTAAGCTTGATTGCAAGGGCATTGAGCAGCGCATCGCCGTACTTGGCGCGCTCTACTCCGCCTTGTTCTTCAACAATGCTCTTGCCGATTTCCCAATATGCCTCAACCATCGCAAAGTTGATGGCGGTATAAGCCTTGTCGCGAGCGGCGTTGAGAATCGAGGAAACCTGCTTGTAAAATCCTTCGGGCACAATCGTCGCTTCTCCGCGGTTTGCCAGCTCACTCATCACCATCGCCCACTTTCCTCCTGACGGAATGCATATCAAACTGCGTTTAGTTTAAGGCCTCGTGGGGACACGAATTGCGCTGCTGCCCGGCACCTTCGCTAGGAGGTCTCAAAGCGACTAAGATGTGATGGTAGAGACAGTTTTAGCGAACCCCATGGGAGTGACGCGCATGGACAACAACACGCTGCTGTTCCAAGACAAAGGATCGGGCAGGTTTAAAGACGTCAAGATCTACCCTAACCGCATTGAGGTACTCAAGAAGGGCACTTTTGGTGGCAAGCACACCGAAATTGTCTATCTTAAGGACATCACGGGCGTCAATAGAATCAAAGGCAGCGATGTTTTTCTGCGTAACAGGCTGTTGACTGCTTGTGTTTTTAGCCTGAGCAGTCGTGCGAAGGCCCAGGAGTTTGTTAACGCGCTGAACATGGTGATGTAGCCTATGGCGACGTGCGGGCCAAGGTTAAAAACGGGGCGCAGAACGATATTCTGCGCCCCTAATCGAGTCTATGCGTCCAAAAGGTCTAGCTTGCCTATTCGGCAGCGTCCTCAGCGCTTTCGTGGTCATTAGCAAGCATCGCTGCGCCGGCGACCGTCGTCGCCACGGCGGCAGCGGCGAGCCCGGCGGCAATGCCGGAGCCATCGCCCGTGTCGGCAAGTTTTCCGCCCGATCTCTTGCCCTGGTCGCTCTTGTTGCCCTTGCCATTCTTGTCGGCGCCGCCTGCGTTGGAACCCGTGTCGGTGCCGGTGCCGCCTGCACCGCCCGAGGCCACTACGGTAAAGCTTGCGGCTCCGTCGCTGGCAAGCGTGTAGTTTTGCGCCGCGTCGCCCAAAAGACCGTTCACGCGCACCCAGTATGTTCCTGCGGCAAATGTTTCGCTCTCGGCCATTGCCGTGCCCGGAGCGCCGTCCGCGTCGTGCACAAACTCGAGATGGGCCGTGCAGGCATCGGTTTCGAGCTTGCCCTCGAGTGATGCCGCAATCTTGGCGCGCACGTCTTCGCCGGCCTTAAGTCCTTCGAGTCCCTCAAAATGGGGCGTCAGCGCGCGTGGATCGATATCAATGGGCACAGAGCCCTGCAGCCCCGTAACGGTCTCGTTGCCCAGGGCGTCGACATCCACATATTCGATGGCAAACGCATGGCCCGAAGCCGCCACGTTGAGTACGTTGCTGCTGTCAACGAGGCGGAAATGACCCTCGCCAACGGTCTTGCCATCCTGGAGCGAGGCGTCGCTCAGCGAATTGCCGTACGTCATGCGCATGCGGGTCGGGAGGTAGTACGAAGCTGTCTGCTTGTGCTGTGTATCGTAATCGTAATTGCGCTGATAGATGCTCCGGGCCAGCGCCGCATCAACAAAGTCGGATGCGATAATGCCAATGTGCTTGAGGTAATCTGACTTTGTGTCCTCGTTGTCGCTGGGGTTGATGTACGGGCTCTTGTACAGATGCTCGTTGACCACTCGTGCCGAGGTAAAAGGATTGCCTCCGTGCGACAAGCCCGTGCAGCTGGTGTAGTTGATAGACCAGCAACGCTCCTGGACTGGCACCTCGGCCCCGTCATCGTCCACGACGTCCACCTTGTTGCGCGTGCGCCCGGTCGTTTCCTTCAGCGCATTATCGACCCAGCTGAGCTTGTCGGTTCCCGTGAGTTTGTACTTGTCCTGGGCGTATACCTTGGTGCAATAGGGCTCTTTGTCGCCTGTTTCCCCCGCGGCTTCAAAGCCCCGCGCGTCTTGGACGAGACACATAGTGGTGCTGTCGGAGTGAGCCTTGATCCTGTTATCCCATTCGGTAAGGTCGAGGCCCCACGTGTGGCCGTCTACGCTGTTGCCGTCGAGCCTAAATCGACGCAGCAGGACGATCTTTCCGCGCACCTCGCCCAGCGTGGGGACGTGGCTCGACGTGTAGAACAGATCGGGGTTATCGGCCATAACCTTGGCGAAGGCCGTCGTTATGCTTTCGTCGGTAGCCTCGTCGTTGCCGCGCGATGCGAGCATGATAAGCGCTTCTCTCGGGTTTTCGCTCAAAAACGTTTTAAAGTACCTGATGACATCGGAGAGATGCAGATAGTACCCGTCTTTTTTGAATAGGTAGAAATCCCCGTGGCAGATACCGGGGTCGCTGCCCTTTCCGAGTCGGATATCAAAATAGCGGATTCCCTCGAGCAACTGCGTGGGAATGTAATCCTGCTGGCATTTTACTTGCGAGGATTGGGGCTCAGTGTCGTTGTCCACGCTGCAGGTGCCCGAATCGTGCGTACCCGGGATGCTCAGCTCGTCGAGGAACTTGTTGTCGTTGACGTATTTCATCCAACATGGCCCATCGACGTAGCTGCTGTACGTGATCCAGTCGAGGCTGCTAACCGTGGCATCGTTCTTTTTCATGTCGTAACCGATAAGTTCGAGCTCCCACGGAATGCTCTTACTCTTATGGCAGATCTTATTGTTGTCCTGGTCTTCGCCGTTCGATTCTATTGCCAGGTACTTAATGTCTTTTTTCTCGGTTTCTTTCTCGACCGTGCGGTCTCGGATGATATAGGTTCCGTTTGATTGACGCTCGAACGCAAAAGCGCGGCTGGGCTTGTTGTCATACTCGCCGCCCCATACGTGGATGACCTTTCCATCTTTGTCCGAGTCGTCGTCGACCGACCAAATGCTGTAGCCCGTCTTTTTATGCTCTTCGAAATTGAGCAAGGTGCGGATAGCATACCAGTTTGTATCGTCATTCTTGGTCGTTACGTTCTCAAGGATGAGCTTGCTGGACGTGCCGTCGTTAAACAGGTGGCAGACGTTGCCGCGAACGTTGCCGTCTTGGTTGACGCTCGCGGTGCGAAAATAGCCCGCGGGGCGAAGGCGAATGACGAAATTGTCGAGGCTGACTGACGCTGTGGCAGCGTCTTCTGCAAATGCCGCGCGCACGGGAAGGCCCAATCCCGCGGTTTCGGGCAGGCTTGCAAGCGGCGACAACGCTGCGAGTCCTAGGCCCAGCGTAAACGCTCGGCGACTGATGGCATGATGTTCGGTCATAACTCCTCCATTCGTAGGGTGCGGTTATGCGCTCGTTTTGGTAACTATACTGCGTTGACATAAAGAAAGGGAGGGTCGGTTTACCGGCCCTCCCTGGGTACGAAGCGCTGGGATATCGTCGCTTGTTTGCACTGTGCCCGTGTTTCCCGTTGCGCTCGCCAGTCGCTTAGCGCTTGATCTCGATGTCGTCGAGCTTGACGTCCATGGCCTCGGTCTTGGCCTCGGCGATGTCGTCGGCAAACTCAAGGGACTTCATCATGGTCTCGACGGCGTCCTTGTGCTC
>CAKUEU010000012.1 GCA_934646865.1 uncultured Collinsella sp. | reverse complement strand
TGGTTCGGAATAGTGTAGTGCTGGCGGTCTATCTCTTGTTTTCGGTTGCTTGCTTCCTTACCGTACATGAGCATTCGAACATGGGTTCACGACACTTGAAACGGAGGACATGCTTTCCGAAACAGGTTTTGCGGAGAGCAAGCATGTCAAGCCGGGTTCAACACTTGTAACTTGCATAGCCTCTCTTGGAAAAATTGCATTCGCGCAAAAGGAGGGCGCATGCAACCAACAAATCAACGTCATTCCTCCTACGGAAGATATGAACAGTAGATTTGTTTTCCATTATTGCTGTTCAACATGGTTTCAAAGCGTCTTATGGAAAAAGGCCAACCACTCAAACGTGCCGAATCTTAGTTTGGCGGGTTTTAACACGATTGAGATCCCCGTTCCTTCCCTCGAGACCCAGCGGAAGGCCGTTGATATCCTCGACCGCTTCGACGCCCTCACGACCTCGCTCACCGACGGCCTCCCCGCCGAGATCGAGGCGCGCCGGTCGCAATATGAGTACTATCGCGACCGCCTACTTGATTTTCCGCACAAAGGAAGTGTTGCTGTGTGAAAACAGTTGCATTGAGATTCGCGGAGAACTTCGCTCCCGAATGCGGGACGATCGCCGCGCATAAGCAGGTCCTCGATAGCCTCGGCTCCGTCTGGTATGGCAAGCTGGGAAGCTCTATGTCGAAAGCCGTCTGCGACTCCATCCTGGGTGGTTACGACCCGAGAATCCTCTTGATCCATGGCGGCGGCACTGACCGCTGGTGGCTCCATATCGACGCCATAAGCAGGGAGCTTCCGCCGTACGGGTCTTATCCTGAGTACTATGGCGAACTGGCCGATAGGATGGGGTGTTGGCTCCATGTCCGTCGTTTCGAGAAAGCCGATTCGAAGGTCATGTCGAAGTGCGTAGTGGCGTCTTCCGGCAAGCCGCTGTCGCTTGCATCCCGCAGGAGCATGTCCCCCTACTTCATCATCGACTACCAAGAGGAGTCCTCGTGACGATAATCGATTCCATCGGCGGCGCGACCGCGCCGTCCTATTCGGTGCTGCTCGAGGGCCCCGAGTCCACGGTCTGCGCCGAGGCTCCGATCGCGGCGCATGACTCGACCGCCTACCAGTCCGAGGCCGAGCTCGAGGACGAGCTGATCGCGCAGCTGGTCGAGCAGGGCTACGAGTACGCCGACATCACCGACGAGGCCGCGCTCATCGCGAACCTGCGAGCGCGCATCGAGCGGCTGAACGGCTTCGCCTTCACCGACCCGGACTGGGAGCGCTTCTTCCGCACCCACGTCGCCGCCGAGACCGACGGCATCGTGGAGAAGACGCGCCGCATCCAGCAGGCGCCGGTCATCGACTTCACGCTCGACGACGGCACGATCCGCAACGTCATGCTGCTCGACCGCGACCACATCTACCGGAACTCCTTGCAGGTCCTGAACCAGTACGCCACCAGCGCCGGCGCCCACGACAACCGATACGACGTCACGATCCTCGTCAACGGCCTTCCGCTCGTGCATATCGAGCTCAAGCGCCGTGGCGTCGAGCTCCGCCAGGCGTTCGACCAGATCGAGCGCTACCAGCGCGAGAGCTTCTGGTCCGGCACCGGGCTTTTCGAGTACGTGCAGGTCTTCGTCATCTCGAACGGGCGGCACACCAAGTACTACTCCAACACCACGCGCTGGCAGAAGACCCGCGAGGGCGGATCCAAGAAGAAGTCCTCGGCCTCCTACCAGTTCACGAGCTGGTGGACCGACGCCTCAAACCGCCGCATCGCCGACCTGGTGCCGTTCGCCGCAACGTTCTTGGCCAAGGGAACGCTGCTCATGGTGCTCACGCACTACTGCGTGCTCGACGTCACCGACACGCTGCTCGTGATGAGGCCCTACCAGATCTGCGCCTGCGAGTGCATCCTCAACCGCATCCTCGTCTCCGAGTACGACCGCTCGCGCCTGGGCACGCTCGCAGCCGGCGGCTACATCTGGCACACGACCGGCTCGGGCAAGACGCTCACCAGCTTCAAGACCGCGCAGCTGGCGTCCAAGATGGAGGGCGTCGAGAAGGTGCTGTTCGTCGTGGACCGCAAGGACCTCGACTACCAGACTATGAAGGAGTACGATAAGTTCCAGAAGGGCGCCGTCAACGGCTCCAGGAACACCCGGGCGCTGGCCGCCAACCTCGCCTCGGACGCGCCGGACAGGCGCATCTGCGTGACCACCATCCAGAAGCTCTCGAGCTACCTCAAGCACCCGGACCTTTCGCGCAAGGTGCTCGACAGGCACACCGTCTTCATCTTCGACGAGTGCCACCGAAGCCAGTTCGGCAAGATGCACACCGCCATCACCAAGTCGTTCAGGAACTACCACCTGTTCGGCTTCACCGGCACGCCCATCTTCGCCGAGAACGCGGGCAGCGGCACCGACCCCGACCTGCGCACGACCGCGCAGGCCTTCGGCGACCGCCTGCACACCTATACGGTCGTGGGGGCGATCTCTGACGGCAACGTCCTTCCCTTCAAGATCGACTACGTCTCGACCTTCAGGCGCAAGGATACCGGCGAGGACGTGAAGGTGGAGGCCATCGACACCGACACCGCCTGGCAGAACCCCGTGCGCATGCACAACGTCGCCACCTACATCCTCGAGCACTTCGACCAGAAGACCAAGCGGGACGGCGCGGCCTACACCGTCGGCGACCGCGTGCGCCGCGGCTTCAACTCGATCCTCGCGTGCGACTCCATCAAGAGCGCCGAGAGCTACTACCGCATCCTGCGGGAGATGATAGGCCAGCGCGAGGGCTGTAATCTCAAGGTCGCGACCATCTTCAGCTTCGCGCCAAACGGGGCCGACGACGACCCGAACGGCTTCATCGACGACGAGGACATCGACGCCTCCGAGATGCCGCAGGCCGACCGCGAGTTCCTTGACGGGGCCATCGCCGACTACAACGCCATGTTCAAGACATCGTTTTCCACCGACGCGGAGGGCTTCGACGGCTACTACAAGGACGTCTCGCGCCGCATGAAGGGCGAGGACGTGGACGGCAAGCCGCTGCCCGCGGCGGAGTGCCTCGATATGCTCATCGTCGTCAACATGTTCCTCACCGGCTTCGACGCCAAGACGCTCAACACCCTGTGGGTCGACAAGAACCTGAAGATGCACGGCCTCATCCAGGCGTTCTCGCGCACGAACCGCATCCTCAACTCCGTCAAGTCGTTCGGCAACATCGTGTGCTTCCGCAACCTCGCCGAGCGGGTCGACGAGGCGATCAGCCTGTTCGGCGACCCCGAGGCGGGCGGCATCGTCATCCTCAAGGCCTACGACGAGTACTTCCGGGAGTATGCCGAGAAGCTCGCCTACATCCGCCTGCACTACCCGCTCGACGGCATCGACGTCCTCATGACCGACGAGCAGAAGCGCGACTTCGTGAACGCCTTCTCGGCGGTGCTGCGCGTGCGCAACATCCTCGCGAGCTTCGACGCCTTCGAGGACGACGACCCCGCGAGCGCCCGCGAGCTTCAGGACTACCAGAGCGAGTACCTCGCCGTGCGCGACGAGATGCGCGACCGCGAGCGCTCCGAGAAGGAGTCCATCGCCGAGGACCTCGTCTTCGAGATGGAGCTCGTCCGCCAGGTGGAGATCAACATCGACTACATCCTCATACTCGTCGAGCAGCGCCACGGCGACCACGTGAAGGACAGGGAGATCGCGGCGCGGATCATGTCCTCGGTGGCGGCGTCGCCCGAGCTGCGCGACAAGTCCGAGCTCATCGAGCGGTTCCTCGAGATCGCAGGCTTCGGGGAGGCGGACGCCCAGTTCGACATCGACCCTGCCGCGCCCGAGTCCGAGCGCCACGACGCCGTCGAGCGCAACTGGCGCAAGTTCGTGGCCGACTCCATGGAGGACGAGATGGCGGGCATCATCGAGGCCGAGAGGCTGAAGGCGGAGCCCACACGCGACCTCATGCACGAGGCGTTCGAGGTCGGCGGCGTGCCTCAGGAGGGAACGGCGGTGACGAGGGTCATGCCGCCCGGCTCGCGCTTCGGCGCGAAGGCCGAGGCGAGGGACAGGCAGCGCCACCGCGTGACCGACCTGCTGTCCGGGTTCTACCGCAAGTACCGCAGCCTGACCGCCCACTACCCAATCGAGCTTCCCGAGGACTAAAAAGACAGCATGTAGGCCCTAATGATTCGCATTATATTGAATCATTAGGGCCTATTCCTGAGTTCAAGAAATCATGACTATATTCTAGGAAGGACATCTGCCTTAATCAAAATGCTCTCCTGCAAACTAAAACGCTGCGGTATCGATCACCGCCAATCGCGGAAGAGCATGTCACCAAAGTGATAACAGAGTCAGACCCAGCGGAATCTGACTTCGCGCTAGCGTGCTCGGACAAAGAATTAAGCCAGGCATTGAAGTCTGACTCTCCAGCAAAGTCAAATCGTAGAAGCAAATCAAATTTTTTAGGCACTCTCAAGCCAAGCAACGGCCTATAGCGAGTGGTATTCCCATTTGCGCTCGTGAATGTCACGGCTCCGATATTTGCAAAACAATCCGTCCGATAACAATTCTGGAGCTCGGTAAAGCCAAGGTTTCCATATCCCATGTTATGGGCGTACACGAGCATATTCGTACTTGATGGCGATGAGCCTTCAGCTAAAAACGGACACCCGGAGAATGACGGCAAGCGATCGAAACCGTGATTGAGGTAGAAACCGTTAGGGTCACCCTGGCGGCATGAGACAACTGGAGTTGAAATCGAGGTCCCTTCGACCGTAAGCCAACCGGCATAGTCCGGGTTCTCATCTTTTAGAGACGCGCCGCCGTCTGCTTGCGCTTTCTGCTCAGCCGCATTTGCGACATGTTGCGAGCTCCTGCTTGATGCGACTGCACCAACGGCACAGACAATATGGACGCAAGGGCTTTTTTCCTTCCAAAAAAACAGGGTTAGAAATTGACCTCATGTCAATTTCTAACCCTAGAAAGGATTGACTTCACGTCGATAAAAATTGACTTCATGTCAATTTCGGTTGACTTCATGTCAATTTAAACCCACCCTCAAAAGGGGGCATCCAATCCTGGATATTCGCAGGTAGACAAATTGCAAAATAGACTTCATGTCAATTCCCCTTTTATATAGATATATAAGTTATAGAAATAGGTGTGGTCTGCTGAAGCGTCAAAAAGGCCGCCCCACCACAGCACCATTCAGTTGGTCCTTCAACCCGCGCCCGAAGCTCGCGTTCAACGCCCTTCCGACAGCCTGGGGCTAGGTATGGAGCCCCTACGGCTGTTGAAAGCGCGCAGAACGCTCGCACTCATTCGGGCCGTCCCCCTGCTCCTTCGGATGGATGGACGGACGCATCAACAACGATCCATCCGTCCGACCATCGGGACGCTATGTCCCTCTACGGACAGGTCAGAATTATGGAATCCACGTGATTTGAGGGGTACCGTTTTTGGTACTCGCGGGGTACAAAAAGAAAAAGGTCAGAGACGACACCGTCTCTGACCTGCGTAAACTATGGTGGGCCGTCAGGGGTTCGAACCCTGGACCTTGGGATTAAAAGTCCCCTGCTCTGCCAGCTGAGCTAACGGCCCGCGGGTGGCATTGTACCACGGTCTGGGACTATTCCCAACTCCATTGGCCGTTCTGGAAAATCACAACTTCACGTCCATCAGGCGTAACGCCCGTAATATCGATGTCGTCCGTGCCGATCATAAAATCGACGTGCGTGCTCGAGACGTTAACGCCATGCTCCAGGAGCTCCTCCTTGGACATGTCATACCCACCCTCGATGCACTCAGGGAAGCCAACGCCCAGCGCAAGGTGGCAGCTGGCGTTCTCGTCATAGAGCGTGTCATAGAACAGAACGCCACTTTCACGGATCGGCGTGTTCTTGGAGATAAGCGCGACCTCACCCAGATGAGCGGCACCTTCATCGGTGTCAATAATGCTCGCAAGCGTCGCCTTACCCACGCGGGCATCGTAGTCCACTACGCGGCCCGCCTCGAACTTAATCCAAAAATCGTCAACCTTGTTACCGTGGTGAATGAGCGGCATAGCCGAATACACGATACCGTCGGCACGCATACGGTCAGGCGAGGTGAAGACTTCCTCGGTGGGAATGTTGGGGAAGAAGGGGTGCCCATCGGGCGTCTTGCCCTTGCCGCCGGCCCACTCGTGACCTTTCGTCATGCCAATCGTCAGATCGGTTCCATTTGCCGAGGTGTAATGCAGGTAGTCGAAACGATTGTCGTTCAGGAAACGCAGGTTCTTTTCGAATGCGGCGTCATGGAGTTCCCAGTCGCTCTCCGGGTCCTGGCCATCGGCGCGAGCGGTGCGCAGAATCGCATTCCACAGCTTATAGATTGCAACCTCATCGGCGTCTCCCGGGAACACCTCGCGCGCCCAGGCGACGACCGGCGCGCCGGCGATGCACCACGGGTTGATGTTGTAGTCCAGTCCGCGGCGGAAGACCTTGCACTGCGTGTTCCTTGCCTTAGAAGCTGCAGCAGGCTTAGCGGGATCGATGCCCTTCAGAGCCGCAGGGTCCGCGCCCTCGATAAAGATAAAGCAGGCACCATCCTGGGCCAGTGAATCAAGCTGCAGGCGCTTCCACTCGGGCGTCTGCTCAAAATAGCTTTTCTCGACATGCTCGTACGTGAGCCTCGTCACGGCGTCATCGGCCCAAATAACCGTCACGTGACCGGCACCGGAGGCATAGGCCTCCGCGACCACCACGCGCGCAAACGGCGCGCACTCGACGGGAGACTGAACGACAACCTCCTGGCCGGGCTTGACGTTTACGCCCTTGCGGACAACCAAGCGCGCATAGTTTTTAATCTTGGGCTCCAGGGTCTTCATGCCCTCCAGAGCCTCTTCGACCGTCAGGGCAGCTCGAATCATGTGCCACTCCATCTATCTATAGAACAGTAAAAAGCGCGCCGCAAAAACGACGCGCCTTATATCTTAGCGATAAGTATGCATGCAAACGCTACTTCTTCTTGGAGTCCTTCTTGTCCTCCTCGGCAGCCGAGCGCTCGATAAGGGCGTTGAGCTTGTTCTCGGACATGCCCTCGGCCTGCGTGCGGTACATATTGCGCAGGGGACGAATACGAACGAAGTCGTAGATAAAGTCACCCAAAATGACGACGTAGGACAAAACGATGCCGACCATCTGGACGGGGCTGGACACCATGCCAGCGGGAGCGAAGTACAGCGAAGCCCAAATGGCCACGACGAGCACCATGCCGATAGTGAGCACGGCCCACCAGATGCGGCGGCGCTTGGTGTAGTCCTCATCCTGCTTGAGAAGGATATTCGATACCGTGTAGATGCGGTCCTCCTTGGCGCGCTGCTTAGCCTTGCGGGCGCGCTTCTCCTCTTTAGAGAGGCCCTCGAGGTTCTCGCCCTTCTCGAGCTCTTTGCGGCGTGCCTTAGACGAAGCCGGCACGACGCGGACAGAGCTCGCTGCCTGACGGGCGGGCTTGGCGGATGCGGCGGACTTGCGCGCAACCCCGGTAACCTCGTGGGATTGCGTGCGCTTGTTCGTGGCGCTACGGGTACTCACTTATGCGTTCTCCTTCATGCTTGTGAACTGGGAGCCCGTGATGATCTGGAAGGCCTCGCGATAGCGCTCGGACGTGCCATCGATGACCTCGGCGGGCAGGTGCGGGGTCTCCCCCGTCATATCCCAGTTGGCTTTGAGCCAATTGCGGACGAATTGCTTGTCGTAGCTGGGCTGAATCTTGCCCTCCTCGTAGCTGGCGGCAGGCCAGAAACGGCTGGAGTCAGGCGTGAGGCACTCGTCGATCAGTGTGACCTTGCCATCGATGACACCAAACTCGAACTTGGTGTCGGCAATGATGATGCCACGGGTCGCTGCATACTCGGCGGCAGCCTTGTAGATCTTGAGGGAAAGGTCGCGAATCTGCGTGGCAATGTCCTCGCCCACGATCTCGCAGCAACGCTCGAACGAAATGTTCTCGTCGTGGTCACCGATCTCGGCCTTCGTGGACGGCGTGAACAGCGGTTCGGGAAGCTTGGAAGCCTCGGTCAGGCCCTCAGGCAGTTGGATGCCGCAGACGGTGCCGTTCTCGTCGTAGGTCTTCTTGCCCGAACCGGTCAGATAGCCGCGGACGATGCACTCGATAGGAATCGTCTGGGCCTTCTTGACCAGCATGGCGCGGCCAGCGAGGTAGTCACGATACTCAGCAAACTCCTCGGGGAAATCCGCCGGGTCGATGGAAACGAGGTGGTTGGGAACGATGTCGGCAAACTTATCGAACCAGAATGCCGAGATGCGGTTGAGCACCTCTCCCTTAAACGGAATCTCGTCGGGAAGAATGAAGTCGAACGCAGAAATGCGGTCGGTGGCGACCATCAGCAGGTTTTCACCGGCATCATAGATATCACGAACCTTGCCACGGGAATCCGGACGACGCTCCATCGTTGTCACGTGAGTCACTCCTTACCAAAATACGACAGTAATGCGGGTTCTTTCCCGCATGTTTTCGCAAACTCGGAGCGGCAGGGACGAAACCCCTCCTTCACCGAATAGCGAAAAGCTAGTGCTCCATTGTAGTAGATGCCGCGTCCGCCGTGTGCTCGCGAGGCAGATGAATCGTAAAAGTCGTACCCTTTCCAAGCTCCGACTCCACGGATATGTAGCCGTGATGACGCTCGACAATCTGCTTGGTCACGGCGAGGCCCACGCCCAGACCGCCCGCCTCGCGGGCGCGGCTGGCGTCGGCACGCCAAAAACGTCCGAAAATACGCGACAGGTCTTCCTTGGCGATACCGATGCCGGTATCAGAAACGGCGATGCTAACGTGTTTGCGGTCACTGAGCACCGACACCACGACCCAACCGCCCTCGGGGGTGTAGCGCATGGCGTTGCTCATGAGATTGATGACGCATTGTGTGATCATGTCGGGATCGGCTTCGACGACATCGTCGTGACCTTGGGTCTCGTCAGCAAAGCGCAAGCGCAGATCGCGGTCGACAAACAGGCGCTCCTGGGCATTGACGATGGAACGCACGAAAGGAACCATGTCCACCGGCTCAAGGTTGAGCGGAGCCGTGCTGTTTTCCATGCGCGACAGGTCGAGCATCTGCTGCACCAGACGAGCCAGGCGACGCGTCTCGGAAGCAACGGTCTCCAAATGCTCATCGTCGGTGGGATACACGCCATCCTGCATGGCCTCGACCGTTGCGAGCATGGCCATAAGCGGCGTGCGAAGCTCGTGTGCAACGTCTGAGGTCAGGCGCTTCTCGTGTTTCATATCCTTCTCGAGCGAAGTGGCCATCTCATCGAAGGTCTCACCCAGCTGATCAATCTCGTCATCACCGCGCAAACCAGTACGAGCGGACAGATCGCCATCGCGAATTTGCTTGGCCGTGCTCGTAATACGATGAATCGGCTTGGTGAGCATGCGCGACACGAGCGATCCGATAACGACCGAAATGCAGATTGCAACAACCGCGGCGAGGGCCATGGCGTTAAAGGTCTTCTCCCTAAATGCAGAATCCGCCTTGGTGAGCAAGGCATCGGAGCCGATGGCCCATAGCTTTACCTGTCCGACATGCTCGCCCGAAGACGTTATGATTTCGACGTTGGCAACGCTATCGGAGTCGGTTGGAGCAGACGAGACCGGGCTATGCGATGCTTTTTTACCGCTCGAGCTGCTCGACGCTGATTCGCTCTCGCGCACATCGGCGGTCGCGCTTGCCGAAGGCCATGAATCGTCGTAGACGATAACGCCCTTTTTATTGACGACCTGCATGCCAAGATCGTCGGACACTAGGCTCGATGTCGCGACCGTACGCAACTCTCCCGCGGTCCAGTTGCCGTTTTCCTCGTACGATGTCGCAAGCTTTTCGGCAGCGGAATTGGCGATCTCGACGATATTGGAGCGCGTGTAATCCGTAAAAACCGTACCCCATACAACGGAGACGACGCCCACCAGCACCAATACCGTCATGAGCGATGTCAGGGCAAAAGCCAGGGCCATACGCGAGGGATAGCTCATCGTCGGCCGGGAATCGGAACGAGGCGTGTTCCAACTTGCCTTGGAACCCGCCTCGCTCTCCTGCTTGTGCTTTTGTCCGATTTCAAAGCGCGCAGGTGTCATATGCGATTACCTTATTTCTCGTCCGACTTATCGGTCTTGGCCGGAGCCTCAAAACGATAGCCAACACCATGGACGGTGTAGAGCCACTTGGGCTTCTTGGGGTCGTCGCCCAGCTTGGCGCGGAGGTTCTTCACGTGGCTGTCGATGGTGCGCTCGTAGCCCTCGAAGTCGTACCCGAGCACCTTCTCGACCAGCTCCATGCGGTTATAGACGCGACCGGGGTGACGGGCAAGCGTGGTGAGCAGCTTGAACTCAGAAGCCGTCAGATCGACTTCCTTGCCCTCGACCAGAATCTTGTGGCCGGAGATGTCGATGACCAGATCGCCGAAGTCGAGCACCTCGACGGCGGGCTCATCGGCCTGATGGGCACGACGGAACAGGGCGCGAACGCGGGCGACGAGCTCGCGCGGAGAGAACGGCTTGATGAGATAATCGTCGGCACCGAGCTCGAGACCGATAATACGGTCCTCGATCTCGCCCTTGGCCGTCAACATGATAATGGGGACATCCGAGGTATCGCGAATGGTGCGGCAAACGCGCTCACCGGGGATCTTGGGGAGCATAAGGTCGAGCACAACCAGGTCGAACTGATGCTTCTCGAACTCCTCGATCGCGGACTGACCGTCACCGACGCCCACAACCCAGTAGCCCTCGCGCTCGAGATAGGCAGCGACGGCGTCACGGATTGCCTTCTCATCCTCGACCAGCAGAATCTTTTTTGCATCTGAAGCCATAACACGGCCCCCCTGTCTCAATTAGCTAAGAACAAGCTCATTTTAACGCACCTGAGCCCACCGGATGCCGCTATGACGCGGCAGCTCGGCGGGCGGTACTCACAATTACAACGCGTTTATTCCCCTGTTGGCGTCTTTTTAACCCCTCTAAGCTTAAAGAGAGAATAGGCGTGCGGTGACCGTCTCTGGTATACCCTGGCTGTTGCGCACCGTGGCGTACGTAAGGAATGAGTCCGATTTTCCCGCCGTAGCTGGATAATCGCCATACTCCAAAGCGCGGTCGGGCGACAACAGCGAACCATAGGTCTTGGCAGAGGTGTCGATCAGGAAATGCGATGCCTGTACCTTAACAAGGTATTTATTCTTCTTGCCAGCCGCACATGCGAGAGGCTCGCGGGACAGGAAGAGGTACGGCCCTCCCTCATTACCGATATACGTGCCCATGTTGCCCAGGCTGCCCACGCCACTATAGGTCGCCTCGATAGAAAACACGAAGGTATCGCCCATATATACGGCCTCGAAAGGCGAGACTGACGAGGGAAGGACTAGCTGGGCACGTTTGGTGTTGTTGCCATCGGTCAGATCGATTGCCGTTATGCCGTAGTAGACGCCCTCGTCGTTGCGGACACGCGGCGAGATGGTCAAAATGCCGTCGCTCGCGCGTGGGGCCGACGCAAAGCGGCCTGTCGATTTCCAAATTGTCTCGGCCTTAGATTCATCAAGCGAGCGACGATAGCAAAACGAATCGTTACTCGTTTTATTGCCGCCTGCCGAAGGCATTTTATACCAGATGACTGATGACCCGAACGCCGTAAACAGTGGCGGATCGTAGTCCTTGCCACCTCGATCGAGCTCAACCACGTCGCCAGAGAGCGAAGCGCCCGACAGATTTTGAGCGTAGAGCTTCCACGATGAATTGGCAAAGTTCATCTCAACCCACGCAAACACGCCATCGCCGGCACGGACATCGTAAAAAGCATATCCCGTGCCCTCGATAGGATCCTCAATTAATGTGGTAAGTGAGCCATCGCCCAGGTTGAGCACACCGAGTGTGTTGGCGTGCAGTGCCGATGCGGGCGCCATCATTGCCGCAGCATAGTCGCCATCGCAGTAGTACAGCAGCGTACCCAGCGGCAGCGTCCACGAGGCCGCAGGCTCAAGGTCGATGTCGACGGCCTCGTACTCATCCGTAATCGAGACGATCTTGGAATCGTCCTTGATAACCTGCGGCTCGCCGGCGGCATCATCACTGGTGCCTGTTTTTTTCGAACATCCGGCAAGCACCGTGGCAGCGCCCGCGGCGGCTCCACCGAGCACAAAGCCGCGGCGCGATATTCCGTTCTTGATGTGGTCGGCGATACCCATTAGGCGATCTCGGCGCGGGCGGCCTCGATAGCGCGCGTAAGCTGATCGGCGCAAGAGGTCTTCTTCATGCCGCAGGTATTGCCGGCAAGAACCTCGATCACACGGTCGGCAGGAGCGCCCTCGACCAGTTTGGAGATGGCCTTAAGGTTGCCATCGCAGCCGCCGATAAACTCGACGCCCAGTACCTTGCTGCCGTCGTCGGAAAGATTGAGATGGATATTGCGAGAGCACACGCCCTGAGGCTTGTAGTCAAAGCTAATCATTGAGATCCCCTCTCATAGAGAAATTTCAGATGTCTATTATCCCCGCCCGGGCCGATATAGTATCGCGGGCACCGATTCAACATCCTACGATGCACAAACCGGTGACTGCAATACTAACGATTCGCGTCCTGAGCGTGAACTTCACGCTTCTCTTGATACATGTTATGGTCGGCAACGCGGTATATCTCGGCTAGCGTACAGCCGGGTGTCTCTACCGTCGCGATGCCAAATGACGCGCTGACGGCCAGCGCATCATCGCTCGCCGCAGCAAGACCGCGGCGAAGATCTTGCACCAATTGACGCGCGGACTCGCGATCAGTGTAGGGGCATATCAACAAAAACTCATCTCCGCCAACGCGCATGGGCACAAACTTCTCGCCTGCCACCCGCCTCAATACAGACGCCGTACGCCGCAGCAACTCATCGCCCATTTCGTGACCGTAAAGATCGTTGGTGCGCTTGAGGTGGTTGCAGTCCATCATGATCACACTCACGGGCAGGGATTTGTTCACCGAGTCGTCGCCAAGGGACTCAAGGTAATTTCTATTGCGAAGCCCCGTCAGTTTGTCCTGAAAAGAAAGCTCTTCGGCGCGCTTTGCCATCGAGATGTTATGCGTCGCCACGACGACCGATTCCAGTCGGCCCCGCTCATCGCGACGCTGCGGAACAACCTGCAGCGAATACCAAGCACCTCGGCAATCTCGCACCTCGGCATCCAAGTGCGGCACGCCCTCCATACGGTCCCGAAGCGTACTTGTATCTATAAGTTCCATGACCACTTCGCGGCTTTCGGGACTCACAACGTCTCGACAAACCGTGTCCAAAAAGTCATATGCCTCGGTATGCTCAGCAAATATTTTCGCCATCGACGGCGACATGTTAATTCCCTCGATCTCGAGCGTATCGAGATGCAACAGGAAGGTCGACTCATACGCAGAACTGATGGCATTGATGATGCCGAGCTGTTTGTCCTTTTCGGCTAAGTTGCGGTGGTCAACGATATTTCGCGCTAGCAGCACCACGACCCAAAACGCCAGACCCACCAAGACGCCGGCAGCGACAAATGTGATCCTGTCAGACATGACCTCGGATTTGGGATACAGCGCAAACAGGCGGTAGTCCTTGTATGCCGCACGCACGGCATACCATGTTTCTTCCCGATACTCGATACGCGTCAGGCCTTCATCTTTCCAATCAATTCCACTGTCCGTGAGAAGTCGGGCAAGCGGCACATCGACAGACGGATCGTTCGAGGAGATGATTTGTGCATCGCACATCACAAGCACCGTTGGACCTTGGTGGAACGTGTTGTTCACGAGCACATCGGCAATCGTGTAGGAATAATCGTCGGCAGATTCAGTTGCGAGCGATCGATATCCCAGCACAACGCCATCGCCATACGGGACGACACTCACGGCAAAGTCGACACCGCGGCGCTCGAGGACATCAGAATAGGACACCCCTGAACCTCGATACATCGATTGGACCGAAGAGGATACGAGCTCTTCTCGCCACAGCATGAGCGGGTCGCGACCGTCAACGTCATAGTGGGCGATCATGTGACCGTCGGCGTCCATGACCAATAGTCCCGAAAGGTTCTCGACACGAACATATTCCTCGATCAGGTCGTCGCCGATCTCGACACACTCAGAAGGCAAAAACGTCGCAAACGACTCGACCGCGGCATCCAAATCGTGCGTCGCCTCGGTTTTTCTGCCTTGTTCGTATCGGTCGTATTTTTCACAGGCGTTTTCCAAGAACACCATGGTCTCTTGACCGAATCCAAGTGTTTTATCGAGGCAGCGATGCGTGCCGACGGTATACAGCATGCCCAACAAGGCAAGGCTAACGACTACGCCCACGGCTATGACGGCAAGGTTCTTTCGACGCAAGCGGCGCTCGTCATTCATCATGATTTCGCCCCCGCCGCGTAATTGCTCACGATGCGATCAATCGTGCCGTCCCGATCCATGTCGAACAGCACGGTATTGAGGTTTTTGACGTACTCCCCCTCATAGCTGTTCTCAAATGCAACGCCCAGGTCAACTGTCATAACGTTGTCGGCAAACACGCGATAAACACCGGGATACTGCGCGACGAGCCGGTCGAGCGATTGAACGTCCGCCATCCAACAGTCAACATAACCTTTGACCAGGGCAGCTTTGCAGAGTTCGGCAGAGCCATATGATTTGATGTGCATATCCGGCGAGATACCCAGGTCCCCGGCAAGCAATCGGCGTTCACTCACCGAACCCGCAATCACCGCAATGGTCTTGCTTCCATCGAGAGACGTCAAACCCTTGATACCACTCGTTTTCTTGGCGGCGACCGAGACTGTCACGGTCAGATACGGCTCAGTCCAGTAATAAACGTCTTCGCGATAATTGGGCGAATAGTCGCACCACAGACAATCGATATCGCCGTTTTTGAGCAGGCGATCGCGATCATTCCAAGATATGTCAACAAATTGCGGTTTGATTCCAGCACGCTTGCAGGCCTCGCGGGCGATATCGATATCGATACCGGCGTAATCGCCTGTGGTATCGACATACACATAGGGGTCATTATCCGTAACGCCAATCTTGAGCACCGGGAGATCTTTATCGGCTTCATTCGAGGAGGAAGGACTGCGTCGAACGGTATACGTCAGGGCGCCCGCACAGACGGCAACAAAGAGTATGAGCACAAACGAGACGATAGCGCCTCGTTTAATACGTCTGGGCACGTGCCTCCTTTCATCAAAACAGCAGCCGAATTTTCATTCTATTACCGGAGCCTGCGGCAGCAACGAAAAAAAGCGCCTCGCCCAAGACGGGCAAGGCGCCAATGGTTGAAATGTATCCGCAAGCGGTCGAATAAAGCCAGCCTACTCGAAGCTCAGCTGCTCCAGACGATCAAAGACCGTGTCGATACGGGTGAGGAAGTCCCACGGATCAAAGATCTCGTCGAGCTTCTCCTGGCTGACGGTGCAGCGCGGGTCGGCCTCGAGACGCTCCTTAAAGGTGGGGCCAGAGACACAATCCTGCACCTCGTGCCAGGTTGCCATGGCGTTCTCCTGCACAATGGCGTACGCGTCCTCGCGGGTGATGCCCGTGTCGACGAGGGCCAGCAGCACCTTGGAGGAGAAGATGAGGCCGCGGGTCTTATTGAGGTTGGCCATCATGCGGGCAGGGTACAGCTGCAGGCCGTCGATAACGCGGATGAGGCACTGGAACATGTGGTCGAGGGCGATGAAGCTGTCGGCCTGGGCGACACGCTCGGCAGAGGAGTGCGAAATGTCACGCTCGTGCCACAGGGCGACGTTATCGAAGGCAACCTGGGCGTTGGACTTCACGACGCGCGACAGACCGCAGACCTTCTCCATGGTGATGGGGTTGCGCTTGTGCGGCATGGCGGAGCTGCCCTTTTGCCCCTTGCGGAACGGCTCCTCGGCCTCGAGCGTATCGGTCTTCTGCAGGTTGCGAACCTCGGTTGCGATGCGCTCACAGGTGGCAGCCGTGGTAGCGAGGACACCGGCGAGGTAGGCGTGATGGTCGCGGCTGATGACCTGCGTGGACAGCGGATCGTGAACCAGACCCAGGTGCTCGCAGACATACTCCTCGACAAACGGCTCGATGGAGCTGTAAGTTCCGACGGCGCCCGAGATGGCACCGAAGGCAACGTTCTTACGGGCGTCCTCAAGACGGTCCAGATCGCGCTTGAGCTCCCAGGCCCAAGAGCCAAACTTCATACCGAAGGTCATCGGCTCGGCGTGGATGCCATGGGTGCGGCCGGCACAGAGCGTGTTGCGCTCCTCAAAGGCGCGACGCTTGCAAATCTCGCCGAGCTTCTTGACGTCCTCGATGATCAGGTCGCAGGCCTGGGTGAGCTGGTAGCACAGAGCCGTGTCGCCCAGATCGGAGCTGGTCATGCCATAGTGAACCCAGCGGCTGGGCTTGGGGTCGCCCTCGGGAACATCGGCGTCGATGTACTCCTTCATGTTGGTCAGGAAGGCGATGACGTCGTGGCGCGTGACCTCCTCGATCTCGTCGACCTTTGCCTTCTCAAAGTTGGCATGGTCGCGGATCCACTGGGCTTCGTCTTTGGAAATACCGATCTTGCCGAGCTCCGCCTGGGCCTCGCAGGCCAGGACCTCGATCTCCTGCCAAATGGCGTACTTGTTCTCGAGGGAGAAGATGTGTCCCATCTCCGGGCGGGTATAGCGATCGATCATAGCGGCTCCTTTTTGGTTATTGGCACGTTGGTCGTAACTTGACTATTGTACCGTGCTCGGACGCAAGTATTGCCAGCAGGCATTAACCTAACATTTTGGGATTGGAGCGGGCAACGGGACGTCTGCGTATTTGCTTCGCAAATCCGCACCGGCTGCGGATGGCACCTCTGGATTCGCGGAAACGCGAGGGCAAAGCCGGTTGAATCTGTCTTTCCCGAAATCTTCCTTGCTCCATGGAGCGGGCAACGGGACGTCCGCGTATTTGCTTCGCAAATCCGCACCGGCTTCAGGCGCCTGCCGGCGCCTTCGCCTGCTCGCTACAAACGCTTCGCGTTTGTTTTACGCTCGCACCCTGGCGGGTTCGAGTCCCGGCACTTGGCAGTAAAAAGCACGGCAGCGTGACGCTGCCGTGCTTGTGCTTTTTGTTGGAGCGGGCAACGGGACTCGAACCCGCGAGTGTCAGCTTGGGAAGCTGATGCCTTACCACTTGGCGATGCCCGCTTGTGTGTTGGCTAGTATAACGCGGTTGTCTTGTTCGATACAAGGGTGTCGATGCTTGTTTTAGCTGTGGAGAATCGTCTGGAAAACAGTCCAATTGTGGAGATAGGGACCTCTGGCGTCCTTATTTCACCATCTTTTACCTGCGATTTTATTTGATTGTTCCATATGGGCCCAATTTGTCAGAAATCGGGCAAGCTTTTGGTCAGCTTCCGGTACTTACCCGCATGAACCTCGGGGGTAGCCTCGTCCCAAGCGCCGCAGCCTCCCCGTGCGGCGCACGAGGGATAAGGAGCAGCCATGTCCAACGCACCCACGCACTCTGTCCACAGCGCAATCGCAACAGGCCCGCTGCTCCTACTCCTCTTCCTACTCATCAGTTGCTTGGCGCCGGTACCCGCACTTGCCATCGACGGCTACGATCAGCTCGGCTTCCACACCATTAGCGACGATTGCGGGCCCTTCCTCATCGGTAAGTACGAGGCTCAAGACGCCTCAATCGCATACTGCATGAACCAGGAACGTCCCGGTCCCACCAAGCCGGGCGGTCCATGGCTCAACTTTGATCAAGGCTGGGTGTGGCTCGACGACGAGTTCGCGGCAATCGTTTGTCACGGATATCCTACCGCCACGTCGTTTGGCGGTTACAACCTGTCGCCCGATCGCGCCCGCGCCGCCACTCAACTTGCCGTATGGATGCTTAACGGCACTACCCATGTCGACGGCACCTACTCCTACACAACAGCTCAAGGCAAGACAAAAAGTGGGCATTTTACCGCCGACAATGAGGTTGTGGCTGCCGCACGGTGGCTTCACGACAATGCAAAATCGGGAGGCATCAAAGCCGCTCCGCACCGCGCGCGGCGCTATTTGGGACCCATATCGGGCGGCAGCAAGCGTCAAGACATGCTCTACGTACTGCCATCTGTCTCCGTTTCTTTTCAAAAGCAGTCCGCGAACACCGCCATCACCAGCGGAAACGCCACTTATCAGTTTGACGGGGCAACATTCGATATCTTCGAGAGCATGAGCGACGCGCGCGTCGGCACGCTCAAAATGGACGGCAACGGCCGAGCGCAGGCAACACTTTTGCCCAACACGGCATACTACCTGGTAGAGACAAAGGCGCCGGCAGGCTATGTCCCTCGACGCGACCGGATCCCCTTTACCACGGAGGGCAGTGGTGGCCATGTCACAATCGATGAGCAACCAGGCACCATCACGCTACGCATCGTAAAGCTTGACGCCGCAACGGGCGCTGGATCCCAAGCGGGAGCCTCGCTCGCCGGTGCCGAGTTTACCTGCATTTCTCAATCAACCCCCGGATGGACGCAAACCCTTACGACCGACGAAACCGGTCGAGCCGCCCTTGCCGATGTTCCCCTGGGAACCTTCACCGTCTATGAGTCGAAGGCTCCCGAGGGCTACCTGCTGCCCAGCGACAGCTGGACCTACACCGTTGGGGCCGACCAGTTGGGCGATTCGGGCGTCGTCGAGCTCGAATCTCGCATTTCCGATATCCCCATTGCGTTTGACCTTGAGATTTCCAAATTCAAGGAATACGGCAATAGCGATCAATCCGGCCTGGAGCAGCCGGCAGGAGATGTTGTCTTTGAGGTTGTCAGCAACAGCTCTCAGCGGGTTGTTGGCACACTGACCACAAATATCTATGGTTTTGCCTCCACCAAAGACCAGCCCGGAGCATGGTTCGGCGCAGGCAAGCGGCCCGATGGCGTCCACGGAGCCATCCCCTACGACCGTGCCGGCTACACAGTTCGGGAGGTTCCAGAGTCCGTCCCCGAAGGCTTTAAACAGGCAGGAGAATGGACCGTCTCGGCCGAACAGATTGCTGACGGTGCCGAGCTTCAGTACATCGTGGACAACCATGCCCTATCGACACATCTCCAGATTGTTAAGCGTGACGCCCAGACCGGTGCCGCGGTTCCCCTTGCCGGCTTTAGCTTCCAGCTGCTCGACAGCAACCACGAGCCCATCTCGCAAACGTGCTGGTATCCGTCCCACAATATCCTGAACACCTTTACGACCGACACAACGGGTACCGTCACGCTACCCGAATCTCTTAACCCGGGTACCTACTACGTGCGAGAGGTCTCGTCAAAGAAGCCATACCTTGTCGGAGAGGACCTCACGATAACAATCCCCGCCGACAGATATCTAACGCCCGTTGCAATCGCCTCATACTTCGACGACGCGGCAACCGGAAGCATCGAAATCGTAAAGTCCGACGCCACCGATGGGCACAACCTCATGGGGGCCGTGTTTGACATCCGAGCTGCAGACGATATTGTTCGCCCCGACGGTAGCATCGTTGCCTTGGCCGGCGAAACTGTCGCCACGGTAACGACTGACGAGCAGGGGTCCGCCCGCGCAAGCCATCTTTCGTTGGGATGTGAAACCGCATGCTACGAAGTCGTTGAGACCCAAGCGCCCGAAGGATACCTCCTGGACCAGAATCCCCATACGGTCGAGCTGTCATATGCCGACCAGACAACGCCCGTCATCGAGGCCCATCTCGGAGTGTCCGACGATTTCACCAAGGTTGATATCTCCAAGGTCGATGCAAGCGGTGAGCAGGAAGTGGAAGGCGCACAGCTCACCCTATATGGTCCCGATAAAACCGAAATAGACTCCTGGACCTCATCCGACAAGCCGCACCGTATCGAACATCTTGCGCCTGGCACCTACACGTTGCGCGAAATAATGTCCCCGCGGACCTACGACCTTGCCGAGGAGATAACGTTTGAAGTAAAGGCTACGGAAGAAGTCCAATCTTTCGCAATGAAGGACGCGCCGATCGAGATCAAAGGACAGATCGACAAGCGTCAAGAAATTGCCCAGCCCGTCGGGGATGGCCTCTTGGCTAACGGCGATGGCAAAAACCGCGCCGCGACACAAGCCGATGCGAAAGGGTTTTTCTCCTACACCGTCGATGCGCGAAACGAGTCGACCACCTGGGTTGATGAGTTCACAATTACCGATGATCTTGAGTGCGCCAAGGACGGCACCGCAAGATTCGTCTCAATTGAAACCCCTATCGCCACCGGCGACCTCAACGGCCTATGTAACGTGTGGTACCGTACGACGCCGTTGGGTTCATCAAGCATCGACGAGGAGGCAAACGCGACACTTGACGATGGACATGAAAACCCCTGGCTTGAGTCCGAAGAAGTTAAAGAGCGCTTAGGCGAGGACCGTCGCCTCGTTGATTACGAAGGCTGGCATCTCTGGAAAACCGATGTCCCGACCACAGAATCAACCACACTTGAGGCACATGAGCTCGATCTTCCCGCCAATACCGTCGTAACGGGCATTCGCATTGAATACGGTGCGGTGGCCGCCGACTTTACGACTCGAAGCGATGCGGATTCTTGGACCCGCGATGATCTCAAAGATGAGCACGACGACCTTGACGATGCCAAAGCAATCCTTGGTACAGACGCTCGGGGTGCAGTCGTGCACATGCAGGCAACGTCGGCTTATACGCCACAAACTGCACTCACCAACAGCGCCCGTGTCGACCTCTGTCGCAATGGCGGCGGCGACAAACTTGAGTCACATGACGAAGATCGCGTCGTTCAACAATGTGCCCTGCCGCAAGACCTGCCGGCAACGGGATCTATTCCCATCGCCGCCTGCCTAACCGCCCTCTTGACTTCCGGCGCCGCAGCCATCTTGTTTGCCCACCTGGAATCGGCATCGAGGAGGCGCTAATGCAAAAAAGCGGGCGAACCAGTCTCCCGGTTCGCCCGCTTTTAGCCATGTAAAGTGCCGCGGCTATTCTGCAGATGAAGATCCGCCGTCGACGAGCGCTTGCTCGGACTCAGGGATTCCATCGGCACCCGTACTTTGCTCCTGCTCCACCTCTTCGCTGATTGCGGACGCGGGGGTCGATCCCTTTACGCCCACGATGTAGGCAGCCCCAAATCCCAAAGCGACGGCAATAAGGGTCAGAATCAAGTAAACAGGCCAATGACGTTTAATGAACGAAAACACGTTGACTCCTTAGAGCTCCGCCTACGAACGGCGGATAACCTCGGTCACGACCTCGGATACCGTGGCGATGTTCGTCGGGTTAACGTTGTGGGGCAGGTCGTCCTCGGTACGAGCACAAGCCAGGCGCGTGCCGTCCACACCGGCGATGGTGAGGGCGCGGCGGCTCGCCTCGAGCGCGGCATAGGCATCGGTCCTGGCATAGGGCATCTCGAGCGCACCACAATCGACATGGAACGACTTACAGACCTTGCTGACCAGGTTCATGATGCGGCGGTCGCCCTTAAGCAGCTGCTGCTCGCCCTCGACCGTCACGACCGAAAGCCTACCGGCGCCGACGGATTCAAGATTGATGAAGAATACGCCGCGGAGCTTATCGCGATGCGAGGCTAAGAACGCCTTCATGCCGGCGCCATCACAATCCGAGGCACCCGTCGCCACAAACCAGATATCGTGACCGAGCAGTTCGTCATCGCCCATGGAGGCGACAGCCGAGAGCATGTCTTCGTCAGATGCGCCATCGGAAGACGTAGCGCCGCCCTTCCAGCCGTCGTTATCGTCCTCGAAGTTATCCCACGAGCCGATACCGCGGCCGGACTTCTTGGCATCGTAATCGTCTTCGACACCCAGCCAGTCGCTCATGCTGTCCTGATCGTTTTTCTTTTTACGACCGAACAGACCGCCCAGACCGCGCTTGCGGGGCTTGGGCGCAGCCGAAGCGGGAGCCGAGATAGTCTCGAGCGGCCGCGCGCCCGACGCGGCGGGCATAGAAGGCGCAACGGGCGCCGATGTGGGCTCGGGACCCTGCGCCGTCGCGAAGGGGTCATCGACCTGAGCCGAGGGGTCGGGAAGGTCAAACAGCGACGTGCGAGACGCAACGTTAGCCTGCTTCATCGACGGCAACGACGGATCGGGGACCGAGGCCAGCGGCGACGAAGAGGGCGCAGGCGCCGGAACTGACGCCGGATCGGGAACATTCATCTGCGGGCGCGGTGCGGCCTGAGACGAAATCTGCGCCATGAGGGAATCGACCGTTTCGTCCTGAGTGGGGGCGACGTTGGCAACCGTGGAGCCAGAACCACCCGGAGTCGGCATGGTGAAAATCTGCGTGGAGTAAGGTCTCGACTCGTCCGTCTCGGGCACCTCGGAAACTTCGGAGACCACAGCCTCCTCCTGCTCGACCTCGGCCGAATCGTCCTGCTCGACGGCCACGTGCTGCTCTTCGTCAGCGCCGGTGTCGACGGCCTGGTCTTCGGCGACATCCGGTGTTTCAGCCACATCGGCGGTCTCGGTATCGTTTGCCGCAGCGGCCTGATCATCGGAAGCCTCAAGGGGCTCAGCAATCGCGGTGCCCTGCTTTTCAAACGTTATCGTGGCATCGAACTGTGCGGCGTCGAACGACATGGTGCTATCGACAGGCTGCTGGGGCTCGAAAGACGTCGTCGCCTCAACAACGTCCGCAGATGCCGGTTGCTGGGACTCAAAAGACGTCGTAGCTTCGGCGGCATCGACGGCCATGGGCTGCTGAGCCTCGTTCTGCTCGAATTCCTGTGCCGCGAGCTCACGCTCCGCCTCGGCTGCCTGCTGCTGGGCGATAGCCTCCTGCTCGGCAGCCTCGCGTGCGATAGCGCGCTTTTCCTCAAAGTCGTCGATGAATTTCTTGCCCTTTGCAAACGCGCCCTTAAAGAAGCTGGATGCGCTGGCGCCAATCGAAGAGAAGGCGGATGCAATATCGGCATGGGGCGTCGCCGCGGGAATCTCGGCCGAGAAATCGGTATCGCTCTCGTAAGACACGCGTCGCGGCTGCTCGACATAATCATCGTCAGACTCGTCCGCGACGTCCTGTGCCGGCGCGGCGGGTGCCAGAATGTCCAGTCCCGCTGCAGGATCGATTGTAGACATAGCCTCGGGCTCCGCAACGGCAGGAGAAGCCGCAGCGGGCACGTCGTCCACAACGGCGGCGGGTGCAGGTGCATCCGCGACGGGGACAGGCTCGGGCTCGAACGTCGGCTCCTCGCCCTCCTCGTAATCGAGCGTGCAGGACTCGGGAAGCATCCCGAGTGCACGAATGGCATCCGAACCAAAGCGGATGTTGCCGGCGGCATTGCGATAGAGCTTAGGCTCAGGCTCGCTGGGCTCGACCACAACAGGCTCTTCCGCCGGCTCGACAGCGGGGGCCTCGGCAGCGGGCTCTTCGACTTGGGCAGCCTGGTCCTGAGCCTCGGGCACGATGGCGCCAATCAGCGTCTCGTCGGCAGACGCACCCTCAAAGCCATCGATCTGCTCGTCGAAAGCCTCACCCTGTTCGGATTCGAACTGAGCATCGGGAGCGATCGGCTGGCCGAACTCGTCCTCCTCGTAGGCAGGCTCTTCATACTCGATGGTGTTACCATAGTCGTTTTGCTGCTGGGCCGCGGCATATTCCGCCGCCGCACGTGCCATCTCCTCGGCGCGACGTTTTTGCTCACCAAAATAGGTGTCGAACGGAACGTCGTCGGGGAACTCATTCTCGCCCTGGAAGGGGGCAACGTTGTCCATAACGCCAAGCAAGGCGGCGACAGAAGATTTGTTGCACACCGCGCCGGACGTATAGGGAAGGATGTGGCGGTTGGAGATGATGTTTGCCGCGTTGGCGAGCGCAACGAGAGAGGCGAGAATCGCGACGATCCACAGCAGAACCTTGAGCGCGCCGGGGAGCGGCAGGATACGCAGGACGGCGACGGCAGCGGGGGCAACCGTGGCGATAGGCAGCAACTTGGCAATGAGCGCGCGATACGAAGCATAGGGCTCGCGGGCGAGCAGCTCAGCGCGAGGGGAGTCGTAATGCGCGACAACGACCACCGGGCGGTTGCGCGGGGACGCGAGCGGGCCCGAAGCCTTGTGATAGGCGATGACATTTTGGCTCACGCCCGTCTTTCCCAGGCCCGAGATCACGGGATGCCCGGTACGCTCGAGCACATAGAGCACGGCACCGATGATGGCCAGCAGGGTGCCGACCAAGCCAATGCCGCCACCGATGCCCATAAGCAGGGCGCCGACAAACGCAAGGATGCCGGTGATAGCAAATGCCAGCCTGCTCGGCGCGGGAGCATTAAACTCCTGCACCTCGGGATCAAAGCCGTGGTTGCGGAAAATCTGAGCGATATCCTCGGCAGCCAAGCGCTCTTCTTCGCTGCATGCCGGCGTGATGCCGGTGTTCTGCAGCAGGTGGTTGATATAGTTCTGGGTGTTCGCCATGTGCGCTCCACATCCATAATCCGACAAATAGGCCCAATGCATGCACATTAGAACCGTATATAGTCGAAAGTATACCCCGAGCGAGCGCAAACGACCGAATTCGGGCCATCTTAACGCCCCGACCGGACAAGGATATAGCCTAATCTCCATATCGGACTAAAATCATGGCAGCAAACCACCTTCCCATGCGAGGACTCTATGACGGCAAGCGACACGACCGCTAGTAACAAAAAGGGAACGCCGGGGCCCAGTTTCGATAAAACGGCCCAGCGCATCCTCAATCTTTTCTTTGTACTCAACAGCTCTCCCGAGCCGTTGACGACCGAGCAAATCGTCTTGGATTCCGATTTGGGGTATGGCTCGGGCAACATCGACTCGGATAAGCGCAAGTTTCGTCGCGATCGCGACAAACTGCTCGAACGCGGCATCGTAATCAAAGAGGTTCGCCCCGCCGGCGCGCAGGAGACCGAGGAAAGCTCGTGGACGATCGACCGCGAGCACACGTTTGCGGCAGGCGGCCTCATCACCGCAGACGATGCCGACATCTTGCTGGACGCCATCGACCAGACGCTTGCGACTGGCTCCTCTGCCTTTGCCGCGCCGCTTGCCGACATCCGGTCCAAGATTGCCTATCTCACCGGCATATCGGCCGCAGACGAGACGCCGATTCATCGTTCCCCCACCGTCGATGCGGTTTGGAGCGCCTTTGCCGAGCGCTGCGCACTGCACTTTTTGTATCAGAACGGTCGCGGCGAGCAGAAAGAGCGCACCGTCTGCGTCTACGGTATGTTCGAGCACGATGGCACGGCGTATTTCTGCGGCTTGGACAATGCCACCGACAACATCAGAACGTTCCGCTGCGACCGCATCGTCCGCGCTTGGCGTCCCTCAAGGGCATACGCCATTCCCGCAGACTTCAATCTCAACGATTACCTGTTCTTTGAGTTCGATTTTGCCGACCGCCCGCCCGTTGCGGCAACGTTCTCGTTCGCGCGTGAGTCGCAAGCCGATATGGTCAGCGGCCTCACGCGTGGACGAGGCAATCTTGCACGCAGCGAAGAAGGATGGACCTGGACCGTTGACGTGCGCGACTTTGACGCGGCCGCCTCATTCTGCATGGCCCATGCCATGGACGGCATGAGACCCGTTGCCCCCGACGCACTCAAACTGGCGTGGAACCGCCTCATCGAAAGGACGGTGCATGAGCATGCCCGCGCGTAAACTCACCAGCGAGCAGAGACTCTCGCGTGCCATCGACATCATGGAAGCCCTCTACGCCGCCGGGAGCGCGGGACTGACAAAAAATGAGATTTGCAGCCGCTTTGACATTTCCGGAACCTCGCTGGACGAGATCCTCGATATTGTCTCGACCCTCGCTGATCGCGAGTCGGGCGCCCGCATTATCTGCGAGCGCAACGGCGAACACATATCCCTTGCCGGCGATGCGGGACGCGTGCTGCCGCTACGCCTGAGTGCCGCCGAAGGCGCCGTGCTCAATCACGAACTCGAATCGCTGGGGATTGAGCCTCGAACGGCGGCGCGAATTCGACGGGCACTTCTTCCCGAAGAGCTCGGCTACAATCAGCGCGTCGTCGACACCGTCGTCCGCGGATCGCACTGGCAGCAGCTCAGCAGCGCCATTCAGGACGGCGTTCGCTGCTGTATCACCTATCGTTCGATGGACGATGCGCAGCCGCGCGAGCGTCTCATCGACCCCTTGCGCATCGCGACGCATGGCGACCAGACCTACCTGATTGCCTGGGATATCGAAGTTGATGGGCAGCGTTCCTACCGCATGGACAAAATCGAGGGTCTTTCCCTCACCGAGGATTCCGTCGAACGCCACGCGCCTTCGGCCGCATCCCTCCACGACTCCCTCTCCCAAACGGAGCAGGGCGCAAAGCTCCTCATGCCGCTCGACATGGCAGAGCGTCTGGGCTGGGCAGGCATTATGTCGATCGAGCCTAATGGGGCAGGTGCGGCGACGGTAATCGTGCGCTACAGCTCCGAGCGCTGGCTGTTCAGTCAGGTAATAGCAGCGGGCGGAGCCATCCGCATTCTGGATGACCCCGCCCTGTCGAAGCGTCTATGCGATATGGCGAAGACCTTAGCCTGTCCGCTCTAGCGGCGTCGTTCGTGTGCCTGGCGCCACAACTGCAGATAGTGACCGATCTGCGCCGATTCAATGCGCTGATAGGAACTCGTGGGCAGCGAAGTTAAAAACTTCTTGCCATAGCCCTTCGTCACCAGGCGCGGGTCGGCCAAGATGAGCACGCCGCAATCGGTCGACGAGCGAATGAGGCGGCCGGCGGCTTGTTTGACCTCGAGCACGGCCTCGGGCAACGAATAGCGCGCCCAAGCGCGATCTTCGCGCAAATTACGCTCGCACGAGAGCGGGTCCGTGGGACTCGAGAACGGCAGCTTGGGAATGATGACGCAGCGCAGCGTCTCGCCGCTGGCATCAAACCCCTCCCAAAAGGCCTTGAGCGCAAAGAGCGACGAGGTCGGCTCGTTGATAAAACGGTCCCGCAGACGGCGCGGAGACGAATTTCGCTGCTGGCAGTTAAGCTCCAGGCCTGCACGGGCCAGCTTGGGCTCCACGCGGGCGAACAGGTCCTCCATGTCGCGTCTGTTGGTGAACAGCGTGAGAACCGATCCGCCCATGGCAAGATGGGCATCGACCAGTACGCGCTCGAGTGCCGACAGATAGCCCTCGCGATCACGCGGATCGGGAATATCCCCGGCAACGACCACGGCCATATTCGAGTCGAAGTCATAGCTCGAATCCAGATGCAGCGACGAGGACGTCGAGGCACCGATACGGTCGAGACCGACGGCGTGGTTAAAGTGCTCAAAGCTCTTAGACACCGTCATGGTCGCCGAGGCAAAGATGGCCGTGTGAACCTCGGGCAACCACTCAGTCGCCAGGGCCTCGCCGATATCGATGCGCTCGGCGGTCATCGACTCGCCGCCAGCACGCAGCCTGCGGTTGACCTGCAGCGAGTACACGTAGTGCTCGTCGGTACCATCGATGATGAGCTTGAGGTTCTCCGTTAGTTCGTGTAGACGATGCGAGATATCACTCAGGTCGACAACGGTCTCGGGCTTATCGCCGGCAACGGCCTGCACCAGCGCATCGACACTCTTGTCCGCTTGCTCCAGCGCGTCGATGGCGGCGTGTGCCGACTGCATAAAATCATGCCAGTCGTCCGATTCACGCAGCTCGGGACCAATCCACAGATTTGCGTTGTCGTAGCCGCCACGGGCGCGCCGGCCCAGCTCACGAACGCCATCGAACACATCGGCAATCGCCATGCTCGCGCGGGCGACGGTGGATGTCGCCTTGGCGGTCAGTCCCAAGTAGAGCGTAGAGCCCTCCGAGGTTGCTAAATCGCGGGAAACCTGGCTCAGCGCACCGGCGCTCGAACCGCCCAGGCGTTCAAACAGAACGCGCGACTCATCTGCCGAGACCACACGCGCCCACTGGCGGCGGGCCTCGCGCTCGATGGAATGGGCCTCATCGACTACCCAATGGCGAATCGGGGGCAAAATCCTGCCCTCGGCAGCGACATTGCGGAACAACAGCGAGTGATTGGTGACCACCACGTCGGCATGTGCCGCGCGGCGACGAGCACCGTGAACCAGGCATTTGTCGGGGAAGAACGGGCACAGGCGACGGGCACACTCGCGCGAGGCCGTCGTAAAGTCGGGACGGTTGACGCTGCGCCAGCGAATGCCAAGCGAGTCGAGGTCGCCGTCTGCCGACTGGCACACGTACGCCATAATGACCGCGACTGCCGTAAGCGTGTCGGCAGGATCGCGCTTGGTGGTGATCTCGACCTGGCCGCGGCTCATGCGCTCGAGCTTGCGTAGGCACGGATAGTGGTCATACCCCTTCAGTGCGCAAAACGAAAGACCGTCAGGCAACTGCTCGGCAAGTTTTGGCAGCTCATGGTACATAAGTTGGTCGGCAAGATTATTCGATTTAGTCGCGATACCAACCGTAATGTTATTGCGGCGCGCGGCCTCGGCAAAAGGCACCAGATAGGCCATCGACTTACCGACGCCCGTACCCGCCTCGATTACGCGATGCGTGCCCGTAACGAGGGCATCGCGTACCTCGAGCGCCATCGCGATCTGCTCATCACGCGGCTCGTACGTGGGATACATGCGATTGACCAGGCCGCCCGGGGCATAATCCGCCTCGATCTCTTCGCGACTCGGCATCTTGAGCACCGGCAATTCATCGGCATCCACGCGATCCTCAGCGCGGTCGGCCTTGAGAACGTCGGCGCGAGCGGCGCTGAGCGAGAAGATGGAGCCGGGGTTCTGTCCCGCCAAGAACGAGAAGATGGGACGATAGGACCAAGGCACATCGGGGTGCATGTCGGCCAGGCGCGCCATAAGACCCTGAGGCAGGTCGGTAAGCGCCACGAGTAGCACGCGCCACACCCCACACAGGGCGTCGACGTCGGCATTCGCACGATGCGACACCGAGTCGCAGCCGAACAGATCGGCCATAAAGGACAGCTTGTGAGATGCCAGGCGCGGAAGCGCAATGCGCGACAGCGCCAATGAATCGATCCAAATATCGCTGACGTTGACACCGCCCTTGACCGACTCGATAAACGAACGGTCGAAGGTTGCGTTATGCGCGATAACCGGGCAGCCGCCGACAAAATCGGCGAGAGCAGCCACGGCGTCAACGGCCGACGGGGCATCAGCCACATCGGCGTTTGTAATGCTCGTGAGCTCGGTAATCTCGGCAGGAATCAACTGCTTGGGATGCACAAAGGTGTCAAAGCGGTCAACGACCTCGCGGCCCGAAAGGCGGGCCGCGGAAATCTCAATCAGTTCATTGTCTTGCACCGAAAGACCCGTGGTCTCGGTATCGAGGACGATGACATCCTCCTCGATAAGCCCGAACGACTGCGTCTTGGCACGCTCGGCAAGCGTGGCGTAGGAATCGATGACAAACTGCGGCGTTCCAGGGGATACGGCGTCCTTGATTAGCATGCAACGCCCGCTCGGCGAAGACCCATGCGAATCAGGCTGTCGCAGACCTGCGGGAACGTCATATCGTCCGTATGGCGGATCTCATCCGGATACAGCGACGTATCGGTCATACCCGGAATCGTATTGGTCTCGAGGATAACGGGGCCGTCCTCGCTCACGATAAAGTCGCTGCGCGAGATACCCAGACAACCGAGGGCCTTGTGGGCAGCACAGGCAAGTTCCTGGGCACGGGCGTAGTTCTCAGGCGAAATCTGCGCCGGAATGCGATGAATATCCGTGGGGTCGACGTACTTAACGTCCAGATCGTAGAACTCGCAGTCCTCGGGCTTGCGAATCTCGACGATCGGCAGGGCGCGCACTTCGTCCTCGCCGTACACGCCCACCGTGATCTCGGTTCCCTCGATGCACTTCTCGACCAGCACCTTATCGCCGTACTCAAAGGCCTTGGCGATGGCAGTGGGCAGCTCAGAGGGCTCATGGACCAGGGAGATGCCATAGCTCGAACCGTTGACGGCGGGCTTCACAAAGCAGCGCTCGCCACAAATATCGACGATGTGATCGATATCGACTTCGTCGCCCGTCTCGAGTGCCAGACCGGGAGCAATGGGAATGCCTGCCTTGGCGTACAGGAGCTTGGAGACCTCCTTATCGGCACCACAGGCGCTCGCGAGCACTCCCGAAGCCGTGTAGGGGATACCCAAGGTCTCCATGGCGCCCTGCATGGCACCATCCTCACCGCCAGCTCCGTGCATAGCGATAAACGCCACGTCAAAGCCGCCGGTTGCCATGGTCACCATAAAGTTATCGGCAGCCGTGTCCAGCAGTTCAACCGAGGTGTAGCCGGCCTCCTTCAGGGCCACTACGACGTTCTTTCCCGAATTGAGCGAGATCTCGCGCTCAGCGGAATGACCGCCCGCCAAGACCGCTACGTGCATGTTCTCTAGGCTTTTACCCGGCATGGGCAGACTCCTCCTCTATAATTTCTGCAGCTGATACCATATTGTAGCGATACCCTCTACGTTTCCCCAAAATCGAAAGGCTTCCATGAATCCCAGGACTAAATCTCAGGACATTCGCGACTTGAGCCAAAACGATATTCGCGAGCTTGTTGCCGAACTTGGCCAGCCCGCCTTCCGCGCCAAGCAGCTTATCGAATGGGTCTTTGAGAAGAACGTTTGTTCGTTTGATGATATGACCAACCTTCCCAAGGCTTTCCGCGAGCAGCTTAAAGAGGCTTTTGCCTTCGATACGCCGACAGAGCTCACCAAGCAGGTTTCCAAGGATGGCTCTCGCAAGTATCTTCTCGAGTATCACGATGGCATTTCCGTCGAGACCGTTGGCATGCCGCGTCGCAACAAGCTTTCCGTCTGTGTTTCCACCCAGGCCGGCTGCGGCATGGGCTGCGCTTTTTGCGCCACCGGCCTCAACGGCCTCAAACGCTCGCTAACTGCGCAGGAAATCGTTGACCAGGTACTCCACGTTTCTAACGATTTTGGCGAGCGTGCAACGAGCGTCGTCTTCATGGGCCAGGGCGAGCCCTTCGCCAACTATGACGAGGTGCTCAAGGCCCTGCGCATCCTCAACGATCCTGACGGCATTGGTATTGGCGCACGCCACCTTACTGTCTCTACCAGCGGCGTTATTCCCGGCATTCGCAAGTTCGCCGACATTCCAGAGCAGTTTACGCTTGCCGTCTCGCTGCACTCCGCCATCCAATCTACGCGTAACAAGCTTATGCCCGGCGTTAAGAAATACACGCTGCTGCGCCTTCACGAGGCTCTGCAACTTTATACCGAGAAGACAGGACGCCGCCCGACTTACGAATACGCAATGATCGAAGGTGTCAACGACACCAATCCCGAGATGCAAGCACTTTGCGACTTCTGCGAGGGAACGCTGTGCCATGTCAATCTGATTCAGCTCAATGACATTGAGGGCAGCCCGCTCAAGCCGTCTCCGATCCACAAGGTCGAAGATCTTCAGCGTCGCCTTGAGTCCCGTGGCATTGAGACCACGATTCGCAACTCCCGCGGCAATGATATTGACGCCGCCTGTGGTCAGCTGAAGCAGCGCTTCAAGGTTCAGAAGAACGCATAGGGGGGTCACACTCAAAAACGTTTCATGTGAAACATAGGACATCCCCGGTTGCGATAATGCAACCGGGGATGTTTCATTTATATCCTAAGTTCTTAATTCACTAGTACTAATTGAACATTTTATAGCCAAAATAAGGGGTCCTTGCCTCATAAACCAGACAAGGACCCCTTTAGAAAAGGCGGGTAATTGTTAGGTACCTAAAAACCAACATTCTCCCACTGGTGATTAACCCAATCTTGGTTAATCTTTGGATTCTTAGTTACCTGAGCAGTCCGCATTGCGACATCTTCGGTCATCACATCCATTTTCTTCTTAGATGTGTCAACGATATCCTGAGCTCCGCGAAGCAGTCGACCTCGCAACTCCTCGTCTGTCGCGATCTTGTATCCGGCAAAGGCACCAGCGGCGATAGTAGTTGCCAAAGCAATGGCCGCGAGAAACTTATTCTTCATCTTGATCCTCCTGACCAAATTGAATCATTTCGCCAAGGATACGGGAGAGCTCTTCTTCGTCTTTGAACTCAATTTCAATCTTATTCTTACCGCGGGAGCTCTTCACTCGCACGTTGGTATTGAATACCTGACGAAGAACGCGAGCTGCCTTCTTAAACGACTGAGGTGTTGCGGGTCTGGGTGTCTTCGGCGTCTCTCCGGCAGAAAACAATGGAGCAAGATTTTCTGTCGCACGGACGGATAATCCCTCAGCAACTACCTTCTCCGCCAACTTTATACGCGCATCTTCATACGGAACGGCAAGGATGGCGCGCGCATGGCCAGCAGTCAGCTTACCTTCAAAGATCATCTGCTGAACGACCTCGGGGAGATCAAGCAGACGCAGTGAGTTGGTGATGGCAGAGCGGGACTTGCTGACTGCTTTTGACAAAGCCTCCTGAGTCATACCACTCGCATCGATGAGCTGTCGATATCCCTTAGCCTCTTCGACAGGGTTAAGATCTGAACGCTGCAGATTCTCAATAAGTGCAAGTGCAAGCATCTCTTCATCGTCAACATCTTTGATAATGACGGGAAGTTCTTCGAGTCCTGCGAGTTTTGAAGCCTGATAGCGACGCTCGCCGGCAATGATCTCATAACCATTACCATGCTTACGCACCAGAAGCGGCTGTAGAACACCATGCTCCTGAATTGACTCGCTCAATTCACGAAGCTCAGTCTCGTTAAAATGAATTCGCGGCTGATTAGGGTTCGGAACGATATCTTCGATAGGGAGTTTAGTCTCCGAAGCCGCATTTGCTGCTGACGCCGCAGAACCGCCAGTCTCGTACTCGGCTTCTGAGACCAAAGCATTGAGTCCGCGGCCCAATCCGCCGCGCTTTTTAGGGCTAGGCACGCTTAATCACCTCTTTAGCAAGGTTCATATACGCTTTTGCACCCTTGTTTTGAGGTGCATAGGTAATTACCGGTTCTCCAAAAGACGGAGCTTCAGAGATTTTAACCGTACGGGGAATCAGCGTCTTAAACGCCTTATCACCAAAGTACGATTGAACTTCCTCAACAACCTGATTTGACAAAGAAGTACGTGAGTCATACATAGTCATAAGCACGCCATAGGTGTCTAAGCCCTTGTTCAGACGTGATTTGACCATCTTCATTGACTCGAGCAGCTTTGTAACGCCTTCAAGTGCGTAATACTCGCACTGAATCGGAATCAGAACGCTGTCCGCTGCAGTCAACGCATTAATGGTAAGCAGCCCGAGCGAAGGAGGACAGTCGATAAAGATGAAATCAAACTCATCCTGAATCGGCTCGAGCAGATCTTTGAGGCGAGTTTCACGAGCAATAGCGCTTACAAGCTCAATTTCGGCGCCAGCAAGCTGAATAGTTGCCGGAATAACAAATACTTTTTTACAATTTGTATCCAGAACAAGCGATTCAGCCGGAACGTCATTCAATAATGCATCATAGATGCAATGGTCAAGTTCTTCTTTTTCGATTCCAAAGCCGCTGGTGCTATTGCCTTGCGGGTCAAAATCAACAATGAGCGTCTTTCGACCTTGCTCACCAAGTGCTGCGGCAAGATTTACAGCCGTCGTTGACTTACCAACGCCGCCTTTTTGGTTGATGATTGCAATGATACGCGTGTCTTTTGCGCTCTTAGAACGCTTAACGTCGCGAAATCCCACGGTCCCTCCTGGTGTGTATTAATGCTGTTAAACGGAGGATGTTTCACGTGAAACATTCCGATTCGATATCAACTACGATGTTTCACGTGAAACATTTCAAGTCGATACTAACCATTATGTTTCACGTGAAACATCTAGGCAAGCGGATTCTTCTTAGCCATGCCATTTGCACGCGGAAGAGAAACTGATGCAGGGCGCGACTTCTTAAGAATAATGAACTCGCGATGACCTAATCCATCAGGTAAATCTAAATCATCGGTAAGAAGCAATGTAAAGCCACAGATCTTGGCAGCAGCCTCGCCAGAATTAAGCTCTTCATCCGTCGGATTCCCCTTTGTAATAACAAAGAGGCCGCCATCTTTCAAATAGGGGGAAGCATATTCGACAAGAACCGGGAGCGGAGCAAGTGCGCGAGCAGTAACAACGGCAAATTGCTTCTTATGAGAACGTGCGTATTCTTCTAGACGATCATGAACAGCATGAACATGCTTCAGGCCAAGGCTCTTTACAAAAGAGTTAACAGCATCGACCTTCTTACCAACTGAATCGATATAGGTTGCCTTGCGACCACTGGCTATAGTCAGAGGAATGCCAGGGAAACCAGCACCCGTACCCATATCAAGCAGCGCACCCTCAGGGGCCTTATTAATATAAGGAAGTAATACCAATGAGTCTAGAATGTGAAGGACAGCAGCGTCTTCGATATTTAGGATGCGTGTGAGATTGGTAGTCTTATTGGTCTCCAGAACAAGATCCAGATGCTGAATACAGGTTCGAAGGTCATTCTCAGAAACCTTCAAAGAATAGTCTTTGCAATACGAAGTAAGACGGCTAAGCATCTGGTTTGCCTGCTCATCAGTCAATACAAACAAGACGACTCCTTTCTGACAAAAATCAGTGTATCGAGAACTTTTGACAAAAAAAGGGGACGTGGAAACCACGTCCCCTTAGCATAAGCTCGAGTAGATTATCGAGCAACAATCACTACGTGACGATCGGGGTCAGATCCCTCGGAATGGGTATCGACCGCATCGTTGCCACGAAGTGCAATATGAACCAGTCGGCGCTCATAGGCGTTCATAGGCGGAAGCGAAACACTCTTGTGAGTGCGAATAGCACGCTCGGCAGCAGACTGAGCCATAGATGCGACCTTGTCCTGACGGCGGCTCTTGTATCCCTCAACGTCCACCACAACCGGATACCTAAAGCCAAGCTTACGGCTTACCAGAAGCGAGAACATAACCTGAAGGGCATCAAGCGTACGACCGTGACGGCCGATGAGAACAGCAAGGTCAGGAGCCGTTACATCCAGAATCAGCTCGCCCTCATCGCCCTCATACTCATCGATAGGAGAGTTGGCGGCATCGAAGTACGAAAGGATGGAACGCAGAATAGAAATCGCAACATCGGCAATGGTGTCGAGCTCCTCATCGGTCAGCTCTTCACCAGCCTTGTAGCGCTGTGCAATCTCGGGATAATCGCCCGCAACCTGCGGGGCAACCTCCTCAAGCATATCCTCGATGATCTCTTCAGACATAACGTACTCCAAAAGTTAGGTACCTAAATAAGATTGATATCCCGACTACTTCTTCTTGTGCGGACGCGGCTTCTTCTCGCGGCGCGTAACCTCAACCTGCAGCGGGGCGTTCTTAAGACGCTCCTCCTCATCGGCCTTGGCCTTGTCGATAACCTTCTGCGTCACGAAGATCTGCTGGATAACCTGCCAGGCAGAAGTCACGTCGTAGTACAGCAGAACGCCGACGGGCAGGCTCCAACCCATCCAGAGCATCATGACGGTCATGACGACGGCCATCATGCGCATGCTCTGGGCCTGCTGACCGGTCTGGTTGCGCGACATGTACAGCTGCGGAATCAGGGTCAGGACGGCAAACAGGATCAGGCAGACCAACGCGGGCAGCGCAACCATAAAGCCATCGGCAAAGGAAGCGCTCGGCGTAGTGGTAAGGTCGGGCAGGATGTTAAAGAACGAGAACGTACCCTCGTCAAAGTACTGCGGCAGGTTACGCAGCAGCGTAAACAGCGCAAACAGGATAGGCATCTGAATCAGCAGCGGCAGACAACCGGCCATGGGGTTGAACTTGTTCTCGCTGTAGAACTTCTGCATCTCCTCGGCCTGACGCTGGGGGTCGTCGGCATAGCGCTCCTGGATCTCGAGCATCTTGGGCTGCAGCACCTGCATACGGGCCGTCGACTTGGTCGACTTAAGCATAAGCGGCGTCAGCAGCAGACGGATGATGACCACCAGGATGATGATGGACAGGCCCCAGTCGACCGCAAAGGTCTGGATGAGCTTGAGCAGCTCAAAAAGGAT
>CAKUEU010000011.1 GCA_934646865.1 uncultured Collinsella sp. | reverse complement strand
CCTTACCGCGGTAGGCGAATCGTAAAGCGGCTGCCGACGCCTTCGACCGAGGTCACGCCGATGACGCCGCCGTGGCTGTCGACGATCCACTTGGCGATGGCGAGCCCCAGGCCCGAGCCCTGTGCGCCGGCGTCGCGCGCGTTGTCGGCGCGATAGAACCGCTCAAACGCGTGAGCTGCGGATTCCTGGTTCATGCCGATGCCCTCGTCCTCAACACTTATGTCGATTGAGTCCGCTCTCGCATCCGGCGTTACGCCAAACGTGATGGTCGTGCCCGCATCCGAGTACTTGGCGGCGTTTTGCACGATCACGCGCAGCGCCTGCTTCACGAGCGCCACGTCAACCGACGCGTTGCAGCGCGGATCGCTGACAAGCGCGGTGTCATACGCCAGCCGATATGTGTGCCCGGCATCGATCATCTGCGATTCCTCGCACACCTCGCCGACCAGTGCAGCCAAGTTGGTATTTGCGCGGCGCAGCACGGTGCGGCCGGCATCGCCGCGCGCCAAGAACAGCAGCTGCTCAACGAGCTCCTGCATGTGTTTGCTTTCGGCCTTGAGCGAGGCGATGGATTCCGCCAGCACGTCCGGGTCGTCTTTGCCCCAGCGGTCGAGCATGTTCACGTAGCCCTGAATCACCGCGATGGGCGTGCGCAGCTCGTGGCTTGCGTCGTTGACAAATCGCATCTGCTGCAGCTTGGCCTCTTGCATCTGACGCAGCAGGCGGTTGAGTGCGACCTCGATGCTCGCGAGGTCGGCATCGCCGGTGGTGACGCTCGGTGAATCGACGCTTGCACGCTCGATGGCCTGCTCCAGCGTTTCCATCTTGCCGCCGGTGAGCTGCATACGGCCGAGCTCGTCCACGCGCAGAGCCAGGTCGTTGAGCGGTGCCATGGTGCGGCGCACGCGACGGGCGCCGCCGAGCATGTTGAGAACGCTGATAACTTGCCAGCCAACAACAACAATATAGAGGGGCCACAGCGCGACGAGATCCTGCGCGAGGGGGAAGGCCTTTGTAATGCGTGCAAGCTCAACGGTGTAGGTGAGCGTGGCCGGGTCCCAGCCGTGCACGGGCGTCAGCGACATACTGCGAACGGACTCGCTGGGGATCCAGCCCGCGGTAAATGTGCCGGCGGGCAGTGTCTGGTTGTATCCAAAGACGAGGATCGCCGCCGCAACAACCAGCAGCAACAGGTCCAGCCAAACGTAGCTCATCAGGCGGCGCCACATGTAGCTCCAGTTGATGGCGCGGGCGATGGAGGTGACGCGCTTGGTTTCGGCGTTACGCGCGGCAGACATAGCCCACCCCGCGCACGGTCTGGATGATGCGGGTGCTGCCGGCGTCCTCGATCTTGGCGCGCAGGTGCGCGATGTGCACGTCGACGTTATTAGTGTCGCCCACGTATTCGTAGCCGAGTGCCTCGTGCGCAATGCGCTCGCGCGTGAGCACGGTGCCGGCGTGTGCCATAAGCAGGGCGAGGACGTCGAACTCGCGGGCGGTCAGCGCGATGGGCGAGCCGCCGACCGTGACTTCGCGGCGATCCGGATCGAGCGCGACCGAGCCCACGGTGAACGCGGCGGGGGAGGGCGCGGCGGCGGTCTGAGCCGAGTCGCCAGCCGGGGATGCGGCAGCATCGGCACTCACGGCGCCCGCCCCGGCCCCGACGCCGCCAACGCGCGAAGCCGCACACACGGCCTCCGCGCGCTTCAGCGCAACGCGGATCCGTGCGAACAGCTCCTCAATGGCAAACGGCTTGGTCAGGTAATCGTCGGCGCCGGCGTCAAGCCCGGCCACCTTGTCCATCACGGCGTCGCGCGCGGTGACCATGATTACCGGCACATCCTTGTGCTTGCGGACGCGCCGCAGCACCTCCATGCCGTTGAGCTGCGGCAGCAGCACGTCGAGCAGAATCAGATCGTAGTCGCGCTCCAGCGCCAGGTCCACGGCGGTGCGGCCGTCGGCGGCGTGCTCCACCTGGTAGCCCTCGTGCTCCAGCTCGAGCGTCACAAAGCGGGCGATTTTCTCCTCGTCCTCTACGATCAGGATTCGTGCCATACGTGCCCCCGTCTGCGATTACTTGTCGTCGTTCAGATTCTGCTTGATGCCGTCCGCGGCGTCGGCGGCGTGATCCATCAGGTTGTTGATGCTGCCGGGCACATCGCCGTCGCTGTCGATGCGGTAGCGCATGCCAAAGAACAGGCCAAGCAGCATCAGCCAAATCGTGGCGCCCCAGGCAAACAGCGCAACGATGGGGATCAGAATGGGGATGTTGAGGATGATGGCGTCGCGGCGCGTGGCGATAAACTTGGTGTCCAGGCTCAGGCGGAAGAGCTTTTTGAGGTACTCCCACACGCCGTCCATCTTCTTGGAGAAGTCGGTCTTTTCGCTCGACTTTTCGTAAGCGGCCTGCGCGGCGACCATCTCGGCCGAGGGCTCGTCGACCGGCGCGGACTCGGTGGCGGCGTGCGCCGACGTGGCCTGGGTCTTGCCCTGCGACTCGAGCCAAATGATGGCATCCAAAACGTTGTCATCGGCGGCGTCGAGCGCGGCCTTGGCATCGGTATAGCTCACGTTGCACTTGGTGCGGATGGTTTCAACTTTTTCGAGGTCGTCCATGACCTGTCCTTTCGTTCGATGGGCACGACGCCGGGCGATTGTCCGGGCACGAGCGTTGCGTTCGGCGGCCTGCGTTGCGCGGTGCCGCCCCGCCCTTGGTCGAACTCTATAGTGCAGGTTATAGATTAAGCGATTCTTGAGCCAAGATTAATGTTGGATGAGTTTTTGGGTGGGGCGGGGGAGGGAAGATCCGTCCTTCTAGGCAAGTGCACGGAGGGCGGACAGAGCCCAATCGTAAATTTGTGTCCGCACGGCGAGATATACTTATTTCCAATGTTGAGGGGCGTGACGGGACAGAGTTGCCCGCCGCCCGCGAAATCAGAGAGGCCGCCGCGACGCGCGGGCGCAAGCGAGCGGATCTCGACGCAAACAGGGGGTCATAAGTGCATATCTACGCTATGAGTGACATTCACGGGTGCCTTGATGCTTTTAAGGCATCGCTTTCCACCATCGACCTCGATGCCCAGGACTCCAAGCTGGTCCTGTTGGGCGACTACTGCGACCGAGGCCCCGATTCGCTTGGCGTCTTTGAGCTCGTCATGGACCTGCAAAAACGTTACGGCGATCGTGTCGTGGCGCTGCGCGGCAACCACGAGGAAATGTTCCTCGAGTACATCGACGAGGTGAAAGATCCCAATTTTACGCAAGCATGGATACTTGCCGACAGCAATCTGGCGACGGCCAAGAGCTTTCTGGATGCCGAGGCGTTCAGGCATGTCAAGCATCTGTTGAGGCTCAGGAAGTTCGAGGAGGCCTACGCCTATACAGTTGAGCGGATGAAGGCCGAGCACGCGGACATCATCGCGTGGGTCCGTAAGCTCCCCTACTTTTACGAGAGTCCCTTCGGCCAGGTCTTTGTGCACGCTGGCATTGACGAGGAAGCCGGGGAGGATTGGAAGATCGGCACGTCTGACGAGTCATTTACCATGATGATGCCCGATTACGTGGGGTATGAGTTCTACCTTGATGTTATCGCTGGGCACATCAACACCGAGGTAGTCTCGGGCATCACGGGCTACCGCGGCATCTGGCATGACGGGGCTAGCCATTACTACATCGATGGGAACGTCATGAAGAACGGCGAGGTCGCCGTGCTGGACTACGACTCGGAGACGGGGAAATACACCGGCCCGGGGCTGCAGTAGGTGCGCCCTTCGAAGTGGTCGAGAACCGAGGTCTAATACTTTTCCTGAGAAGTGAACGAGCTAAATCGGACCCCCGAAGCATCGACACTTCCGGGATCCGGTTTCCTGCGGTTTCGATGCTGGAATCCAGCGATTTTGCTGTCGAAAAATGCGGATGTTTCAGGGGTCCAAAAACAGCCGTTCACTTTGCGGGAAAAGTATTAGACCTCGATAACGGGGGATGGTGCTCCGGTGGGAAAGCGGCGGCAGGAGTGGGATAAGCAAGGCGCGCCGGTCATGTGAAATCAAAATCGTGTTGCAAAAGTCTGAAAATATCCTACAATTGCAACATGAAGTACTTTAGCAACATAACGGCGATAAGCGAGCTATCCGAGAGCGAGGGCGTGTTCACCACGGCTCAGGCGGCTCGCATGGACATCTCTCGAGATGCGCTGGCACACTCATGCCGCGTGGGTCGTCTTGAACGGATATGCCATGGCGCCTACCGGATGTCTGGCACGCAGCGCCGAGACACCGATGAGCTCAACGCCCTTTGGAAGCTCACCAATCCCTCCCTTTGCGCGTGGGAGAGAAAACGTCAGTGGGACGGCATCGCCGTAAGTGGTACGACTGCGGCGAACCTACAGCAAATGGGCGATTTCTATCTGTCTCCCTACAGGATGACCGCGCCCACGCGCATCAATACAAGAAACGAATCCCTTTCTTTTGCAAAGCGCAAGATCGCCGAGCAGGATATCGTTTGGCTCGACGGCCTGCCGGTTACCAAACCCGAGCGCACGCTTGTCGATCTATGCCTCGATTGCGAGGACCCCTCATTAATTATCGACGCCTATCACAACGCGCTTGGGCGTGGGCTTGATATACAACGGCTGAAGGATCTTGTAGAAGAGAACTTTAAAACCGCCAAGCGCCGTGAGCTAATGAGGCCTCTGCTAATGGTGCTGAACGACTAATGCGAAACGGAGGACATGGTGAAGTACAAGACACCTGCCGCATTGGAGATGGCTGTTAGGAATGCCGCAAGGCGGTCGCCGATGGATGCTAATCGGGCAATCACGGGTTTCTACTTTCATCGTCTTTTGTGCCGCGTTTTTAAGGGAGACGACAGGCACTTTGTGCTCAAGGGCGGCCAAGGCGTCTTGGCGCGAACGCTCGATGCGCGTGTTACAAGAGATATTGACTTGGTCGCTCAAGAGGAAAGCCTCGAAGAAGCTATTGCCGATCTGGTGCAGGCAGCTTCGATCGACCTAGACGATTTCGTTTCATTTGTCTTTGATCGCGCGGAGCAAATTAAGGCAGAGGATGAGTATCGATGTGGTACGAAGGTGTGGTTTACTCCCTTTATGGGAACCAAGAAGCTACAACCAATTTCAATTGATTTGGTAGTTGATGAAGTGAGGGGACTTGAGCCTGAAGTTCTTGCACCGGTCGATCGTTTGGATATCGAGGGGCTCCCAGTTTGCGACTATCGGGTATGTCGAGTGGAGAGCGCCCTTGCAGACAAATTACTCGCAATGATAGAACTGCACGACGGTCGAGCCTCTTCACGAATCAAGGACATCGTCGACATCTTGGTGTACGCGAAAACTTGCTCCGTCGATGGGGCAACGCTTGCTGAGAGAGTTGAGAAAGAAGCGTCTGCTCGCAAGGTTACAATGCCGAAAGAGTTCGTAGCACCTCTCTGGTGGAAACAAAATGGTTCTGTGCAGTACGTAAAGATGGCAAAGCAGGCTGGAGTGCTCGATCTAGCGGGGAACATCACTGAGGCAGAAGAACTCGTCAATCGGCTGTATGCGCCATGCTTTGATCATTCGACGAATGTGTGCAAATGGAATCCTAAAACCACGAGTTGGAGTTAGTTTGGATAGTTAGGCCGGCGGCAGGAGTTGGTCCTGCCGCCGGCTTGGGGCGTTTTTGCTGCTTCTGTTTTACTCGCAGGCTTGGTCGACCACTTGGGTGACGGCCTTTTTTGCGGCTTCGAGGTCGCGTTGGGCTTGGGCGACAGCGGCCTCGGCTTGTTTCTTTGCTTTTACGACTTCGGCAAAGTGATTGATGGACTCGCTGTACTCACGCGTGCGCGGGTCAAGTGCCGGCGGAACTTCAATCTCGAACAGATCGGAAGGTCGGATAGCGCGGATGCTGGCTCCTTCAGTTAATGCTTGAATCAGCTGCGCCCCGTGGCCTTCGGTGAGGTATCCGACGACTATCTCCGAAAACACCACGCGCTCCTCTTCGGTCATCGTTTGGAATGATGGGCGAATGACGGTGGTGTTATGCGAAGCAACCAGGTGTTGTTTCGCGTCAGCGGCGCTGACGACGAGCAGGTTGGATGCGCCAGAGCGACCCAGCATGCGCGGCATGACGATATCGCCCGCGCGGAGTTCATAGCGATCGAGGACGCTGGGGTCCACCTTTACGAATTTAGAGTCCGGCCCATTTACACTTTCTACAGCGTCTGCGGGCAGAAGGTTGCCGTCTTGAAAATCTTGAGACGAAATACGGCGCACCTCAACTGCGTCAATGTCGGTCGATGTCGTGCTCTCGCGGGGCATGAATGGCGCAATTCGCGTAAAAGAATCACCAAGTGTGGCGCTGTAGTTTCGGGTGATGGCGATGAGGCTGATTTTGCCTTTTGAGAGAGCAGCGTGGTGTTGGAGCAGCTCGCGCGTGGTAAAAGTGGACGTTTTGATCGGCTTCGATCTGGGCGTATTTGAATTGATGCGGGCCCAGTCGGGGGAGATAACAAAGGTGATATCTGAATAATACGATGTCTTAGTTACAAACTGAAAACGCGGTCCAGATTCGATTACGCTGCGAAATGCAACGTTGCGATTTCCCGAAGACAATATGAGAAATGCGCTTGTCATGTAGGGTGCGGGCTCGGAAAGAGGCAAATAAATAACGCTCTCGATGAGCCCTTCGCGTATCAAAATCGTGCGCGCTTGCTCAGCTTTATCAAGTAAATCGGCGGGAAGTACCACGGCTGCTCGAGTGCGGCCTGAAAGGGCGAGTGCATACAGACACCAAATAAAAGGACCCCAGTCACAAAAATTCAGATAGCCAGGTTCCAAATAATCGATGAGCGCGGCGCAGTCTTTTTCGACATCGCGCTTGTTTGCGCGGTAGTAGTTTGATGCATCGATAAGCACTGGAGCGAGTTCGCCATCACTTGCATTCTGTTTACCGGGCTCAATCTCACAAATATCGGGCACGCCGTTGCCGTTCAGGGTAAAGCACTTAGCGAGATCTTCGGCATCCACGGAGCCAGGCAGGCGGACGGTAAGCAGGCGACTGTCTTGTTCCAGGTTGAGCGCGCGCGAGAGGGCGGCGGCAGTGAGGCGTGGCAATGATGATGTAGTTTCACGCATGTATAGAGCCCTTTCTTCTCAGTGAGTCTATATTAGCAGAAAAATTTGAAAATTTCTAATGACGAGAACAGCACACTGTGTTATCTTCGTAGCAATCCAAATCCAACTCAATACCAACTGCTTGATGCGAACGCTTTGCAGTCTTTAGGCAAATTGCATTATCAAGCAGGACGATTCCACTTGTGAAGCTGCAGGCTAGGCCAACAATCATCTCTCTAGCATCAGAGCTTCTAAAGCCTAGAACAAACTCCCTACTAGCATCCACCACAGAAAGGAAGGTCATTCGTGAAGAGCAAAGACGACATCTACAAAGCATTCCTCGACGAGATCGACGAGAATCTCCGCAGCATGTGCGAAATGAACGGGAAGGCGGAGCGGCCACTTCCGTGCCCGTACTGCGGCGAGAAGAACGTTGAGCGCCTAGCTAAGGCGCTTGTTAGCGTGCTGGAAGAGTGCTCGCCCGATATCCCCGGGTTTGTTCCCGAGCAGTATCAAGCCGATGTGCACGAGGCCCGCGAACTTTTGACTGCTGCGACGCTCGCTTTGCTGCCGCTGTATTTCCCCCCGCGCGATAGCCGCATGGAAAGCGTGGCTACGGTAGCGAGCATGTTTAGCCATGGACGCAAAGCGGATTACAAATCGGCTGGCGTTCTCTTGTTTGAGGAAGTTACGACAGGGATGAAGTACAGCACCAGGAAGCATGCCTATGTCCCGTCCATCTTCGTGCGCCATATCGATAGCAAAAAGCCATACGACCGGCTGCACCGCGACGGATCGCGTGGCTTTACGGCGGACGAAGACGATGCCGTCATGTTTTATAAGCGCTACCTCAAGGTGCAGCGACGCGTGTTCGATGCGAGCCCACGTTTCAACTTTGAGCTATGCGTCAAGCGCCCGTTTGAGGCAATTTCGGACGAACGACACACTTTTTATTGCATGGAGGAAAAGATGGAAATCGATTTGGCAACTAAGGTACAGAAGCTCCAGGACCGCTACACCCTCAACCTCGCTCAGGCGAAAGGGTATGACCTGCTCGACAAGCTGATGATTAATGCATTGCTTGCGTATTTGCGTGACGAAACGGCCTCAGTCGCTGCGCGCGAGAGCTATTTGTCGCAGGCCGAGCGTCTGATCGACGGCGTGGTCAAGTTCTCACATACGACAAACCCCAAGGAGGGCGCAGGCGTCGATCGCATTGCCTAATAACCACCAACACCACGGACAAGAAAGGAGCCACGCCATGTCAGTCATCAAGATGTACGGCTACGAGGCCGCGCAGCAAACGGAGTATCAGACCAAAAAATGGGCGACCAAGGAGGAGATGCAGGCGCTGTCGTCCGGCGATGAGCAGCGCGATGTAATCTTGGCGCAGGGTGCCACGGTGGCGTTCTACGAGGACGACAAGCATTGGGAGACAAGCGTTTCCAACAATGTCTTTGCCTTTGGCGGCACCGGTAGCGGCAAGACGGCAAGTTTTGTTTTGCCTAACCTGCTCAACCACCACGAATGCTGCTACGTGGTTACAGACACCAAGGGCGAGCTGCTGCGCCGCACGGGTGAGGGCTTTAAACAGGACGGTTATGAGGTGACGGTGCTCGACACTGTTAATCCCGAGCAGTCGGCCGGATACGACCCCCTGCGCTACGTGATGGATGTCGAGGATATTCCCACCACGGTGGCAGCAATCATGGATGGAGTCGATCCTGACGGTCGTAGCCTTAGATATGATCCGTTCTGGAATAACGCGAGCGACCTGCTACTTCGAGCGATTGTTGGAATCCTGTTTCTTTTGGAGAACCTTGCCGGCACCCTCGCGCCGGGCGAGGACCCCAATGCTCCGCGCCAGTATCTTAAGATGAACAATGTCTTTAAGCTGGCCGCGCTCATCAAGGTCACGGGAGATGGTGAGGGACGATTCCCGCTGGACTACCTAGTAGAAGAGGTGGAGTCCAAGGAGTTTCTCGGTAAGTATGAGGCGGTGGAAACGAACCTGTACGGCGTTGAGCAGTATCGCGATTTTCGAGGTGCGGCCGATAGAACGCTTAAGAGCATTCTGATCACGCTCAATGCGACTATCTCGCGGCTTAAAACGCCCCAACTTATGCGCGTTTTTGAGCATGACGAGATGCGTCTCGACCGTATTGACGAGGGCAAGCGCGTGATCGATCTTAAGGTGAGCGACAACGACTCGACCAACGCATGGCTTGCGAACGTTGCCCTTAAGCAGCTGTTTAACCTTGCCCAGCGCCGCGCCGATGCCAGCCCCACTGGGCGCTTGCGCCGCCGCGTGCAGTTTGTGCTCGATGAGTTTCCCAATGTGGGGCGCATTCCCGATTTTGAGCGCAGTATCGCGACGGTGCGCAGCCGCGGCATTAGCTTTTTGATGTGCGCTCAATCATTGGGCCAGCTCGATGGCGTGTACGGCAAATCCGCCGCGCGCACTATCCTGGATAACTGCGACAGCGTGGTCTATATGGGTGGCGGCAGCAACATCGAGACGCAGCGCTATATAAGCGATCTGTGCGGCGAATCGGTTTTGGGCACCAACTATGTGGGTGCCGAGCGCACGGCCGTAGACGCTCGCGGCTACGTAATGACCCCGGGCGAGGTGGGGCTCATGCCGCGCACCGACTGCCTGGTCAAAGTGACCGGCATGCGCCCCTTCCGCGCCAAGAAGTACTTTTGCAAAGACCATCCCAACGCGGCCAAGTGGCTGAGGGATTAGCCCTAGCAGCTTCGCGCGTTCTGACCTGTATTTTGGCCGCACGGCCTCTGCTTGCCATGAGCCGTGCGGCCAGCTCCCCTTATCGATCCCATCTGGAAAGGAATTGACCATGTCCGTTATGTACCGTGAGCCCAGCATCATCAAGAAGTCCAAGGACGGCCGCGTTGCCGCCGTCGATATGGCAAGCGAGCTGCTCAACAGCCGCGTGCTGCTGCTGGAGGGCGAGGTCAACGACGTGACCTGCAACGGCCTCATTAAGTCCATGCTGGTGCTGGAGCACCAAAGTGCGACCGAGCTCATCACCCTCATCATCAACAGCCCGGGCGGCAGCGTTACGGCGGGGCTGGCGCTCATCGACACCATGCAGTCGCTCGACTGCCCCGTGATCACGGTGGGTGAGGGCGTCGTAGCGTCGATGGCTGCGGTAATCCTGGCCTGCGGCGATCACCGCCAGGTGTACCGTCACACGCAGGTGCTCATTCACCAGCTGATGGGTGGCACGGGCATGGCACAGCAGACCGATATCGAGATCGCGGCGCAGCACACGGCGGCAATGCGTGCCGAGCTGGACGAGCTTCTGGCCGAGCACGGCAACCTGAGCGCCCAGGAGTTCCACGAGCTCACCGAACGCGACTGCTGGTGCAACGCCAAGCGCGCCCTGGAGCTGGGCCTGGTGGACGAGGTGATTGTGCCCAGCAAGAAGGCGCTCTAACAAGGCCTATCCCTTACAACCACGTTGAGCAGGTCGAACGAGCACGTAGTTTCACAGCCAGAAAGAGGTTGAACATGAGCAGGATTTGGAATGTCGATGGTATTGAGTGGGAAGACCTGCCCACCGTGAGCGACCTGCTGTGCGCGGCAGACACAAAGATCCTGGCGCGCGAGGTCGCCCTGCGATACGGCGGCAAACCGGACGATCGCGGCCATGGCGATGGCGAACGCAGCCTAAAGCGCGTCCGACGCAAGGTCAAAAAGCTGCGGAAGATCGACCCCGAGCCCAGCGACAAGATCGTCCTGTTGCCCAAGCATGTCCTTAATCGCCGCGATGCGGATCGCAGTTTTGGCTATTACGACGTAGAGCCGTGCGCTTTTACGCGCGGAGGCGCGCAAAAGCTGGGAGAGGACGCGTGCGCTGAAGTGTATCCGTGGGAACTGTTCCTGCTCAATGAGGAGCCTGCAAGCGTTGTTTTGGGCTATCGCGTATGGCTCGGCGGCGAATGGGACCTATGCGAGCGCTATCGTTTTTTGGCCGTGGTGTGCGCCAGCGCGCTGAATCGCATCCGAGAGCAAAAGGAGCTGCGCAAGTGCCTCGAGAAGGACGATGCAGCCTGTGATATGGACGAGGACGAGGCGGTTGAAGGTATCCGCCACGACGTGCTGTACCCCGAGGAGGTAATCAACGCAAAGATTGGCGGCTATTGGGATACGAGTCTGGGACTCGATCTGCCCTGGAAGGACGAGCATTTCGAGACCTGCGTACGGATCGACAGGGCAATCGATGATCTGTTTGCTGAGGAAACGAAGCGCAATGCCGGGGAGCTCGGAAGGAAGCTTGGGCGTGGGTATGAGGAGCGCGAGGAGTAATTAGACGAGGATCTTACCGAATGGGGTGTCCGCGCGAATGGATGTCGACTGACCGCAAAAAATCTGTCCGGACGAAATGATAGAACGATAGCGATAATGGAATTAGTACTTTAAGGAGCTAACAATGGGAATTGCCTACAAGGAACTGTTTCGCGAAAAGGATCGGGTTTATGGTTTTGGTCCTGCAGGCTTCTTTATTAAAAGATTCAAGAAGAGCGGCTACAGCGAGGCAGAATTACTCGATTTAATATCAAGAATGGACTTCTCTCTTGGTGAGGCTGGCGAGGACATTAGCCTGGAAAAGAAATGCAAGATAGTTGAACGGTCGGTTGCCGAGACGCATTATACGAGCTGGGCGCTCAGTCTGATTGGCATGATTATCTCTCTTGCAGTCGGAGCGTATTTGTCTTCGTTGCCAGTCGGAATTGCGGCGGCTCTTCTGGCCACATTTCTGGTTGTCCTGGGAATATACGGGTGGTTTCGGTTTTGTTTTGAGCGGGATAGAACCGTACTGTTGTGTGCATTAGAACATATAAAACATCTTCACCCATAGCTGCATAAGATTGAAAGACGGGGCTAAGGAGCGTGTGATGCCGCCCTAAGTTAGGGGGGCATCACACGTTGCGGATGAGGACAACGTCTCTGTCTAAAGTATCCTCCATATATGTATAAGAGTTTGGCGGTATATGACGCTGTCCGTCTGTAATCGATTGCCGGCAGCGCGGTGCGGTGTTAGTCGATAAGGGCGAGCCTATCAGCTTTTCTTCAGCTTACCTAGGTCTACGAGTTTCGGCGAATGTGGGCTAAAGGCATCGCCCCCGTTCAGCCCGTTGACTGTGCTGCAAGCTAGGCTTAAAGGCTCTTCGCTATCCTTGATGACTTACATGTTAAGGACATAATAAAAAACGGTGCCTTGGTCACTACCGTTGCGCTCGTAACGACACGCATGATTGGGGGCTATCGACTCTGGCTGAGATGCACAGGACGTGAGTGCGGGTGGTGTGGCCCACGATTGGTTGCAATGACAGTGGCCGCCGTGCGGAGATGAGAAGCGGATTTCTAGAAATAAGACGAATTAAATAGCTCTGCTTTTTTGAATGGTAAAGTTTAGTGTTTGTAGATTGTTGCTATTACTGATCGAAATGAGATAGACATCGTGGAGACTCGTCAGATAAAGCCTTATCGCATCGCCTCTCTCTTTGCGGGATGCGGTGGTCTTGACCTCGGTTTCGCCGGAGGGTTCGATTTTCAAGGCAAACATTTTGATCGTTTGCCCACCGAAGTTGTCTACGCCAATGATTTCGATCGCGATGCTGTGACCTGCTTCAATGAGAACATTCCGAATTACGATGCTGCTGCTAATTGTATCGAGAAGGATATTCGTCAGGTTGAGCTTGATGAAATACCGGATTACGATATTCTTCTTGCTGGCTTCCCTTGCCAGCCCTTTTCCAATGCCGGACTTCGTGGTGGCGTAAACGATAAATACAACCGTGGAACCCTTTTTGAGGAATGCGAGCGCATTCTAAAGGGAAAAATTGATGCTGGCAAGAAGCCCAGAGCATTCGTCTTTGAGAATGTGCGTGGAATCATGTCCTCTAAGATGGATGATGGAACTCCCGTCATCGCTGAGATTGAGAGCCGCATGAGGGCCCTTGGCTACAACGTTTGTCATCAGCTTGTGAAGGCGAGTAATTATGGTGTGCCCCAGAACAGATTTCGACTCTTGATTGTCGGCATAGACAGCTCTCTGAACAAAACGTTTGATTTCGATGAGATGGATTGCGTTGTCAACTCGGAGCAGCTGCCTTCCGTTTCTGCGGGGCGGCCCGAAAAGCTGCTTCTGGGGTTCATCCTTCAAAATCCCTCGGTTGAACACGAAAACGGGGAGTTCTGGCCGTACACTGATGCCACGCAGGCCATGATTGAGCAAATCGGCCCCTGTGCTCATGGCGATATGGCTTTTAAGTATTTTACTGAAGACATGACCATCAGCGATCTTCCCGAGGTGGTCTTTGGGGGCCGATCGTGGAAGGATATTCCCTACGAACTTCTTAAGCCCAGATTTAAGAAGATTGCCGATGATCCGAAGCGTTACCATGCCCCCAAGTTCTTCCGTAGGTTTGCTTTTGGCGAGATAAACGGTACGATTACCGCTTCTGCGCAGCCGGAGAATTGTGGCATCACGCACCCCGTTGAGAACCGCCGCTATACAGTTGGCGAGATTGCACGAATCCAGTCCTTCCCGGATTCCTATGATTTCAGCAAGATTCCCTTGCAGTCGCGCTATAAGGTTATCGGCAATGCTGTGCCGCCAGTGCTTGGCTGGGTCATTGCCAAAGCCCTGACGAACAAGCTCCTGGAGGCTAACGGTGAGTAAATACTTCTCAACCAATACAATTATGGCAGCGTTTTCCCTGTTAAATAAGAAAGAGATAACTAAGGGGAATTTTAGCGCGCTGCAATATATGTTCGCCTTGGACAGCTTTGTTCACGAGTATCACAGAGACTGTGATACCGGTTCCGATCGGGATGCATTTGTTTCTCGCGCCCATAAAGTTGGCAGACTTGAAGACGGAGAAAGCCCTGACCACATTGATTGCTTTACCGGCGAAAAGCCGAAAAAAACCAAAGATATTGATCGGATTCGTTCAAATTTTATTAAAGGAGTTGTTCTGCGAGCCGAGCGGGCATCCCGCGATGACCCCGAGCGTTACCCCAAAGGAAGAAAATACCTCTTCGATATTGCCGAGAAGATGCTCCTGGTCGATTCAATTTGCTATGAGCATCTGGGCGCCTATCTTCCATCAAAGGAGATGAAGACGGCGTTTGCCGTGTGGGTTGAACGTAACTCCCCCTTCAAAGATGAGTCTTCTTTTGCGGAGGCCCTTAAGGACGCTCTTGGCCAAAACTACACCGCCGATTTGATAGACGCTCTCTGGAAAGACGGCGCGCCGTCCCCAGATGATATTGGCCTTGACGATGATGTTTTTTCAAATGTGAAGCCGTGCATTGATTGGGCAACGATTGAGGAGCGCTTTGCAACGGGCGAACCGAACAGTGCACATTCCGAACCAGACAGGGTGAATCTAGCAAGAAGCAGCCCGGAACAACTCAAAAAAGTGGCGGGCTTGCCTCGCAATTTGATTTTCTTCGGTGCTCCTGGTACAGGAAAGTCCTATCAACTGAACGAGCTCGCCAGGGATAGCTTTGCCAAGAAAAACATTCGTCGAGTGACGTTCTATCCCGACTACACGTACTCGCAGTTCGTGGGGTGTTTTAAGCCCTATAGTGAGCCTGGCAATAAGGAGATATCCTACGAGTTCGTTGAGGGTCCATTCCTGAAGACTTACCTCGAGGCCATAGCACACCCCTACGACAACTTCGTCTTGGTGATTGAAGAAATCAACCGTGCGAACCCCGCTGCTGTCTTCGGTGATGTGTTTCAACTGCTTGATCGCGACACGAGCGGGAACAGTGTTTTCCCAGTTGCCGCGCCAAAGGAGATGGCTGGCTGCATCGGCAGGTATCTTAATGCGCTCAAAGACGATACCGATGTTCGAGATGCTATCGAGAGGTATTACGACCCCGATTTGGACTTCGATGATTTTAGCGAGATGGCTTGCGAGGATCTTTCCCTGCCGTCCAATATGTACATCTGGGCGACCATGAACAGCGCCGACCAAGGGGTGTTTCCGATGGACACCGCATTTAAGCGGCGTTGGAGCTTCAAGTACATTGACATCGATGATGGGGCCGATAAACGTCTCGAAGACAGGGGGAAGATATCCGAGATAGAGGTGTCGATTTCGATAAACGGCATCAACAAAACAATCGTTTGGGATAAGCTGCGCCGCAAGATCAACGGGCTTATGAAGGACCTCAGGATCAATGAGGACAAGTTCTTGGGTCCCTTCTTCATCTCGCCCAATGACCTCAACGATCGATTTGGCGATGTGTTCAAAGACAAGGTTCTTCTCTATCTATATGAGGACATCGGGAAGCTGAAGCGTGGGCGGCTCTTCAGGGATGAGACAGCGACCTACTTCGAACTGTGTAAGCAGTTTGAGAACGAGGGAGTTGCCATTTTCAAGGGCATCGAGCTCGCCGATGTTGCTGTTGCCAAGACATCGAAGGACGATGCTACCGAATCTGAAGAAGAGACTGAGGGATAGGCCGTGAAACCGGTGATGGTCCGCGAGCTGAGGCCCTTTTCTCTCGCTTGGCTTGCCGATGAGCTGGGGTGTACGGTCGAGAGGGCAAAAACCCTCGTTGGCGACATGATGGCGCGCGGTATTGTGCGGTACCGGACGGGAAGGAAAACCGATCCCGAGGAAGCTGATGTGGAGGGTGCTACTCCCTGTGAGGTCTACCAGTTTCGCTTCGTGGGACTGGTTATGATCGAGGGCGCGGTGATTGTTGCTTACCCCAAGTACTTCTATGACCGGACGCCTGGCAATGACGAGCTCGGTTTGATAATGCGAGTTGTCAAGCGTGATGCGGGCATTGCGGTGCTGACGAGTTTGGAAGACGGTGGCGAGGGTGCTAGCGACAGGCTGCCCGTGATGCTGGCACTGTTGGAGCTGTACGGCGAGTACGGTGAGTACTCGAATTACGTGGAAGGTCGCGAGCTCAACGGTAACGGGAGCATTGACTGGAACCGTACAATTGGTGGGCACTTGCCCGTTCTCTCGAACGGGCAACCGATATACATGGAGTACGAGACGCGCAAGACGTATCGCGATGGCTCCGACTTCATCACGCGGCTGCACCGCGCCGTGCTGACTGAGTGCTCGCGTGAGTTCGGGGAAGCGGGCATCGACAAACTGCTTTCACTTGATGAGGTGTGCCTTTCGGATGAAGACATCGAGGCTTTCGGCGATGTCGAGACACTGGGGTGGCGTCTGGAGCGCGAGCGCGCGGTCCAGTTCTCGGACTGGAAACTCTTAACGCTCGATTTGCTTGAGCGCTACCTGCTGGCGCGCGAGAACGAGGTGCGCAGCGATGAGGTTCAGACGCTGGGGACAACGAGCTTTTACCACCTGTGGGAAGAGGCTTGTAAAACGGCCCTCGGCGATGCGCTTGGTAGACGGCTGGGCGAGCTCGAGCTTACGCTTGAGGGTAAATGGGCAGCTGATAGACAGAAAAAGTTGATCGAGATAATTCCGCGGCCCCTGTGGGAGCGCTGGCGCGGCGATGGGTTTGCTGAGCCCGAAGGCACCGACACGCTCATCCCTGATGCCATTGCCGTTGCGAATGGGCCAGATGGCGAGCGGCTGTTCTGCATCTGCGATGCGAAGTACTACGTGCCGAGCGTAAGTGGCAAGATGGAGCACCAGCCGGGGCTGGAGTCGGTGGCCAAGCAGTTCCTGTACCAGAGTGCGTACCGGAGGTTTATCGAGGACTGCGGGTTCGACCGGGTGGTGAACGCGTTTCTCGTGCCGGGGACCGTTGATGTGCCCGAGCTGATGGCGAGGGTGTCGTTTCCGGGCGTGTTTGCGGAGGAAGAAATGCCACTCGGCAATTACATCAACATGCTGATGCTGCCGGCGGGAATCGTGTTCGAGGCGTACCTTCGCGGAGAGGTGCTGAATACTTGTCAGCTACTTGCGGTTGAGGGTGTTTGCTAGCGGGAGAGCCAAGGCGGTTAACCGGCAACTGAGGCTGAGGGGGTTTGGCCCTTCCGATGCTCAACTAGATTGGGTAACGAGCGCGGAGTGTGCACATTGTTGTTGCCAACGCTGCCATAAGCGTAGGCGTAGCGCTTGCATTCGCAGCCGTCGCCTTGGCGGTGTGTCTAGCCGGCCCCTATCTTGACTGCTTCATCGCATAGATAGCTGGGGCCTACTCCCAGTGACCGGCGACGTCGACGACCCAATGCTGTCCCGTAGCCTGCTGTTCATAATGTCCCTGGTCCTCAGAGGTGGTATACGAATCGTTTACGACAGATCCTCCGATGCCACCGCTTTCGCCGTCATTGATAATCCAAGCGTAGGCGGCATCATCGGAATCGAAGGGGCCTATCAAAGTGCCGCCATGATTGACCCAGAAACGAGGATGACGCGTATACACTACATTCGGCACCCAGACCTGGCTGTAATCCGTCTCCCAGTGTCCCTGTTCGGCAACCCACTTCTTTTTTGATTGGGCGGGTTGCGAGTCGTTGCCTTTGGGTTCGTTCGACTTGCTAGGGTTGGTCTTGTTCGAGTCCGCCTGCGGAGTTGCCGAACTGCTGCTATTGCCCGTCGGCTGCGTTTCCGCGGTGTCAACGGCTGTGCCCTGAGCTTCATTGACATCGGAGTCGGTTTTGCCGTCCTCTTGCGCTGTCGACGTTTTCGCCGAGTTCTTTTCGCCCGAGCCGTCGTCGCCAATCTTCTCGATAACGGTCGACCCGCGGTCGGCGCTGCATCCGGAGCAGCCGGCGAGCGGGGTGCACAACACCATGCCGAGCATGATAGCCAGCGCCATCGTAGTGATTGCAAACGGTTTGGTTCTCATATCGTCCTCCATAGACGTTGAATGTCGCATTGAATTGTCTAATATCGTGGGGACAAATCGAGATGTCTGCTTCCGTTTGAGTCCCGAAGTTTCGACAATCCAGTATCGCCCTGTGCCCGCCACTCATAGTGGTCTCGCTGGAATCTGGCAGCTACTGTTCCCAAGGCGACCACGTAGGTTCTTGTCATGTAAGCTGGCTTGTTAGTCCTCCTCAACGCTGGCCGATACATTAGTAGATAGGCAATCCCAGTAGTCGGATAATCCGGGAATGGGGAGATGCTCAATTGCTCTCGCGCCCTTCTTTCTGGTCTTATCAGCCTCTAGCTCTAATGAAATGACGGAGGCAACCAGATCGAATTTAGAGATTGACCATCCGTTATCCGATTTGCGACAGTGGTTCGCATTCTTTTTTGCGAGTTTGTCCAAGAGCTCTGGAAGGGTGCCTAATTGTGCTGACCGGGTCGTGATGTCGATGATTTTATTGCCATCCTCTAGCGAACCGTTCCAAATAACGGGATGAGGATAACCGCATGCTTCAGGCGTTTGAGTGCTAGGTCGGTTTTTGGGCTGATTGATCGCCTTGAGCCACTCTTCATAGAGTGATTTCGGCACGAGAGGGGACCGTTGATAAAATGGCCCAAGGGTGTGGTCAACGGTACCGGCTAGTTCTTGAAAATAAAGCTGTCGTTTTTTGTTGACGGCCATAGGGTTATGTCCGTCTTTCCCGCTGGCGGTATCTGCTTTGCGTCTTAAATTGACGGCAGTTGCATGGGGCAGCTTTTTACCAAGCTTGCGTTTTGTATTGCTCGCGGGATTGCAGTACATGCCCGTATCATTGTCGTATCTAGAACAATACTTACTATTGCTGCCAGTTGGGAAAAAGGGCTTGTTGCATGCGCTGCATTTTACCGGAAGTGTTCCGGATCGCAGCGCTTCGCATAGTAGGTGCGCATAGAGCACCGAGAATGATCCCGGGAGAAAAGAGTGAATAAATGAGTGAGAGCGGTCTATCAAGTGCTGGAAATGAAGGACTTCCTGCACTGAGTCGCTGTCGCTAATGTCGACAACAAGGTATTTTCCGTCATTTACGAAAAACCGCATGGTGCCGATCGTGCTTTCGGCGTTCCTCGATAACTGCACCTCGTCGTAGAGGCTGCTCTTAATTAGGTTAAGTGCCAGAGAGTTGAGACTATTGAGGTCCTGAACTATCGGGCCGGCGATTGCATGTCTTGTGCATTTGGATGACGTTAGCTTTCCAAAGCGACGAATTTGATCCGCGACATCCAGGATAGATTCTCCGGTGGAAAACAGCTTCGCGAATAATGAAACGTGACTGTTGAGGTCATCCCGATAAGTAGGCTCGTTTATCTTCTTGGATAAGCTAAGACAATCAATGATGATGTCGCCAAGAACGGCTATTGCCAACTCATGGATGTCGATGGCTAGTTGGGTATCAACTATTTGACCGCGGAAGTGCGTCTCATAAAACTCCCTTTTAGTTTCTGGCGTTTTAAGCGCTAGCGGGTGGTTGACAATTGAGTGCTTGCATCCGCGAGCGAGCTCGGGCCTACTATTAAGGTCAAAGATCATTTCAATGTAACTGGCCAGATTAGGTGCAACGGAATCGGCGACATCGTTACTGCTTAGTAACTCAAGTGCTGGCATGGCAACTCTCGCGATGTTCCCACACTCTATTGCCCAAAGAGAGAAAACCTTTGAGGGTAAATAGGCATCGGGTATTTCATCAAGATAAGCTGAATCGATGCACAATGAGCAAGCATTGAAAAAGAGCTGGTAGATACCGTCCGAATAGCCGCCGCTTATTGCGGAATCAAGTGCTTGTTTGACTGCCTTTGCGAGCTCGTGCGTTATATTTACCATTTCGATATGGCATTTGTCGAGGTCATCACCTGCGTCAATTATTCTCGAGCAAAGCGGAGGAAAACGCGCGGCGGCATTTTTATAATCTGTGCCTTCGAGATACTGAGCTTCTAGAATGCGCCGCATTCGCCGCAGCGAATTAAAGATGCGGTGTGGAACGGGCGCCGCATGGGCGTCGCGATATTCGGTATACCAAGAGGACATTTCGTTAAAGAACCTCTCAAGATCAATTCTTAGCAATTCGTTTAACAGCTCTTTTACAGACCAATGCTGTTCGAATTCCACTTCTTCACATTCTTGATTCTTATTGGGTTTTGCGTTTGTCGGTTGTTTGCAACAGAGATGCAAAGAGGTATCTCTGTCAAACCGAATGAAGCTAGCCCTAACGCGCCAGGTCAGAGTTATTAAATTGGCACCATGCATGTTTCTTTAACCAGCACAACTTTCAAAATCAAATATACTTTGTGCCATTGTGCCACTTTGTCGTGTTCAATGGGAGTCGAGCAAGAAAGAAGTCCAAAGGAGGACTGAAAATGTTTGACGACACCCTGTTTGAACTGGCGGATTCCGCCAAGCGAGATGAGCTCGAAGATCTTGTTTGCGAGATTATGACGATCTGCGATGAGCTGAAGGCCTGCCTTTCCGAGGAGTGCGGACTCGGTTTCTTTGAGGCTTGTGCTCGTCAAAGCGCCTATGAGCTCATGCTCGATAATTGCCGTGACGAGCTTGCACGTTTGGGCTTTGAGCTCGAGTGGGGCATTGAGGACTATCCGGCGGTCTTGCCGGTTCGCTCGGTTGCGCTTGCGTGTGTTCCGATGCATGACGCTGCTGACATCGAGTTTTCGAGTCGCAACGACTTCGATATAGCTTGCTAGCTTCTCTATCTACGTAGACGGCCAAGCTGACCTGCTGTTTTATCGGGACTGCTAAACACCCCGTTCTTTACGCCAATCACCCTAAAACTCAATCACCAGCTAATCGGATCTCTCTGAAAGGAAGAGCATGAATACTTCTATCCAAAACGTGTCCGTCTCTCACAGGCCGAGCATCGCCAAGATTGCTGAAGGCGTGTTGCTAATCGCAGTTGCTGCGTTAGCGGTGAACGGCATCATTTCCTTTACTGCACCGTCGTACATCTGGAAAGGTGAGATTCCGATGTTCACGCCTGACCTGTTCGACCATCCCTACGACGCTCCAACGGCGGAGGATATTGTGTCAGGAATGGGGACGCTCGACCTGGTATCGATGGTCGCAGCCGTGCTTGTTGCTCTGTATCTCGTTTATCATGCCATTTGGTGCCTCTGCGCAGGTGTTGGATGCAATTGCAAGGCGCCTGCGTTTTGCGGGCGGATGTCGCGCCGCTTTGGCTCGCTGAGCGCTTGTTCACTTTTGGCTGTGCTTGCCGTGTGTCGTGGGTTTGAATGCTATATCGACGGCGGGGCCACGGGAGACAAACTCCTCATGATCGTAGGCCTTTTCCTCATGGTGACATCGATTGCGCTTGTTTCCGGATGCGTTCTGGCGTGCATTGTCAAATGGTATGAGCTCAAAGGTCCTGGGCGCTATCGTGGCGACAAGGCTCTTATCGCATGGTTCGGCCGCGCGGATTCCTTGCTGGACCGCGCAAGCTCAAACATGGTGCTGCTGTATGGTGCCGAGATGCTTGCCTGCGCGGCATCGTTGATTTTTGGATATGGCATCGCTAGCGCTATCGCATCCATCATTACGACCGCATTAACCGCCTGGGGCATTGTGCTCGTCATCATCTTTATCCCTCTCTGCATTGGTTGCGTTTCGGCTAGCTCGAAGAAATAAAGAGGGCCTCTGCTCGCGGACATGTTTGGCATAGGTGCCAAACATGTCCGCACGGCGGCTTAAGCTAAATAAATAAGACGGTTGATTGGAGACAAAATGTTCCCGGACAGCGAAGGCAACAACTTTCCCATGAGTATTAAGGACGCTGATGGTCCGTTCCTGATCATGGAGGCAACTCTTTTTGGCGATGACAAGCTGAATGATGAGTTTAAGGAAGCTGCCAGTTGTAGGTATTCGTGCGCGACTGTTTCCGCGGCGATTGATCTTTGCAAATCAATGACGGACGGCGATGCTGACCCTTGGTATGAAAGTTGGGAGAAGGCAGTTGAGCGTTATCCGCTCGAGGAGTGCGAGGGTGCGACTACGCTGTATTGGATTGAGTCGACTGATCCACTAAAGGCGCTGTGCGCCCTCCATCCCCATCCCGATCTTGAGACGTACGTGGTTGAGGCGATTTACGCCGTTGACATCTATCTGCTGGAGCGCGAATACTGTCCCTTTACGATTGACCATTTGGATCTAAAGCACGTCGATGTCCTGCTCAGTGCTGCCTGGGGGCTGGTTCGTGTCCTCAAAGAAACTTGGGGTACTCATGACCCCGAGGTTTTGGAAAAGATCGAGGACGCTACGTACAGTGCGCATATAACGGTTAGGGACCTGATCGCGGACGAAGAAAACGCTAAGACCAGTTCGAAGACTGATGACAATCTTTAGCCACTGCGTTGAGTGTCGCATCTGATTGGCAGGCCGTCGGACAAAAGTCCGGACGGCCTGCCAGCCTCGGACGCTACATCGTTCCCTTGCTAGCGGCGTAATGGTCTGCCTGCTTAAGGGCATCCTCGTAGGCGCGCTGTTTTGCTGCGTACTCACGTGCGTAGCGCTCCTGTTCCGCTTGGCTGGGAACGGGTACGGTCATGCTTCGGAGGTCTTTGGGCGCGAGCTGCACGAGCGCGTCTCCGTGCGAGGTGTCTGCCAGTTTCTTCTGACCCTCGCCGGATGACAGGTATGCCAGGACAAACCGGGCAAGTAGCTCGTCTTCGAAGATGGCGCAGAACATAGCGTCGCAAGGAACAATGCTCTCAAATAAGAGCCCGCGCTCTAGAGGATGCTCGGAGCCAACGGAAAAGTGGCCCGGCGTAATGAGGGCAAGTTTGAACGGAGGACCGACGCGCGATATGAGAAGGCTCGTCTCGCGGGCGTCGATCGGCTTGGTCTTCCTAAAAGCATCGTAGTCTACAAGGCTTACATCGTAGATGTCTGTATCAGGGACGCATTCGAGTACGTCTTCTGCGGCAATGATTGCGCCGTCATGAAGATGCTTGAGCGAAAGGTAGTAGCAATCATGCTGCTGGTAACTGTCTGTCGGAGCTGATTCGGGCAGCTTGGTGACAACACTGCGGGTGGCGCCGCGATAGATTGGCGCCAACGACCCAAGGGGGACGAACATTCCCTCTTCGAACGATCCGCTTTTTGTATTGGGCAATAGGGGATAGATGCCGTTGCCCTGATCCTCGAGCTGGTGCCAATAGGCTGGATTGTTTAGATCGCTGTAGGCTCGGTCGATGGAATCGAGGAGCTGGTGCAAAAGCTCATCGGTCATCTGTTTGTTGTCAAAGCCTCTGCCGTCAAAAAGGAAATACGGGGCATTGGGCTTGCCGTCGCCAATAAAGAGCAGTGCGCGGCCCTCGGCCTTTTTGGCGATGGTGTTGGGAAGAAGCACAATGCCCCTTAGCAGGCCGAGGTCGCAAAGGAGTCGGCGGCCGTCTACGGCTCGCGCGAGATTGAACAGGCGGTCTGATATTTGGATTACAGCCGTGGCGTTGGGCCGGGAACAGGCAATAGATGCCGCAAGAAAGATGTAGTACCACTCAGTGACAGAAAGCGGGATGGGGATATGCGCGCTGCACTGCTGCTGCGCCGCGCGCGTTCTGAGGAAATCCCGAACTCTGACATTTGCCACTTCGAGGGATGTCGGAAATTGAGACAGCGGCCGTAACTCGGGAGGCCTGCAGTAAACGAGCATCGACTCGTAAGTGCGAGGGGCAGTGCCCTGTTCATAGTCGTGTAAAAAGATGTCCTCTTCGACGGCGGTAAACGTCGTCGTTGGGACTTCGATTTGGTTTTTGCAAACGTAGACGGGCACGCGATCCCATTCGCCAGTCACTTCGTTGTAAGCACGGTCCTCGGACTCAAATGAGGCGGTTGAGGGACGTTTGGAGTTAATTCCCAAAACAGACCACGAGGGGCCATCGACATGCTCGCTCGAGAACTCGAAATCGCGGCAGCACAGCTCAATGAGCCTCTTCGTTCCCGACAAAGGCTGATATTTCTCGACCATATGGGACACAAGATCCGATAGATATCGGCTCATATATGGCTTGAGATCTTCGTTTAGGTGAAGAGTTGCAAGCTCAGCTTTAGTTTTAAGCATGCGCACCTCCTGCGTATTCCTCATATTGCGCGGCTTGCTGACCGGCCCATCGCAACTTAACTGTTCTTAGTTTACAAGGGCGTCGGTTGCAAAACTAAATCAGATTTAAAAATCTTAATCAAGTTTTTCGAAGTCCTCGTGTTTGTAGTTGCGTCCTTCGGGTACTATCTCGTTGATGGTACCTTACGCCGGATATAGATATCCGACTATTGTATCTAACAACGACAGAATATGACTATTGCTTATAGTAAGATAGAAAGGACAGGTAATGAACGGATATGACATGTACAGAATCGAGATGGACGCTCCTAAGAAGCCGACTGCGATGAATATTATTGGCACGATTCTGCAAACACTTATTGCGGCGATTCTTTACGTGCTCGCGGTCGACGTGATGTGCTTGCTGACGACGTGGCTCGGCGGCTTCATGTTCGAGATCAGTGCAGAGAACACGGTGATTCCGCTCCACTCGTGGCGCTTGGCGGCGTTTAGGGTGTACTGGGTTGTGCTGGGTGTGACGGTCGTTGCGGCGCTTGCTCATAAATGGTTCGTGCTGTTAACAGGAGACTCCGATTCCGACATGTGCGAGCTCATCAAAGCAATTGAGGACATGGGCGCACTCGCATCCATCGTCTGCGCGATCGTCTGCTTGCTGGGCTATGCCGCCGTATTTGATTGGTGGGCAGGCATTACCGGAAAGATGGCTGCGGATTCCCGAGCTAACGATTACCTGCTTTGGGCGGTTGCCCTAACCATCGGAGCGGTTGTCGAGTGGCGCATCGTCGAAGGTGTCATCAACGGCTTATTCCCCAGCGGGCACCAGATGCATGGGCTTCGCTTTGCGTCCGCCTGCATGCTTACTCCTGTGATTGCGCTTGTGCCTACTACGCTGGCCATCTTGGCGTGTGCGCTGGTGGTGGGTCTTTTTGCCGGCATCCTGTTCATTTCTGCTGCCGTTCCCGTAGTTATCGGACTTATTGGGATCGCTATCGCTGCGAGCCGCTAACCCACAACGCAATCCAAATATCTCGCAAAGAAAGGAACGACATGCCTGAAATCTCTAACGCTCAAAAGGTGCTGCTGCTCGCCGTGCTCATCGCTCTTATGGCGGGCACCCTGATGTACGAAATGCTGCATCCCACGCTGTTCCCGCTGCTCAAACAGGGCATTTTGCGGCTGCTCTATCACATTCCAGTCTTTACCCAGCCGGGCAACGTGATCTATCTGGAGTCGGCGACCTCGCTGACGCTGTAAGGAATTTGGGGCTTGGGCTTACGCCATACGAAGAAAAGGCATCATCGAAAGGAAAGGGCATGATCAAGAGCCGGTATCGAGCCGTTGGCTACTATCAGGAATTGCTCAAGCAAACTACGCCATCGCGGTTGGTGGGGCGGACGCGTCAGAGCGTTATTGGCCACGAGGGAAGCCTGGAGGATCTTGTGGCGGCCTTGAGCTTTGAGGTCAACCGTTGTGTGATGCTGGCGCGTGGCATCGATCCACATAAGGTCCTTTCTCCTGCGGCTATCTTGGTGATGGGTTCCACCGGCACGGGAAAGACCCATACCATCAAGGTCGTGGCAGACGCTGCAGGGCTCAAGCTGTTCGTATTTGATGTTTCCAGCATGACGGGCGAGGGCTGGCGCGGTGCCAGCATGAGCAACTGCTTGGCAGAGGTCGCGGATTACCAGGAGGCAAATCCCGGTGAGATTTGCCTGGTGCTGTTTGACGAGTTTGACAAGGCGGCTCGTACTGAGCGCAACGGAGATAGCATCGCATCCAGTTTTAGTCCATCGCAGTCGTTCCTTAAGCTCCTGGAGGGCGGGAAGATGCGTGTTGAATGCGAGAACTCTAAAGGCGTGGCGATCAAGACGATCAATCTCGATCAGGTTGTCTGCATTTTGGGCGGTGCCTTTATGGGCTTGGATTCCTTGGTACGCAAGCGCCTAAACCGCAATGCCGGAACCACAGTCGGCTTTGGATCCTCGTATGCCGCTGCGGGGATTTCCGAAAAATCGGCGAACGAGCTGCGGGACTGCGCGACTATCGAGGATGTTGAAGCTTGGGGCATTATGCCCGAGCTGTGCGGACGCATTGGTTCGGTGATTAACTTTAATGCTTTGAGCGTGGATGACCTGATCCAGATTGCGTATGAGCAGTACCTGCCCAAGTTCAACAGCATGATGAGCGATGGCGGCAAGATGGAGTTCACCACGGATGCCGTTCGTCTTGCGGCGGAGCGCGCGGTCAAGGAAGGTGCTGGTGCACGTGGTATGCTCCGCCAGCTGCGCCCCCTTATGATAGGCGCATGGAGGAGCATGGTAGAGGACGTCTGTATCACCTGTTCGATTTTAGTGACGTACGATGAGTGCCTCGCTGTGAGGTTTGAGCGGTCTCCAGAGCCGAGATTCTCAACACTAGGAACGATGGACATGCTTCTGCCGCGGCTAAGCGAAAAGGAAATAGCGGCCCTAAAGCTGGCAGGTGCTTGGATTGAGAGCGATCGTATCCCGTATCCGTCTGAGTATGCATGGCTGGCGGAATTGGTGGATGCCCCGGCGCTCGACAAGATTGTACGGGATGGTAAGCTTCCCTTTCTTGCTGAGGTGCTGCTCGGCGGGATTCCGTTTGACGGCCTGGAGCGCTTTGCTGCCCAAGAGCTGCTTAGGGTATGTATCTGCTATCACGATGTGTTCTATGCTGGTCATGATGAGTATCGAAACCTTGCCTACGCGCTTACGCTTGTTAGGCTGACGTACAAGGAGTCGAATGCGAGCCAGTTAAGCCCTCTTGATGTGATTATGAACGGCGCGACTACGGGCAATGGTTTTCAGGGGCTTAGCGAGCGGATCGATGCCGATAGCAAATCTGCAAAGCCTTCGTTGGCAGAGTGGCAGTACGCGGCTGCCAGGGAGGCTCTGAAGATTTATGATCGCTTTAACGAACACATCGATGAGGTTCGGGAGCTTGCGGCCGACGCATCCCTAATGCGTGTTGCCCTTGCGGCGATCGATGACAAAGAGCATGCGGCGCTGGAACACGACATTAAGGACCTGCTTGCCTCGTGCAAGTAGTTGCTGGACGTTATCTTTCTTCAGGCGGCGCTGATGCCGTCGCCATAACTGCCCTGCGTGAGTTTTTGTCCGCACGGGATGGTATTCAACACATGCAACAACTAAATCGGAGGTTTGACCATGGCTACGTGGGATCTTAGCTGTCAATCGAATCAGTCGTCTGAGGACGATAAGGAGCTCGCCCCCTATCTCGCACGCCAGAAGGCGATGCGCGAGTTTTTTGAGCGCGTGCTGTTTGTCCCCAAGGACCCGGACAACGCCGAGGACCAGGACAACAACGGCCTGTACTTTTTGGGCGCTTCGACGGGTTCGGGCAAAAACTATACGGCCGAGCAGGTTACGGCGGATCTGATCGCCGGCGGTTGGGATGAGTCGGGCTGCTTTAACAAGTGCCCGGGTCGACGCTACCTGGTGTTTGTGGTTCCGGGCAAGGACAACCGCGACAACTACGTTGCAAACGTTCGTAAATTGCTGGTTGACCAGGGCATGGATCCCAAAGATGCGGAGCGCATGGTGTTCGATCTTCCGCGTGCGGGGGAGAGCGTTCTGCATTGGATCGAGGATACGCGTGGCAAGGGCTTCGTGGGCGTGCGCGAAATCCCGTGTCCCATCGACGCGGATGACGAGATCTCTCATCGCGTCATTAAGAGGGCGTGGCGCAACCTTATGGAGGTCGCCGAGGACCTTCTGCACATTCGTGACACAAGAAAACGTCTGGGTAGCGTTGCGGATCGTCTGACCCCCGGCCTGGAGGACAAGCTGTCGTTGGCCGATGCAGGTCTGCGCTGGGCCGTGAGTCGCGAGCTCAAGAACATCACGCGCGGCATGGAGGTAATCCCCAAGATTTGGCCATCTGCGCTTCTCAACGATAAGAACATGCCGCACGTAATTGCATGCACACCTCAAAAGCTCGTCAATAGAATCGATACGGTGACCGGTGCGGGCGTTGTGCTCTTTAATGCGTCAGATGCCGAGAAGGGCATGTTTATCTTTGACGAAATCGATCATATGAAGTCCGATATGTTGTCGACGTTGACTGATGATCCCGTGACGTTCCAACCGGACGAGGTACTGCGTATTCTCGATCGCTATTTTAACGGCGGCGTGGTGGACCCCTTGCTGCTAGGAAATCGAGATCAATGGATGGCGGTCTACACGCACGCTTCCATATCGGGCGATCACAAGGGGTCGAATGCCGAGAGGAACAGGGTTTCGCGAGCGAGCGTAGAGGATGCTGCCGAAGAAATCGCCAAGGATGCCAAGAAAATTCAAAAGGCACTTGCCTCTTGTATTAAGGAAATGAAACTACGTCCGCCTTTTGCGTTGTCTGACGAGGCGAAAGAAGAACAGCTCTCCGGCCGACACCTGTTTGGCAGCGATGATATCTCGGTGGGCGACAACTCGGCGAACCCGTTGTGCTACAAGCTCAATGAGCACGGAACCCGCAATATGATTACCGCTCATGGGGTGAATGGGCAGCAAACCGTCAACAAAGCGGTGCGTCGTGCACGTGGTCTGGTCAGGATGGTGGTGGGTCATCTCGCCCGTTGCGTCACCCTTATGGACAGCCTGTACTACGGGGGTCTTTCGTATAAGGACGATCTTTCGCGCAAGAATATCATCGATGCTCTGGGTATTAGGAACGACCAGACCAGTGAGAAATATTTTTGGAATTCGTTGATGCTGGCGCTGTTCTTTAAGGACCGCAAGAACGACGACATTGACGCTGCGGACGACTCGATGTACGCGCGTGGCGTTGATTATCTGGTGATGGAAACCACCATCGAGCATATGTTTACCACGTATCTAACCAGCCATGGCATTGAGCGCATGCCCGAGGCGTACTTGGCCTCGATTGCCGCCAAAGCGCCCTGCGTGTGCATGAGCGCAACTTGGAGCGCGCCGACTGTTAAAAACTTCAACCTAGATTACCTTGACGAGGTTCATGGCGCGGTTCGCAAGGATGCCTGGATCGACGAGCTCAATAAGGAGATTGTGCGGCAGACCAAGCTGTTTAACAAACAGGCTGCGAAAGCGTACGACGTCGATGTTGCCTGGGTGGATGAGTCTAAGGAGATCGCTGGTATGGCCGCGCTGGCGGGTGGCACCTTTGGCGGCATCATCGTGTCGCCCGACGAGGTGTACGAGCAGGCGATGCAGTTCTTTGACGGAATCGGCGTGAGCGAGGGCCTTGCGGTGCGCCTGCGTCGAAAGATTGCTGACAGGGTGGGCACGAGCGATGCCAAGAGTATCGAGTTTGAACTGAAGCGCCTAAGCAAGACGCTTGTTGCCGTGAGCGCTTGGGCGCGTGGTGTGGCGCGTAACGAGCAACAGGCGGGAGCCGTATTTACTACGCGCCATATGGGAAATCATACGGACTTTAATAGCCTGGCGTTGGATCTTGCCCGTGAGGTGGTTGCCGAGCTGGTGATCAGAAACGTCAAGTGTCCCGTGATGTCGTACGAGGAATCGCTCAAGGCTGCCAAGGCTATGGTGCCATGCTTTAACGCTGCTGAGTGGGACACCGGTTGGGGTTGTGCTCAAGAGCGTCTCGAGCTGGGTCAACCGACCTTGATGTTCATTAACCTGTCGGCGGGCGGTTTTTCCAAAAACCTTAAATACAAGGTGCCTGAAAGCCTGTGCCGCACGGTGCGACAGGTTGATTGCGGTTTTGAGAGTGACGAGCGCCGTCCCAAGATGGACCTCGACTTTCTGTACATTGAGTCGCCTACGAGCCGTTTGACGTGGGGAGTCGAGATCAGCTCTGACAAGTTTGTTCAGCAGGCGTTGACGGGCGTCGTTGAGCAGGAGGAGCTGGTGGCGCGCGGCGAGGTTCCGTTTACCAAGAAACGACATAACGTACGACTGTTGCTGTCTGGCGCCAAACAGGGTCTGCCAGTTCGCAATACCACCTCTTATCAGGTCGAAGGTGCTCGTATTGTTGCGCAGGCTGTGGGCCGTTTGATGCGCACGAGCGTAAAGATGCCCCGTGTGCAGGTGATGCTCGACCGCGAGATTCCGAACGATTGCAACTTCTCATTTTTGCATGATTTGCCGATGGGCTACGAGCTTGAGCAGGTGGTCGGTGCGTGCGCGGCGGTCAACAACCACATGGCGGACGACAAGGACCTTGCTATCGCCAAGCAGCAGAATCTTGCTGCCTTTAGGAACAACCTTGCCAAGCAAAAGCACGAGAAGCTGGCGTGGAAAGTTACCTCGCTTAATGCCAGGGAGGAGGACCTCGCCGCCTTTGATAGCGAGCGCGACTTTTATCTGCATCATTTTTGCCTGTCGTGGGAAGACCTTGCAAGCTATCCGGCGCGCCGAAGCACCGCATTGCATATGCCGTAGGCCACAAGTGGCTATGCCTATGCAGAAGGCGGGGTATGCAAGGTGCCGCATTTTGAGTTTCCCCGCTATGACGGTGAGCCCGTCGAGCAGATTGCCGCTCGTCTGGAGGATTCCTGCCGCTGCGACAAGGGGCTAAAGGGCGCGACGGTTCGCCAGGTAAGCCAGGCTGCGGCGCGTGTGCCCGAGTTGCTTTCGATTCGCGAGGTGCGCGAGCGCTGGTCGCGCGACGGGGTGCCCACGGCACTGCAGCCAGCGGCGACAGCGCACATGACGCCCTATATGTTTCAGGCAGTGTATCTGGGAGAGCTGGGTGAATCTGCTGGTAGAGCAATCTTTGAGGCGTATTACGACGGTCGCTACTCGCTTACGCGTGGCGATGCTGCCCATGCCGAGACAGGCGGCGACTTTGAGGTGCTCGATGCCGCCGGCAACAAGACTGGGGTGTGGATCGACTTTAAGCACTATCGCATCGGCGCCTATATCGCTTATGTTCGCGACGGTCGCGAGGCGTCGGATGCCGAGCGCTTTAGGGCCAAGGCTCAAAAGGTTGGGGCGAAACGCCTGCTAATCGTCAACGTTTTGGCTGATGAGGCAGCGCTTGAGTGCGTGCCTAAGGCACTCGATGCCGAGGGGGCTGTGTTCTCCGTTCCTTATATGGCCGTTGACGGTGCAATCAATCTGGAGATGATGGAGGCGGTTCATCGTGCAATCGAAGCATAACCAGTCGTGTGGTCTGGGAGACATTGCCGTATCTGAGTTTAAGCTGCAGCTCGATGCCGCTGCTGCCGAGGAGCGCTACTCGGTCTTTTGGTGCAACGTGGGCGATGCTGGTAAGCATGCCGTGGCCAACTTTATGGCCGATGTGTGCCAGACGGGCAAGGTCGTCGCGCTCACACAGCTTGCAGACAACCGCGTCTTTCTGATGGTCAAAGCGGGCGTGCAGACGGGCGATCTCAATGCCTCGCTTTATCAGGAGCAGGTGGTTCCGATTAAAACTAATTGGAATGAGTTGGACGATTACGTTGCGCTCCGTTTGCTGTTCAACTCCTGCTCTCAGTTTGAGGGGATTGAGGACGAGGTTCCCAATGACACCGGACACCTGTATGTCATTAGCGCCAAGGGTGCTTGCCGCGATGCTGTCGAAAGCGATGGAAGGGGACCTGCCAAGATCGAAACGGTTGAAATCGTTATCGATGAGGATTGCACCTTCGATCTTAAGATTCGGACGTTTACCAAGCGCCGTGTGCTTATTGGCAGGGCACAAGGTGACGAGAAAGAGCTCGAAAAGATTAAGAGCCAAGTGGGCTACAGGCTATCGCCTGTGGCGACGATGGTGCTTGCCCATGAACAAAAGGACGAGTACATCCTGCGTCGCGCCAGGGGCGACAAGCCGTCCAAGCGTCGCGATCTGACGTTCTCGGCCCAGGCGGACAAAGTCGCCTATACCAAGAAGGGCATTCTGTATCGAGAGCTGCAGATTCTCGAACGCCGCTACAGCGACTTCGCCCGGGTGACGCTCATGGAATATCCGCGCAAGAGTTTCTACGAGGTGCTCAAGGGTGATGAATACGCTCGCGTGGTTGCGGAGCGCATGGCGGGGCAGCGAATCGCGGTGTCGTTTGCGCGTAATGGACTTGCCGAAGTGGCGCGCCGACTGGCCGATCGACTTAACGATTCCTCGTGGGGCGTTCGCGCATCGTATGGCGGAAGGATCGTTGATTCGCGGGCGCTGAACCTTGTCGTTGTGCCCAATGAAGTTGCCGATGATGACGGCTATGCCTTGCATGCCGGCGTGGTGGAACAGCACGTGACGCCGGATGTGTGCGAGCCGTTGTTTAAGGCGACGTCAAAACAAAAGGATCGCAACGCGCGAGAGGCAATCCTGGGTGCCATGCTTAAAGAGCTGCTGGTGAAACAGGATGTTGTTGACGGGCGGGTGACGGCGTTTGACCTTGACGCTTTGGGTATTGAGTCGGTGACGGTGTGTGGCTTAGTCGATGTGCCGCACAAAGAGAAGGGCAAGATTGAGCTAGATTCGCGTATCGCTACATTGGCGATTGGCGCGGATGGGAGCATACGCTATGCCTCACATTCGGCGGAGGATGGTCCTGAGGACGAGATGGGGCTCGATTTACTGACCACGGACGGCAAGCTTGATAAGGGCGCCTATGTCTTTGACGTGCATGCGGACGGGAGGTCTATGCTTGCGCGCGTGCGGGATACGGGACTGACGACGTTTTCCAACAGCTTTATGGCCTTGGTGAGCGATCATCAGCTCACAGGCAAGGCAGGGCGTAAGAAGGGGTATTTCGAGAGCTACAACTCGCCTTATTACGGCATTGGAACGTTCGAGCGCGCGGGCAAGACTTGCTATTTTGTGGGTGTCAACAACGGCACCCAGGAGGATATGGCAACTGCGATTCACGTGCGGTCGATTGAGGTGCTCGATGGCGATGATTTGTCCGAGTTGTTGGTCCAGCTGGCCAACATGGGTCTTTCGCGCTATAAGGCTCCGTCCGTATGGCCGATTCCAGTTAAGTATCTCAACGAGTGCGCTGCGCGTGAGGGCGCGGCGGGGGAAAGTGCTGTTCGTTCGTGAGGAGACATATTCGTTATATGCGCTAGAAATATAAAATTGTTCTTGCACGATACAACAGAAGCGCATATACTGCAGCCATAGCGTTTGAGATGGGGTCTCAGAGGAGACCAAGCTTTGCAACTTTAGTTTATGTAGATTGGACAAGTAGCGTGAATACCAGTAATTCTCTCTTTAACAACGACAATACCGAGCCAATTGATCTTAAGCATATCTGCGCCAGCTATCTCAGCTCTAATGCCCAGAACTACTGGAACGAATGGAGTGACGCGATGCTTAGCGGCGAAGAACTTGAGTATCAGAAGGACATTGAGCGCGAATACGAACGGGAACTTGGCATTTGGTAGTGCCGGGTCTCCCGCACCCTCACTCCCTCGTTTTAATTACCCCGTTATCACCTCTTTTTAGCGGGACACGTTGGATTGACTATGTGTGTCAAACATCAGCTCATCGTGGAAAGGAATCGGCAATGAGCAAGAACATGAACAAGAACAACAACGATGGCGTTGCGGGCAAGGCCAAGGCTGCCGGGCGCGTGGCGACGGTTGCTGCGGCGACTATCGCCATGACGGGCGGGTCGCTGCTGTCCCCGCTGGCTGCGGTGGCACAGAGCGCGAGTGGCATCGATGCCGCGGTCAAGCCGGCTGCGGTGATGTCGCCGCTGGCGAGCGCGGCTGCTGCCGGTGCCGGCGCGGGTGCAGTGTCGGCGGCGCAGAAGGTCGCCAATCTGCGGGCTGCGGTCGATGCGGCGCGCGCCAAGGCAGCCGCCGCCAAGGCCGATCTGGATGCAGCTGCCGCTCCTTACGACGCAGCTACCGCCAACCAGCAGCAGGCTCAGAGCGCCTACGATGCAGCCCGTGGCGCAAACGATGCCGCTACTTCCGCGGCTTCGGCCGAGCTGGAGCAGCAAATGGGCGCCGCGCAGGTCAAGGCTGATGCGGATGTAAAAACGCTCGAGGACGCTCAGGCCGCACTCGATGCCGCAAAGAAGGATCTGACGGATAAGGGCGAAGCCCTGTCCGCTGCCCAGAAGGCCGCCGACGATGCCCAGACGGCGCTCGAGGCTGCGCAGGCTGCTGCTGCCGACGCCACGCCCGAAGCCGTTGCTGCAGCTCAGGCCGCTGCGGAGCAAGCTGCGGCCGCGTTGGCGCAGGCAAAGCAGCAGGCTGCCGACGCGCAGGTCAGGCTTTCGGATGCCCAGGCTGGCGTTGATGCCGCCGCGGCAAAACAGCAGGACGTGCAGGGCAAGCTTTTGGCAGCTCAGCAGGCAAAGGACGGGGCCGATGTGGACGTGAATGCCGCGCAGGCAGCCTACGATGCTGCCAAGGCCGATCTCGACCGCGCCGAGCAGGGCGCTGCGGGCCCGGAGTACGAGGCCGCCAAGGCCAAGGTGGATGCCGCCGCCACCGCACTGGACGCTGCCAAGGCTGTGCAGGCTCAGCGCGAGGGCGAGCTCGCCGCCGCCTCGCAGGAAGTAGCGACTGTCGAGGGCGAGGCACAGGCTGCTCAGCAGGCTTTTGCCGTCCAGCAGCAGACTGCGGCTGACGCTCAGTCCAAATTGGACGCTGCCACGGCTGCTGCGACCGCGGCAAACGCCGCTGTTGACCAGGCCAAGGCCGAGCATGCCAATGCGCTTGCGGCGCTGGCCGACGCTCAGGCCAAGCTCTCGGCTGCCAAGGACGAGAAGGATGCCGCCGACAAGGCACTGGACCAGGCGAAGGCTCAGAAGCAGCAGGCCGACCAGGCTGTTGCCCAGGCGCAGGCCAAGCTCGACGCTGCCCAGGCTACGGCGAACGCCTCGACGGAAAACTACCGCCAGGGCGCCATCGCGTTCTTTAAGAGCGTGGGCGCCGATGACGCCGCGAACCTGATTCTCAACTGCAAATACGCCAGCCTTACCAAGGTGGGCGAGGAGGTCGACGCGACGAGCCTGACCAACATGAAGCAGGCGATTGTGTGGCTTAAGGCATGCAACGAGTACCGTAAGAGCGTTGGTCTGAACGAGCTCAAGGTGACGTATAACATGATGGCGACTGCCATCGCCGATGCGAACTTCTCGGACATTCAGGTTGCCCATGCCCAGCAGTTCAACGTGGGCGAAAACGTGGCTTGGAACTTTGGAAGCAATCCGTTTGTTCAGTGGGTCGATGAAGAAAAAGTCGTCTTTGATCGCGCCGCGGCTACGCTGGGGGCGACGGGTCTTACGGGAAAAGCTGCTTTCGATTTCTATAGGCAACATGGCAGCGAAATCAATCGCTACGTGGCTGCGTATGGCGGACGCGTGCAGACGGTCGGTCACTACATGAATGTGATTAATCCCGATTACACCGTGACGGGCATGGGCGTTTGCACGCGCGGAACGATGAATCGCTGGAGCACGCAGGCGCAGACATTCAATATGTCCGGTAACTGGTACAAGGCGTATTCCGACAACCCTATGACGGTCGCTGAGTACGAGGCCGCGCTAAACGCCTGGTGCGACTCCCTGGCAAATCCTGGGCAAGGTGTGGACGCGGCTCGTCAGGAGCTCGCTGCTGCTCAGGGCGTGGCTGCCGCCGCTGGCAATGAGGTGAATGCTGCATCGCAGGTGGCTGCTGCGAAGCAGGCGCAGGTCGATACCGCTGCCGCTGATGTTGACGCCGCCGCGGCTGGGGTCTCGGATACCCAGGCTGCCGTGGGGGAAAAGCAGGCGGCGGCCGAGGTCGCCGCGCGTGCCGTGAGCGATGCTCGCGCCGATCTGAACGCGGCCAACGCTTCGGTTGCCGCGGCGCAGGGCGTTGTTGCCGCCAAGTCCGGTGCGCTCGATGTCGCCAAGGACAAGGCTGCTGCCGCCCAGCGTGCGCTGGATGCTGCTCGCGCAAGTGTTGGCGACAAGGAGGGCGCGCTTGCCGCTGCTCAGGGCGAGCTGGCTGCGTACTCGGCCGACGTTGCCGCTGCTCAGCGTGCGTTTGATGCGGCTTCTTCGGCGCTCGCGGACGTTCGTGCTGCTCAGGCCGAGGCTCAGGCTGCGCTGGATGCTGCCCAGGGCGTGGCGGACCAGGCGGGAGCCGATGTTGCTGCTGCCCAGGACGAGCTTGTTGCTGCTCGGGGCGCAGCGTCAGATGCCGACGCAGCCGTGACCACGGCGCAAGCCAAGTCCGATGCGGCTGCTGCTCGTGCGGCTCAGCTGCGTGACGCCGCCGCGGCGCTTGCTCAGGCGACGGAGGACAAGGCGGCTGCCGACGATGCTCTCGATACTGCTGCTTCGGCTTTGACCGATGCCGAGTCTGGCGTCGGCGCGGCTGCTGACGCTGTTGCGGATGCGATCGCTGCTCGCGATGCTTCTTCTGCTGCTGTTGCTCGCCTGCGTGGAATCGACCTTGTCGACGCCATCGCCAACGGTCAGGCCGACGATGCGGACGAGGCGCTCAACGCTAAGATCGCTGCGGCTCATGATGCCGCCGAGCGTGTCGTGGCGGCGAAGGCCGAGCTTGATGCCGCTGTCGCCGCAACCGAGGCCGTGGCCCCGACCTACTGGGAGGCGCTCGGTGACTACAACACCGCCAAGGCCGAGCTTGACGGCGCCATCGCCGAGCTCAACGCCGAGATTGCGCGCCAGGAAGCCGCCGAGCGCGCTGCCACCCAGATCCAGACTCAGCCCACAACGCAGGTGACGTATCAGGCCAAGCATGCGGCCTCGGTGTCCGAGGTTACCACGCAGCAGACGACGATGCCCGCCACGGGCGACACGTCCAACCTGCTGGGCGAGACCTTCGTGATCGGCGGCACGGTCCTGGTAGCCGCCGGTGTCTTCCTGTCCGATAAGCGTCGCCAATCGATCCGTTAGGGACGGAGGAAAACGGATCATTTTCGGCGCGCGCCGCAGGGGTAAGGGACCGCGGCGTGCGCCGTGTTTTATGACTTCGAAAGGTGATTAAGGAGGAGCGCATGCAGATTAGAGGAGAAGCTGCGATTGCCTGCGGATTCATGGCGGGCCTGGCAACGGGTCTGCTGTTCGACGGATGCTTCGACGGCTACATCAACCGATTCCGAGATTCGGGTTTTTTGAGAGGGAGGTATCGACAGCCGGTGCCAGTTCGCCAAAAGGCAGCCGTGTCGAGCAAGCCCCGCAGCGCGGATGCCTCAAAAATCAAGGTAATCGTCACCAAGAACGGCAAGATCTATCACCGCGCTTCGGGCTGCAAAAGCCTTCCTCAAAACGCCATTAGAACAAGCGTGCCGCTGACAACGGCACTCAAACGAGGCAAGACGCCCTGCCCAGTATGTTGCCCGCCAACGGCTTAGATGCTTCCCAAGATACGTGCCGCAACGCCATGAGTTTCTGCAAACGTACGGACTCTCGCTTTTTCCTTTTTAGAAAGTGAGCCGAACGTTTTTGTCAGCTTTTCCTCGTTCAGCAGCGGGAGTAAGTTATTCACGGCACGAGCATCTTTTTCGGCTTTTTTGCCCCGTTCGCCATTGATTATCATCTTGTGAATCGCATAGGCCTCAGGGGCTGGAACGGTCACAATGTGGTTCAAGCAGCGAATGCTCATGGTGTTTTTCAAAATGACGTCCATATGCCATAGCGCCTGGGCCGTCACCCCGATGTTCGTCTTGAGAGCGGGTTCCTTTCCAGCACCCATTTTCCCGATGAGAAACTCAACTTCAAGGCCGGTGATATCTAGCAACTTTGTTGTTCCAGTCATGCGATCTGATTCTACAAAGAAGCCTCGTTCTTTTGCGAGGGCGGTCAGGCGCGCCGCTGGGTTGGGGCGTCGTAGGTTTCGGACAAGAAAGTCGACATCCATCGTCTTAATATTTGGGCAAAAGTCATGCAGAACTTCAGCTTCTCTATAGGCAAATTCCGCCCACGATCCGACCAGAACAACATGGTCTATACATCCCGCTTCTTCGACTAAGTCAAGTACTTTTAAGAAGGCCTGTTGCTGCTCAGTCAACATTCGGCACCCTTCCCAACGCACGTACGATTTGCTTTTGAGATTGCTTTTGCTCTTTGATGGCGGCCGCAAGAGCTCTTCGGCGTTCGATTTTGGCTCGCAGCTCATCAACGTCTGCAGCAGGGACATAGTCGGTTCTGACTTTGTCCCCGACTCGATAGTTGAGATAGCAGTATTCGTGGCCCTTTATGTTTCGCATGCGGATGCTGCCCTTTGGAAGGAGGCCGATTTCCTGCTCCATGAGGGCCAAGAGGCGGCTTGAGCGGGCGTATTCCTCTTCGAGGACATCTTCCAAGACGGACATATGGCCTCCCTTCCGAATAGTTACCCTACATTTTAGCAAACACAGCTAATTGTAGGGTAACTAAAACGTGTCCGCACGGCGTGGGAGACTTATCCTGCCGTCCTGCTCTGCCGAGGCGGTATGAACGTAAGCAACGACCCTCTAAGGAGCTCGATATCGATGAGTGACAACGCAAAGCATCTCGTAAAGAAGGGCGTAAAGGACGCGGGGCCGTGCCTCGCGCTGTGCATTGCCGGCGCGGCGGTTGGACTGATCGCCGCTTTTGGGCCGCTCGACGCGCTTCGAAGCGCGAGTTATCTGCATGTTTGCTTCGCCCTCGCCGCCGCCATGGTGACCGGCGGCGTGCTCGATCTGATCTTTTGGGTGCTTGACCCGTTTGGATGGAAAAACGAGGGGTAAGCCCTAAGGGATGCGACTGCCGGGTTCGGCCCACGATTTCTGCTATTGATTTGTCCGGGGTTGAACGGCGCGGAGGTGATATGCGATGTCCATTTTTGTTACCGGAGACGTTCACGGTATTGCCGAATACGGGGCGAGCCGCTTCTCATCGCGCAGCTGGCCGCTGGGCCGAATGCTGACGCGCGACGACGTGGTGATCGTGGCCGGTGACTTTGGCTTTATATGGAGTGGCTTGAACACCGACAAATACTGGCTCGACTGGTTTGAGTCTAAGTCCTGGACCACGTGTTTTGTCGATGGCAACCACGAGAATCACCATCTGTTGGCGGAGCTGCCGGTGCGGGAATGGAACGGCGGTCTCGTCCACGAGGCGCGTCCGCACGTGCTCCATCTGATGCGCGGCGAGGTATTCGACATTGCGGGGACCACGGTCCTTGCCATGGGCGGCGCCGCGAGCCACGACAAACAGTGGCGCCAGGAGGGAAAGACCTGGTGGCCCGAGGAAATGCCGAGCGAGAGCGATATGGAGCATTGTCGCGCTTCGCTCGATCGCGTGGGCTGGAAGGTCGACTATGTGGTGACTCACGAGGCCCCGGTCGATCTGGCTGACGAGCTGTGCATGGAGTGCAACCGCGAGTTCTACGATGATTCGCTGCAGAACTTTTTGGGCGAGCTCGACGGGCGGCTCGACTACTGTACTTGGTTCTTTGGCCATTACCACGACGATGAATGGCGCGATGACAAGCATCGCCTTATCTACCAAGATATCGTGCCGATTGAGGCGCGGCGCGCCGACGAGCGGGGCGAGACGACGAGCAGCTATTCTAAGCAAGAACGTTAGGAGGTCCCCATGATCTGGTTCACCAGCGATACTCACTTTGGGCATGAGAACGTGCTGAAGTTCACCGACCGCCCGTGGGATACGATTTGGCAGATGAACGACGCCATCGTCGATAGCATCAACGGCAAGGTCGCTGCGGACGATGAGCTCTACATCCTGGGCGACTTCAGCTTTAAGATGACCGCCCAGGATGCGTACAGACTGCGCAAGCAGATCGCCTGCAGGCGCATCCACCTCGTCCCGGGAAACCACGACAAGGACTGGACCCAGCCGGCGGTGGCCGGCGCGTTCACCGTGGAGCCGCCGATCTGCGTGCTCAAGATCGACGGGCAGAAGATCGTGCTCAGCCACTACCCGATGGCGGACTGGCAGGGCATGAACCATGGATCGTGGCACCTCCACGGGCACATCCACAGCAGCGGAGGTGCGTACAACGAGTTCAACCGCAAGCAGGGGCTGCTGCGCTTTGACGTGGGTGTGGATGCCAATGACTATGCGCCGGTGAGCTTGGACGAGCTGAAGGAATGGTTCGCCGAAGTCGACGAGCCGTGCGGCCGGGTGAAATGGCCCTGGTGGGTCAACGAGACCGGCGACAGGCAGATTGAGCGCGAGCTCGAAGCCTGTAAGAGGGAAGTGGTGATCCGATGACAGTCTATGTGACGGGCGACATTCACGGCGGCCTCGACATGCAAAAGCTCCGCGACTGGGAGCTTGGGGATGGCCTGACGAGCGACGACTATCTGATTGTCGCCGGTGACTTTGGCTTTCCGTGGGATTTCTCTGTCGAGGAATGCGCCGATATCGCGTGGCTGGAGTCGCGCTCCTACACGGTGCTGTTCGTCGACGGCAACCACGAGCGCTTCGATCACTGGGCGGAGCGCCCCATGGAGATGTGGCATGGCGGGCTGACGCAGCGCCTGTCGGGCACCTCGCCCATCCGACGCCTGACGCGCGGCGAGGTCTTTGAGCTCGACGGCTCGACAATCTTTACCATGGGCGGCGCCACGAGCGTGGACAAGGAATACCGCATACCGTATTCCAGCTGGTGGCCACAGGAGCTGCCGGACGAGCGCAACTTTGAGGAGGCGCGGGCAAAGCTCGACAGTGTGGGCTGGAAGGTCGACTACGTAATCACTCACACCTGCTCCACGCGCATGCTCTCGCCCACGCTCTATCCTGCGCCTGGCTGGAACCGTCCCGACGTCGATCGGCTTACGGCGTTTTTTGACGAGTTGGAGGATCGCCTGGACTACAAGCGCTGGTACTACGGGCATTTTCATCGCGATGCCAACCCGGCAGAGCGCCACACCGTACTCTACGACCGCATCGTCCGCCTGGGCAACGAGCTCATGCCCTGGGACGTTGCGTAGGGGCGGGCATAGAGAACTCTTCATGCGATGCCTTGGGCAGTTACCCTACATTTCAACAATAGCCATTATCTGTAGGGTAACTTGAGTCATGCTAGCGGCTGGAAGAGATGGTGCCTGCCAGTCTAGAGTTTCAGCGCCATTCGGTTGGTACCGGGTAGGGTGACAAAGCCAAAATGTGCATAGAATGCTGCCGCCTCGTCATCTACTGGGTCGACAATCAAAGCTCGAGCGCCTGCCAGGGCAGAAATTTTCAAGGCATTCTCGATGGCATCTTTGAGCAGTGATGCCCCAAGACCAAGCCCCTTGAACTTCTCATCGACCCCCATCATTCCAAGCAACACCGTGGGAACTTGGGAGGGGGAGTTTCGCACGAACCATCCTCCATCAACATTTTCGCGAGCCACGGAGTGCGTACACAGCGTATAAAACCCAGCGACCGCGCCGTCGCAATACGATGCGTATATAACCGCGGATCCTCTTCTCCGCGCTGAGGCCGATCTGTTTTTAGCCCATCCGTCTACAAGGGTGTTTCCACAGTGGAATGCCTCGATGCCTTGACCAACAGGGAGTTGAACAGGCTTGGTAAACGTGCTCATTCCCAAACCGCTTTACGGTCAAGCAACGCTTTTGCGGCTTGGGGCATGGGGGAGTCAAGCATTTCGCAAAATGCATCGAAACCATCAGGGGAAAGATAGGTTGTTGACGCCTCTGCGATGTCACGTGCGGAGCTCTCGTCTAGGTGGGCCGTGGCCCATTGGGTGAGAGTTTGCCCGCGCAAGGCCGCGGCGCGCTCGTAAGTAAGGCGTTGACGTTCGGTCAGCCTTAGATCCATACGGCGTTGTTTCTCAATCGTTGGCATGGCAAAAACCTCCTTTGCAATATTGTACGGAATTATTCCGTACATAACAAGACGCGGAATTATGCACTCGTCGAAAATGGGGCCCGAAAAAGAGGCGGGGCGTTTGTCTACTCAGCTGTTATGGTGATGTTTTCCCGGTGCTTGCGGATGACGTCCCAGCTAAAGTGCTCGATCAGTTGCTCGGTAGGGCGGGGCGTGGTGTCCGGCGCGATGCCTGTTTGTCCGGCGAGCCAGCCCAGCAGCGCTTCGGGCGTGCCAAAGTGGGCGCG